>JAJZNX010000158.1 GCA_021852275.1 Planctomycetota bacterium | reverse complement strand
GCAGGCGGTGCCGAGGCGGATGGGCATTTTTAATGATACCCATTCCGATGCCCCCATCACCCTGGCCTGGACCTGGGCGGTCGCCGGGCATGATATTGCCAGGGCCTCCAGCGTGTACGCCGTGCCGGCGGGAACATCGAAGAAGTTCACGATGGTGCTGCCAATGCCGCGGGAAACCACACGAACCAACGGTACCTGGCACCTCAAGCTGCTGGTGGCCAACCGGGTGGTGTATCAGGATACCAAGCACATCTCTATTTTACCCACTGGCGATACCCAACCCCCAATGACGGGAGTGGCAGCGCTCAACGCCGCGAATTTCGGCGTGTGGGATCCGCACCATAAGCTCACCGCGTTCTTGCGTGATCATCATATCGGCTATACTCCCGTAAAAACGCTCAACACACTGCCCGGCGGGCTGCAGGTTCTGTTGGTGGGTCCCAATGCCTTGAGCGCCCGGCAAAGCGGATCCTCCCGGCTGGCGGCCTGGGCCTTAAGCGGTCGGCGGGTGATTGTCCTGGAACAGAAACATCCGCTGGTGTACGAGTCTACGCCGGCGAACCTGCGGACGGCGGAGAATATCTGCTACACGGGCTTTGGCATGAATTTCTCCGGGCGGGTGCTGCGTGGACTGCGCCAGAAGGATTTTTTTACCTGGGGACAACGCCAGATCATCGCCGTGCATCCGTACCACCGGCCCCAACGGGCCGCCACTCCGTTGGTGGTGTGCGGCAATCGGCTGGCGGACGCGGCGCTGGTGGAAGTACCGGTGGGCAAGGGCATGTTGTATTTGTCGCAGTTGCGGATCGGGACCACGCTTAAGAGCAATGCCGTGGCCCGGATACTGCTGCTGAATTTGCTCAATGCCGCCCAGCATTACGTACTGATTCATCGGCCGGTGAAAGTGGTGGCCGCAACGGGCAGTCCCCTGCTGGAGGCCATGCGCAAAATCGGCGTGGCTTTCCAGCGGCGGCCGGGGCCGTTGCAGGCGATTACGCCGCCTGCGACCCAAACCGCGGTGATTCAGGCGACGCCGGAAAATCTGGCGGTCCTGGCCGCCCATCGTGCAGCGGTGCGGGCCTTTAATCAGGCCGGCGGGTGGATGGTGCTTAACGGGCTGACCCCGGCGGGCCTGGCGAGTTTTAACAGGCTCACCGGTTTTCATTTTATGATCCGTCGGTTTGCCGTCGACCACGTCCATTTCGCCGCGGCGCGCCCGGCATGGGCCATGGGCCTGAGCACTCAGGATCTGGTGGAATATTCTTCGCGCCGGATTTTTCCGTGGCAGGCCGGCTACTACGTATCAAGCCATGAATATAAATACGTCATCGATGGTCATGACGCGGCGCCTTTTGGTACCTCCACCTTCGGCGGCTATCCACTGATTGTCAATGGATTTCGGAGTGATTCCGGCTGGCCGCTGATTATCGACTTCCCAGTCAAGGGCAATCGGATACCGATTCATTTTCCGCAACCGGTCACGATTACCGGATGGACCTGGATCGGCAATACGTTTTATCAGCCCACCACGCAGGTAAAACTGAGCTTCCCGGGACAGCCTCCGCTGCTTTTTAACACACAGCCCAATAACCGGCGGCAGCGCTTTGCCTTTCCCCATCCCGTGACCACCCGGGCCCTGACCCTGCGCATTACGCGCTGGCAACATAACGCAAGCCCGGGCGGCATGGTCGGTATTGATAACATCTACCTCTGGATCAAACGCTCGGCCGGCTTTAACCGGAAGGTGCAACCGATCGACAACGTGGGCGGCATGATGGCCTTTCCACGCGGCCAAGGGGGCATGGTGCTTTTTAATCTGGACTTCCGCCCGCCCGGCCGGGAATCCATGCCGGTCAACGCCGTGAAAAAACGCAATCTTCTGCGGGCTTTGCTGGCGGCATTTCATGCGTCGTTTACCGGGGGCGCTCCGGTCATCGCCGGGGATACTCATCTGCGCTACACCCCCGTGCGGCTGGTCGGAAAATGTACGCAATTTACCGGGGCCCGAGGCTGGTTCGGGAACAAACGCTTCACCTTTGGCGATTTCCCGCATGGGCGGCAAACGCTGGGCGGGGTTCCGTACAACATTTATCACTTTGCGACCTCGCCGGTACCAACGTGCATCATGCTAAGCGGCCCCGGCGTGCCCAATCATCCGCCGGCCCAGGTTGTGGGTATTGTGGTCAAGCGCAAAGCCAACGCTTTGTTCTTTTTGCAGGCTGCAAAAATTCTCCGCCAGCCGCGGCCGGGCCAGAACGTCGAAGTGGCGCGCTATGTCATTCATTATGCCAATGGCTCATCCGTCAATGTGCCGGTCTATGCCGACCAAGAAGTGGCGAATTACCGCCAGCCGCATCCGGTTCCGCTGCCCAAGGCCCAGATCGCCTGGCAACGGCGTTATGCGGGAACCCCATTTTATGCCGTGGCGTACAGCATGGAGTGGACCAACCCGCATCCGCAGGAGGAGATATCTTCCATCGATATTCTGCCAGGTCCGCCCTGGTCGGGCATTCCGGTGGTTTTGGCCATCACCGCAGCGCGATAGCGTGGCCAATAAAGGGTCAGGTACATTTTTCCGGAGATATTTTTATGAATATATCGCGTAACGCCGTTACCTGTTTTTTTGCGGCGTGTCTGGTTGTGCTGGGTGCGGGCACGGCTGGGGTTGGGCCGGGAACAGCTTCAGCGGCACCGGGTGTGACCGGCCGCGAGGTGATCAGCGCCATTAAACAAGGTGCGGATGCGTTGCTGCGGCGGCAGCAGCCGGGGGGTATGTGGGAGAACAGTAAATTCGGGGCAACATCGAGTTTCAACGATTATGGCGCACAGAGCGCGCTGGTGACGGAGGCTCTTTTGTACGTGGACCAGAGCCTGCATCTGCCGGAGCTGAATATTTTTACGCCCAAGATGCGGGCGGCGATTCATTTTCTGGTGAAAGTTAAGCCGCTGGGTACATATACGGCATCCTTCCAGGCCAATGCCATGGCCTTGTTGCCGCCGAAGCCGCGGTATCGACGGGTCTTGGAACGGGACGCCGAGTACCTGATTAGAACCATATATTCAAATGGTGCATACGGTTATTTCATGAAACCACCATGGCCGCCGGTGGGACACCCAGCCTACCTGCCGAAGAAGAAGTGGGGGGGAGGATGGGATAATTCCAACACGCAATATGGAGTACTGGGAATGTGGGCCTGCGCCCACGCGGGGCTGGAGATTCCGGCAGGATATTGGCGGCTGGCTCGCAAACACTGGGTGATGTGTCAACATGCGGACGGTTCATGGCCCTATTTTTCGACCGGATGGCCGGGGTGGAGTTCCGCAGGTTCCATGACCCCGGCGGGCCTGGCCAGTCTGTTTATTTGTGATGAGTACCTGTTGCAAAGGCCGCGTATTGCGCCGGTCAGGGAACCGGCGATAATTCGCGGTCTGGCGTGGTTGAAGAAAAACTTCAATCCAGCGGAGCGGGATTTATACACCATGTACGGCGACGAGCGGGTGGCCCTGGCCAGCGGTATTGTGACCATTAACGGACATAACTGGTATAAGGATTTTGCCTCCACATTAGTATCCACCGACCATCATTGGTGGGGTGATTTTGCCTTTTCCAACTCCGACAATACCGCGGCCTATGCGCTAATGATACTGGACCGCGGGTTAAATCCTGTGGTGATCAACAAATTACAGTACAGCCAGAAGTTTTTCGGCAACTGGAACGCCCGCCAGCGGGATGTGGCCAATTTCACCTCATGGCTCACGAAAACCTATGAAACTCCGCTGAATTGGCAGGTGGTGAACATTCGCTCACCGATGAGCGACTGGCTCAACGCGCCGCTGGTGTTGATCACCGGCCATAACGACCCCCACTTTACCAAGGCCCAGGTGGCCAAGCTGCGTCAATACGTGCAGGACGGTGGACTGGTTTTATGTTCGCCGGACGGTCGCTCGGCCCGATTCCGAAATGCCATGCTGAAATATGGGCAGGAAGTGGTGCATCATCGCTACAAGGCCAGGATATGCGCACCCAGGGGGTATCTCTATACCACCTTGCCGGAACGCCATAAACCGCGTTTTCATCGATTTATGGCCATCAGTAACGGCATTCGCTATCTGTGGATTGTGAGTCCGATCGATTTGGGAGCGATCTGGCAGGCCCACCAGTTTGCGCGCCGGGATTACTGGACCATTCCCGCCAATATCTATTATTACGCGATCGGCAAGGGTGCGTTATCCAACCGGTTGCATTCGTTGGTGGTGCCGCCGCCGACCTCTTCTCCCGTGCGGAAGCTTACAGTATGTCGGCTGCAGTATCAGGGTAATTGGAATCCGGAACCGGGGGCCTGGCCGCGGATGGCCAAAATAGCCGCTGCCGATTTTCAAACACAAGTTACCATTAAAAATACGGTCATCAATTCCAAGCTTGATTCGGCAAAATGCGAGCTGGTGCAGATGACCGGTACGGGCGCCATTAAGTTAACGGCCAAACAGATTGCCGATCTTCGCAGTTATCTGTTGCATGGCGGGATGCTGTTTGGAGACGCCGGGGGCGGCAAGCCGGCCTTTACCAATGCCTTTGTGAATATGACGGCAGCATTATTTCCGCATGCTATTTTGAACAACATTCCCCAGGATTCGTCACTGTATAAGGGCAGCTTTCCGGGAGGTAAAAACGTGCAGGTGGTGTCTTACAGGAAATTTTACAATCAACAACAAGCCCATGTACACCATCATCCCCAACTGCTGGGCGTCAAGCTCCATGGGCGATGGGTGGTGGTGTTTTCCGCGCAGGACATCACCAGTGGTTTTTTGGGCACCAATACGTGGGGCATCAGCGGCTACACGCCCGCCTCCGCCCAGGCTTTGGCCCGAAACATTCTTGCCTACGCGGTTGCCCGGCACTAAGGGGCCGCGCACAAATAACTTCACACTTTCCGACTGGTTCTTTTGGCCGCGGGCGTCGTTGTTCGCTCCTTACAGACCCATTGGCAGGTATGCGCGTCGCTCACGCCTCGCCGGCGGCCAAAACTCCTGCGCCGTAAAACATGAATTTATTTTTGCGCGGCCCTAAGGAAAGGCCTCGTTGGGGCGGGTGCGGCTGGGAGCCATAGACCGTGGGCGGATACCAACAATGTAGCCGCAATTGGCATGCCCTGCGGCGATGGGGGCACCGACGGCTGCGGACCCCCACCATCCGTGTTGAACGCGCCGGCGCAGCCGGCAATATTTCAAACAAAATCAACAATATAAAACATAATAGTTATTGATTGCGCAAGGTGGATCGCGGATAATCTAAAGGTGGAAGGGCGAGGGTGATGAGCGCATAAACGGAGCGCCGCGTTTATCGAAACTGTTTTCTGGAGAATAGCTATGGTTGTGCACCCAATGAACCGCCCTTCCGCTACCGGTTTTTCCGTTTGGCGACGTGCAACCACTGCCGGCTTTACCCTTATTGAATTGTTGGTGGTGATTTCCATCATCGCTATTTTAATTGCCCTGCTGCTGCCGGCGCTGGCGGCGGCGCGGCGGGCGGCGGATGTTGTTGTATGTGCCAACAATGAGCGGCAAATTGCGTTGGCGGTGCAATATTACGCCATCGATAACCACGGAATTCTGGTGTATGACAACAGCACGAAGTGGACCAGTTTTGGCTATTCCTACCTTTGGGATGATGCGCTGGGTGGCCAACCGATACAATTGCCGCCCAGTGGTAAACAGTCCATTACGCCCAAAAATTCCTACCTGCCAGGCTTCGCGTATGTACCATCGGTAACCAACCAAGTGTCGCCGGTATGGCAGTGTCCGTTGTTTCAAACAGAGGTTAATAAAGCTCAATATAATTACACCCCCAGTGATTATGGCATGAATTATAATGTGATGGTTACCTGTGACACCGGTTACCCATTGCCTCCTGCCTCTGGCGGCCTTCCGCCCTATAGGTCCAACTTTCCATGGGGCTCGACCGTCTCTTTACCCATTCATTTGATGCAAGTTCCGCCGGATGAAATGTTGTTTTCCGATGCCGCTTTTGAAGGGTGGCTGTCGCCGCCGTACTGGGTAGCCGACGTTGTAAATGGTCAGTATCTAAAATCGGGTTATCCCGGCTATGCCCCCTGGCAGGTCAGCACGGTGAATGTGCCTATCGGTAATAACCCGTTGGGGACCATTCCGCTGCACAACGGCGTTATCAACACGGCTTTCCCTGATGGGCATGTGCAGGCGATTAATTCGATTCAGGCCTTTGCCCAGGCCGTACAGCCGGCCAACTGGCTGCATTAACCGGCTCTCACCTGCCGGGAGTAAAAGGGTCATGACCCCTTTTTGGTGGTAACTATGAATGGCGGCGGCAAAGATGGATCGGGCTTGGGAAGCGTGGATGGCTTACGGCCCGATGGCACGGCGCGGCCGCTGGAAAAGTTGACCGTTACGGCCCAGCGCCCCGGCAAACTACAAATTTTGGATGCAGCGCTGCGCTGCTACCATCAAAGCCAGATTCAGCAAGGGCAGCCGGTATCGTGGTTGGCGGGCGGAGCAGCGGGCCGACAGGTGGTGCGGCTGCTGGATCAGGCCGGCGTGGTGGTAGAGGAAAGGCTGTTTCGGCTGGTGGCGAAAACCAGCGTAGCCGACGGTTCCAGTCGAATGGCCCGCCTGCTGCGTGCGCTGGTGGATACGATGCTGCAAACCGACGGTGGCTTTGGCGAGTTCATCCGTTTGCAGGATAAGTTGTACAAATTTTATATTTGCTGGTTGCGCGACCATGTGCATACCCTGAAGGGTATGCGCTACTTTGACGGCGTTATGCTCCAATCCGGCATTGACCTCTATGCGGATTATCAGCGGGCTGACGGCCTGATCTGGGATCGGATCGGCCGCGGAGAGTCGAAGCATCAGACCTGGCGTGACCATGAATTTGCTGATGGCGGTTTCATCCGCACGGTGCCCGACAATCCGCAGGTCCGTTTTGAGCGCATTCCCGTAGAAAATGATGTGGAGTATCTCTTTATTGAAGGCCTGTATTTAACCTGGCGCGCCACCGGCGATAACGCCTGGATGGCCGGCATGTTGGATCAGGCCATTCGGGCTGTCGCTTACGCCACCAGTGATGCGTACCGCTGGAGTACTGAATTTAAGCTGCTGAAGCGCGGCTATACCATTGATACCTGGGACTTTCAACACCAGGAGGATGCCGCGATCAGCGGATCCATGATGCGTATCGATCCGGAGCGAACCCGCTTTGGCGTGATGCACGGCGATAACACCGGCATGGCGGCGGCGCTGGGGTATCTGGCGGAAATGCTGACAGTTGTGGGCCGCGGTGCGGAGGCTCAAAACTTTCGGGACCTCTCGCGGAAGCTGATGCAACGGGTGGTGGCGCTGGCCTGGAACGGAAAGTTTTTTACGCATTTTGTGGATGAAGATCCGGGCGTAAAGCGCGATGTGGGCGGTACACCCACCGCGGAACAAATTACGCTCTCCAATGCCTACGCCCTGGGGCGAGGCATTACGCATGAGCAGGCGGTGAAAATTATCCGCAGTTATCAGCGCATTCGTTCGCAGATGCCTGCGAGCAGTCCGGGCGAATTTTATAACTGCTATCCGCCGTTTGAGAAGGGGTTTGAAATCAGCGCTCCACGCTGGGAATACATGAATGGCGGGGTCTCGCCCATTGTTGCCGGGGAGCTTGCCGGCGGGGCGTTTCAGCATGGGTTTGAAAGTTACGGTGTCGATATTCTGCAACGGATCCTGGGCTGGGCGGAGGCACATGGCGGCATTTTGCCATGTTGTTTGAAGGGCAAAATGCCCGATTCCGCAGAGGCCGGCTACCAGCCCCTGGACTTAAGGCCGGTGGCCAACGCCCATTTTCGCGCCGATTCCAGCGCGGCGGGGGTTCTGCCATGGCTGGGCGAGGCGGGCAATGATTTAGCGCAAATGCCGACCGGCAAGCAGCGGTTCAATGGTGTGGAGTTTGACATTATTGATCCGGGGAACAATGGCGGCCGCAGTTGTTTGATTTTGGGTGGAGCCGGCCAGTTTCAACGGCGAGTTTCCGTTGCGACCAATCGCCGGAAGGCCCGGAGCTTTTACCTTCTCCACGCCTGTTCTAATGCCGGCAGCGAGGCCGGCTCGCTGGTGGGCCAGTTGACGCTGCATTATTCGGATGGCACGCATCAGACCAGGTACATCCAGACCGGCCGGGAAGTGGAATCCTGGTTTATGCCCGGAGGTTCCCGGCCGCGGGATCGTAACGACGCTCTGCGACTGGCGTGGCGTGGGGCCAATGCGAGATTTAAAAATGTGGGCATTTATTCCTGGGGCATGGCGGTAGACCATCCCGAAGTGGCCTTGGAGCGTGTGGAATTCACCGCGGCGGAGAATGCCGCGCGGTGGATGGTCCTTGGACTTACCCTAAGTGATCAACCACTGCAAGTGCCGGTATCGGATGTATCGTACGGCATTCCCGACAAATGGGGTGCCGCGGCCGTGGTGCGGGCGTTGATGGAGGGGTTGGCCGGTGCCAGGGATATGGCACCAGCCATGGATGTGGTGGAGCTGGCTCCACGCTGGGCGGCTGCTGAAGAAGCCGAGGTGGACGCGACTGTGGCCTGGCCCGCCAGTGAAGCTTACGTGGCCTATCAATATCGGCACGACCGTGCGGCCGGGAGGCTGGATGTGTTATTGACCGGCAGCGGCCTGTGCGGTACGCTCAAACTGCTGCTGCCGCGGGAGGCGGCTTCGGTGCGGAGAGTTCTGGTGGATGGTTCGCCGGGGGCGTATACGGTCCAACGCATTGAAAATTCACTCTATGTATGTCTGGAGTTGCCTGCCTTAAGCCCGCGGCGGGTAACAGTGGAATACGGCTGAACCTGAAGGGGCCGCCGGGTATCGACATAGGATGGCCGGACGTTTTTAATGACGAGGCAGATCATGACGGATATGAATTCAAAACCGCGTAATTTGATTATTTTGTGTGTGGACGAGATGCGCGGAGATTGTCTGGGTGCCAATGGATTAAACCCGGACATTCACACACCCAATATGGATGCGGTAGCGGCGCGGGGCGTCAATCTTTCGCGGCATTTTACGTGCTTCCCCAAATGCGTGCCGGCACGCATCAGCATGACCACGGGCCGTTATACGCATACCGATGGCTATCGCACGATATGGCAGCACATGCCGGTCGACCAGCCGAATGTCCTTAAGACCCTGGTGGGTCTGCACTATGAAACGGCCGTGCTGGGACTTAACCATGCCTGGGAAAACCTGCACGAGGCCAGCCATACACCACCAGAATTAAAGCCCGGCCAACGCGGCCTGCGGATCGACCATCATTCCTGGACACGTCCACTCAAGGCCATTTATGAGGACTATAAATCACGGGCACCGGACTTAACGGGTGCCGCGGCACTGGTGGACACCGATCTGCCATTGACCCCGCAGACCCGTTACCGCGGTGATCTGGATGTGCACTGGGATAGCGAAGCGATTACCGAGCAGGCGGTGCAACTGCTTACCAGGGTGCGCGACCGATCGCGGCCACTGTTCATGCAGGTGAATTTAGGCCCGCCGCATCCGCCGTATGCCGCACCGGAACCCTGGTTTTCAATGTATGATCCGGGAAAAATAGCGGCCTTTCCGCATGACCTGCCGGCCCATGCACCGCTGTCACTGCGGAAGCAGCGGGAGTTCCGTACCGGGATGAATCCGGATGGCCATCTGCTTAGAAAAATGCAGGCCGTTTATTACGGCATGATCAGCCGGGTGGACGCCCAAATGGGGCGTATCTTGCAGACGATCCAGCAGCAGGGGCTGTGGGATAATTCAATTATTTTGCTGCTGTCGGATCATGGTGATTTTGCCGGGCAATACGGACTCGGCGAAAAGTGGGATACCACGTTCGCCGATTGTCTTACCCACGTGCCATGTGTTCTGGCAGGCGGGGGTTTGCCACAGGGTAAAACCATTTCTGCCCTGACCGATCATACCGATTTGGCACCGACGCTGTTGGGCCTGCTGGGCCTGCAGCCGGACTGGCTGGTGCATGGGCATGATCTGCGGCCGCTGCTGGAGGGGCGGGTGGAGCGGATACGCGAAGCAGTATTTGCGGACGGGGGCCACGAAGCCGAAATGCGCGGGCGATTCAGTTTTCCCGGAGCCGACAGCGGCAAACAGCGTACGTATCGCAATTGCCCGGATGCCATGGCCCGGGCCAAGATGGTGCGCACCGATCGATACAAGCTGGTAATGCGCGAAACCGGCGATCATGAACTTTATGATCTGCAGACGGACCGCTGGGAACTTTCCAACCGTTACCATGACCCGGCGCTAGGCCCGGTTCGCGCCGACCTGATGGAAAAGCTGCTGCAATGGTGCTTACGTACGGATACCGACCGGCCCTATCAGCAGCTCGTCGGTGCCTGACCAAAGCTTGCCCCCGCCTTGGAGACGGCGCGGTGCCAGGCCGGGCCACCTTGCGGCTTATCCCACCGCGGGCAGCCCACCGGGTCCCGGTTGGAGATTATCCGCCGGGACAACCTCCAGCGTTACCTCCGGCGGACCTTGGGCGGTAATCTCGTACCGGCCGTCTTCCCGGCGGTGCCACTGGACATGGATTGGCCCGGCGGGGTGCGGCACAACGCCGCGGGCGTGCCGGATGGCAGCCACCCGTGGATTCACCACCAGATGCCGGCTCTGTCCTGGTGTTTTTTCCCGCACACCCAGTACGTAGCGACTGAAATATGCCAGCGGTGCGGTAGACCAGGCATGACACAGGCTCCCTTTGCTTTGCACACCGCGGTGCAGGCATTCCCAGAAGGTCCAGGCGTGGCGGTCTTTCATGATCTGCATGTGGCGGGTGATGATACGCTCCGCTACATCGAACCGCTGGATACGTACCAGGGCGGTCAGGGCGTACTGGAGATAGTAAAGTTCGGCAAAATCATTGGCGGGTTGGCCCTGGGCGGCTTTTTCCGCATTGGTTTCCAGCCGCGATAATACGTAAGTGATAAGGGCCGGTTCCTGGGCCGCGCTGGCCAGGCCAAAGGCCAGCGCCAAAATGTTCACATGAAGAATGTTCTGCTCCACTGGCCGGTCGTTGACAGTTCCGCCGGCAAATCGCCCGGCCTGCGGCATCCAGAGCCGCTGCTGAAAGGCCTGCACCACCTGGGCCGCCTGCTGGCGGTATTCCTGTGCCTGCAGTCCGTTGCCGGTGGTTTGGTGAAGTTCTGCGGCATTGAGCAGGGCACGGTAGCGCAAGGCGTTGAGCACGCCGTTTTCATCATAAGTGCGGGCCTCTTCCAGAACACCCCAATCGATAAAAGGTGCATATTCTTTCAAGACATCCCAGAGCGCGGAATGGGCTGAGGTTTTCCAGGTGGGGCTGGCCAGCACGCGATCGACAGCGGGCAGGCATTCCTGCAGGGTGGAAAAATCTCCGGTGCAGGCCCAGTAATCACGCAGCCACAGAGTATAAATCAGGGTAAAATCCCCCCAGGTGGTTGGGAGCCAGGCGGGCGCGGCTCCCGGCATCTGGCCGTTGGGTCGCTGGGCCTGGGCAAAAAGCCGCAACGCCCGGCGTACCACCGCATGATTCTGGCATAACACCATGTGAACCATGGATTGTACGTAGCTGTCGCCCAGGTAAAGCCCGCGTTCCCGCCATGGAGAATCGCAGAAAACCTCTTCCGTGCCGGCCTGCAGGGTTTGCCCGCCGATGTCCCACGCCCAGTTGAATACGTCCGAATCGCAGTGAAACGTTCCGATGCCAGGGGGCAAACAGCGGGCATCTCGGAGTGTTATTCCATGCAGCACAACGGCATCGGATGTGTGCCTGGGTCGGCGGATGGTGATTTGGGCGTACCGGCCCCCGCGTGGATGGAAGGTTTCAATCACTTCCTGCCCGCCGCTGCATATAAAACGGTCTGCTGATTCTATAAATGGGTTGCAGGCAAATAAGTCCACGCTTCCATCCCGGCGCAATCGTTCGTCATAGGCCAGATCGACCACAGTGCCGTGCGGGGCCTCGATGTCTACCATCAGATGGCCCAGATATTCTGTGCCAAAATCGGCTATCAGGACAAAGTCGTTTTCCATCGGCAATGTGAGCGGCCAACTGGAGGATGCAAGGCTGGCCATGGGGAGGGGCATGTCCCAACTCATCATACGGGCGGGGCAGGGCGGTAATAGATCGGCCGGCAGAAGTTGCCATGCCCGATCGTCCAGGTTCAAGGTTTGCAGTGTTGGTGGCGCGGCTTTCCAGTTTTGTATCTCTTCCATGGGGCGTGGCGGCTGATAGCGCAGTACGTGCGGGTCGGAGAGGTTCGGGCAGGCTTTGGCGATAAGGTTGGCTGCCCGCGGCAGGCCCAGCATGAATGGATACACCGGGCCAATTTGCTGTGGTTGGCCGCACAGCAGGTTCCAGCCTTTATTCAGCAAGACTGTGGCATTCTGCCGATTGCCTCTGGCAGGGTCGTCGCTGCCGGAAATTTCGCAGCCATTCAAGAAGTGCGGCCCCCAGTGCAGGCCCAAGGTTACCTGCTGGTCGGACGGACTGTGCAGGAAAGTTGCGTAACTGAAGCGCCGCGGTGCGGACCTGCTGCCTTCAGGGGTTACAGCCGGCTCATCGACACTGTTAAAACCGATGCGCTGCTCATCTGAAATAAGTGTTCCAGCATGGAGCGCCGCCGGATGGATGAGCTTTCCGATGGGCATGACCAGTGAGCGTGGGGCAAGCCTGGTGTTTCGGGAGATGACCATGGGTGTTTGCCAGAGGGTGTCGGAACTCAGCCGTTGTTTTCGGATGGTCAGATTGAGAATTTCTGCAGGGCCGATGGCGAAGCTGAAATGCGGTGCGTCGTTGCTCCACGCGGTCAGGCGCTGAACCTGCCAGTCGCCAGGGGTGGCCAGGTCGATGGAGCTGTTAGGGGTTTGAACGTTTCCCCAGGCGAGGAATCGGCCGCAATCGCCCGACATGCTCTGAAAGTTATTGGCATTGATAAAACAGACTTCAACCATGATACAGTTGCTGCCCGCACATAGGTAGGGCCCCAGATCATAGCGGTCAAATTCTTCATGCGGCGGGACAAAACGCCCCGGACCGTAGCCGACAATTTCACCATTGACCCACAGCCGATAGCGGGTGGATGCAAAAAGATGCAGTGCTGCCGGTGCACTGTTTCCAGCCCAATCGAACCGGCGGCGAAAAGCGAGCCAATCCGTGGGGACGGTATCTTGCGGGTTCACAGGCAACCAGACAAAGCGAGCCGGCGTGGTGTCTTTATTCATACTCGTTCCATTAAAAAAAGAGCTGTTACGGGCAGCCTGGGGCATGATTGAGTTCTTCAATGCACGCGGCGGCGTCATCACCTTGTCGGCCGGCGCAACCCGACGTATGGTCGCCGCCGCAGTTAGCCTATAATACCGCGCTGTGTACTTCCCGTCAGAGATGTGATTGGTCAGAGAAAGGAGGATTCCGGATCTACCGCGTCCGGCGAGTTGATGCGTGCTCCCAGTGGTATCGGCAGCGGTCCATTCAGCAGTGGATCCTGCGTTTGGTGCTGCCAGGCTATCAGGCGTTGACTCATTTCGCTGCGTACGGATACGTAGGCCGGGTGGTCCACGAGGTTATTATTTTCGTTGGGATCAAAGAGCAGATCAAACAGGTGCTCTCGTGGTATGATATGCTGCGTCCATCCATGGCCGAGCCATACATCGCGGCTGGGGCTGGGATCGCAATTGGCCACCATGGGGCCACGGGGTGGATCATAGCGACGAATGTACTTAAAACGGTCCGTGCGAATACAACGCTGCGGCTCGTACGGACAATGAAAGTTAATTTCGGCATAAATGGCGTCATGCACGGTGTCGACCTGTCGGCGAATCAGGGGCATCAGGGAAACGCCCTGCAGCCAGGGTGGTCGGGCTATATTGAGCAGTTCGCAGAGCATGGGGAATATGTCCAGTTGGCTGACCATGGCGTCTATTACGCGGCCGCCCGTGAACTCCTCCGGACCGCGCATCATCAACATCACGCCAAGGCCATGATCAGTGAGATTGCATTTCATGGCGGGAAAGGCCGGACCATGGTCCGTGGTGATGATGACCAGGCTGTTTGAGGCCAGGCCGGTGTGCTTCAGGGTGGCCAGCACGTGACCAATACCATCGTCGAGCCGACGCACGCTGGTATGAAACCCTGCCATGTCCAGCCGGGTTTCTGGCAGGTCGGGGACAGGCGGTGGGGGCCGCAGAAACCGCGGATCGTCCGCCGGCTCTGGAGACGGAAATGGTCGGTGAGTATTGTAAAACCCGATCGAAAGAAAAAATGGCTGCTTGGCTGTGGACTTGAGAAATGCGGCAGCCGTGGTTTCCACTCCTTCATTGCTCCGCCACTGTCCAGGGACTTCCAATATCTGATCATAACCAAGCTGGGCCGTGTGGTGATTTTTGGATTCGTGTTCAATGCCGCATAGAATAGTCTGATAGCCGACGGCCTTTAATGTGGAAACCAGATGCCAGCGTGGGTCGTTAAGACCAAAACCGCGATGAGCCAGCCCCCACATGCCATTGGTATGTGGCCAGGCTCCGGTGAGCAACCCGCTGCGACTGGGTGAGCAGGTGGGAGCCACACAAAAAGCCTGACGAAATACCACGCCTTCACTCGCAAATTGCTGCAGGTGAGGTGTGGGTGCGGCAAAGCCATACGGCGAGATGTAACGGCCAGTATCATGTGAGTGAATATAGATAATGTTCGGTTGTGTCACTGGTACTCTTTCTGGCTGGACGCCGGGAGCAAAAACGGTTGCCGATTACCGCACACCATTCGCACGATCCGACACGGGTCATGAGGTTCCTACGATACCCGCAATACCCGTGCACAAGCAACATCAACACTTGTGGCCAGTTGCTCCATGGGTGTCTGTTGGCGGCACACCGGGTATAATTCACAGATAATGATGACGATTCCCACCGAAATCAATACCAGCCTGACTAACCCGACTATAGCCATACATGGCATCACTAAAAGCTATCGGCAGGGGCGACGGGAAATTCAGGCTTTGCGCGGACTTGATTTAACGGTCGATCCTGGTGAATTTGTGGCAATTATGGGTGCCAGTGGTTCGGGCAAATCTACCTTGTTGCATCTGTGTGGTGGAATGGATGCTGCAGACACGGGTTCTCTCGTGGTGGCGGGACAGAATTTAACCACCATGTCCGAGCGTGCTCTGACGGCCTATCGGCGGCGGACGGTCGGGGTAATATTTCAGCAGTTTAATCTAATGCCATCAATGGATGTGCGGGAAAACATTCTGTTGCCCGCTCAATTGGCCGGTACGTGCAATGCTACTGTGCATTCCCGCATGGAGGAACTGGTGGAGGTTTTGAGCCTGAAGGATCGCGTCCGGCATCGGCCGGATGCACTTTCCGGCGGAGAGCAACAACGTGTAGCCATTGCCCGGGCACTTATCATGAATCCGCCGGTGCTGCTGGCGGATGAACCGACGGGGAATCTGGATTCGCTCAACGCCGCTATTTTCTGGAAGTTGCTGCGACGGGTGCTGGAAACGAGGCCCATGACGGTGCTGGTGGTAACGCACGAACCGGCCGCTGCCGTCGAGGCGAAGCGCGTGATCGTGTTGCGCGACGGTCAAAAAACGGGTGAATTTAATGTGGAAGTTGGTGATGATGCCGGTATCTTGGCAACTCGCTATCAGGCATTGGCGTCATAAGCCGCTGCGGCCAACGCTTTGCTCGTTATTGGTGCTGATCGGCACGGCGCTGGTATTTCTGGCCGGCGCGGGCCTTACCTCGGGCCTTGCGTCATTGGCGCATGATATACAGCTCTTTCAAGGCACCGTTGATGTACGTGTAGACCCGCGGATAAAGGCATTTGATTCCGCTTTGCCGCCGGGGTTGCTCAAACAAATTCGTGAGTTGCCGCAGGTGGCGTACGCGGGAGGCAGCGCTGCCGGTATTGTTTACGTGGTGACCCATGGACGGGTAACTTTGGTGCATGCACGTGGGGTGTCGTTGGCTACGGCCTGGAAATTTCATCCGGAAAACTTTGCCGCCGGCGCACCGGCGAAATTCGCGGATCAGGTGGTGCTGGACTCGCGATTGGCCCGGAGTTTCGGCCTGAAGACCGGGGCGATGATGGTTGTGCGTACGGCCCCTGGAAAGATAGTCCACCTGCGGGTGGCGGGAGTTATTACTCCCAGTCCCATTGGACGGTTTCTGGAGTCGCCGGGGATGACGATGTCTCGTCGGGAATTGGGGTATTTAACCGGCACGGCGCTGCGCTGGCGGCAAATTGAAATTCACCTGCACCATGGCGTATCTATTGCGGGTTTTATAAAAATGTTGCAGCGGCGGAGTGGTCCGGTGGTGGAGGTGCATGCGGCGCAAAAAGGTCCAGCGGCTTTAGCGCACGTTCAAACGGCGTTTTCGCGGGCAATGCTGTTTGGGGCCGGGCTGGCAGCGTTGAGTGGGGCGGTGCTGATTGCCGTGATGATGGGGGTGGGCATTCAGGGGCGGGTGCGCGAGTTTGGACAATTGCGATGCATAGGCGCGTCACGTGATCAAGTATTGCAAACGGTGCTGTTGGAATCGGCCTTGCCGGGCCTGCTGGGAACCACGGCGGGGCTGGTGGTGGGATGGGGGACAGCTCTGGGGTTGATTGAACATTTTTCGCGAGTTTTTACGGTATGTAAAATCAGCCAGTTGACAGTTGTCACCGCAGCGTTGACCGGTTTGGCCGCCACCGTGCTTGGGGCGTTGGTGCCGGTGTTACTGGCGTGGAGCATCGGCCCCATGCGGGCAGTGGTTATTGCGGGGCAGGCAGTTTCGCCACGTCGTATCTGGGCAGTGGCAGGTGTGGGAATTGCAGCCATCGCTTTGCAGATTGCCTTATGGCAAATTCCCGATCCGACATTGCAGTTTCAGGCTTATTTGCTGGCGGGCGTGCCGCTGATTTTTTTTGGTGTGATACTGCTGGCACCCTTGTTGGCAGTACTGCTGGAAAAGCTGCTGGGAAGAGTACTTGCCCGGCTGTGGTGGATTCGTCCGGAATTGCTGAATGGGGCATGCTCGCGGCGGCCTTGGCGCAGTGGGGCAATGGTGGGGGCCTTGTTGATAGGGATTGCATTTTTTACAGTGATGCGCTCACGGGCTGCGGGACTGGTGGCCTCGTGGGAATTTCCGCGAGGCATGCCGGATGTTTTTGTTTTCAGCCCATTTAAGCCCTTGCCGGCAGAGCGGCTCAGGAATCTCGATAAGGCTGTACCCGGTGTGGCGGCAGCCAGCAGCGTGACGGCTTTTTGGGTGCAGGGAACTGTTGGCAAGGGTGCACCTGGCACTATTTTATTTGTGGCGATCGAGCCGCGATCATTCAGGAGTGTGGTGCGCGTCAAATTGATGAATAACCGGCCCGGGCAGACAACCCGGGCCTTTGCAGTTCTGGCGGCGGGGCGTGGAGTACTTATTGCGGCGCAGGCACGGCGACAATTCGGCCTGGCGGTGGGGCGAAATATTACGCTTGGTACCCTGATGGGGCCGGTGCGGTTTAAAGTGGCGGGTATTGCAGAGGTGCCGGAAATCAACATGGCGAATCGATTTCTGCACGCCGGAAGACTTTTCCGCAAGGTGGCATCCATCGCGGTGGTGGGCAGCCGGGAAGAGGCCCGGCGGTACTTTGGCGTTACCGGCCTGAACACCGTGATGGTGGATGTAAAGCCGGGATTTAAGGGCATGGCGGTCATGCTGGCGGTAAAGAAATTCTTATCGCGGCCACGACATGCAAGCCTGCTGGGTTCGTTGCTGGCTCTTTCGGGAGCAGAACTGCACGGCATCTCAATCGGTGAAATGAAACGCAATCTGAACGCCATGATTGAGCGAGTGATGCAGGCTCTTTCCATCGCGGGATTGGGTGTGCTTATCGCGGCCAGCATCGGCGTGTCGCTGCTGCTTATGGCATCGGTGCGCGTGCGGCGGCAGGAACTTGGGATATTGCGGGCGTTGGGGGCGGGGCGCTGGCAGTTGTGTCGAATGATCCTGGCCGAAACCAGTCTGCTTATTATTACCGCGTGGATATTGGGAACAGGGCAGGGAATTTACCTCGCGTTTATGGGTACACGAATAGACCAGTTAATGGTGGGTTTTAATTCCCGGCTGGTGGTGGCGTGGGGCGCGGTTGGCGTTTGCGGCGCGCTGACGGCGGGATTGGCACTCTTGGCCGCGTTGTGGCCGGCGGGCCGGGCAACCGGCGAGGCGGCGCGGGCGTTGATTGCCTCGGGCCGCGAATAGCGGAGAGTCGCGCCGAAAAATATTCTGCAGGTGGTGGCTACGAGGGGCTGTTTTATCGGGCGTTTGTTGACTCGCGTGTAAACGTGATTAGTATCTAGACTAACGTCGGTGTTGCGGCTGCGAGAAAAAGGTTGTATTACGTCCATGAGTGACCGAGAAAAATTCAGTGCCGACGAGCTGGCCATTGTCCTAAGCCATTATGACATTGGGGTGATCGAGGCAATTAAGGAATTTCCTCGCGGCTCACGCAAGGCTCCGAAGCTGCTGGTGCAAACGGAACGGGGTGAATATCTTTTGAAGCGGAGGGCCAAAGGCAAGGATGACCCCTTCAAAGTTGCCTTTTGTCATGCCTTGCAGCTTTATCTTGCGCAAAAGCAATTTCCGTTGCCGCATCTGGTTGGAACCCGCAAGGAAAACAACTCCATGCTGCAATGTATGGGCAATGTGTACGAACTTTTCGAATACATCCGCGGATCCGGCTATGACAACTCGCCGGAAGCTACGTTCGATTCCGGTCGAATTCTGGCCTTGTACCATAAATTGCTGCGCGATTACACCCCGGAATACGAGCCACCCACCGGCAGTTACCACTACAATCGACAAATTGGAGGCAGCCTGGATCAGATACCGGAAGTCTTCAGCCGGGGCGGGCGCAACACCCCCGCAGATAAAAAACAGGTCTCCGACACGCTGATTGGCCTGCGCGAGGCGTATCTGGTGGCGGCGGAGAAGGTCAACACGCTGGGCCTGCCCGAGTGGCCGTTGCAGATCGTGCATTGTGACTGGCATCCGGGAAATATGCTCTTCAGGAATCAGCGGGTGGTGGCGGTGATCGATTACGATTCGGCTCGCCTGCAGCAGCGCGTGATTGATTTGGCCAACGGGGCTCTGCAATTTTCAATTTTGGGCGGCGGCGATGACCCGGCGAAATGGCCGAACCATGTGGATGAAACACGGTTTTCCAAGTTTATCCGCGGATACGATACCGTGGATATGATCAGTGTGGCGGAACTGAAGGCCATTCCCTGGCTGATGATTGAGGCCATGGTGGCGGAAAGCGCGTTCCACGTAGCAGCCACCGGTTCCTTCGGCCGTATTGAGGGGTATGGATTTTTGCAGATGATTGAGCGTAAAGTAGCATGGGTGCTGGCAAATGTAGACAGACTTGTCAAGCTGGCCTCCCATGAGTAGTATGTAGAGGGTGCAATGGCTCGTGAGGGGGGGGCACTGCTATCCACGGAGGTGCATATGAACGTCTTAGTTCCACAGACTGGATTGCGGGAAGACTATAGCAAAATCTGTGAGCGGATGAAGCGCCTGCGTGTACAGGTATGCGGTCGTCGCGGACAATCCAAGTTTGCGTATCTTCTGGGGATTTCGCCCTCAACTTACAACTATTATGAAAAAGGCCGCGTACCATCGGTGGAAATTCTGGATTTGGCTTCTAAAATCAGTGGTGCGCCGTTGATGTGGCTGATTCGGGGTGAACCGGAAAGTTTCAATGTGCTGGACCTCAAGGTGATCTTAGGTGAGCTGCCTGTGAAACCCAAACCGCCCAAGGCTGCCGCTGGGCCACCAGGCGAGTCATCGGCCCCGCTGGCATAATAGCTTGAAACGCTCACGGATAACGCGCTTGGTTGCGGTATGTCATGTTCCTGAGATTTATTTTTTCTTGCCACCGTAATTGGGGTGTCTTGAATCGTCAGCGGACTTTTCTGGTGCGGGGTCTGCCGGTGGTTCTGTGGTGCCTTGGGCTGGGTGTTGGGCGGGTGCAGGCACAGGTTTCTACCGTAGTACGCGCCACATTAACGACAACCCCTCTGAAGGCCGGCTCTGCGGCGGTTCTTGATGTCCACATTCATATAGCGCACGGGTATCATATCCAAAGTGCACATCCGTACGATCACTTTCTAGTGGCTACGCGGGTAAAGCCGCTGCCTGCGGACGGCATTGCATTTAGAGCAGTGCAGTATCCACCGGGAAAGGATATTCCCGCTTCCGCCGCCATTACCGCTCTGGGAAAACTTTCTGTATATGAAGGGTCGGTGGACGTACGTATACCCATGCATATAGCGACCAATGCGGCTCCTACGCAAACCCTGCTGGTTAAACTGACCACGCAGGCATGTGATGCCAATTCCTGCTTTATGCCGACAACGCTACGGCTCAAGCTGGCGGTGCATATTGCATCCGCCCGGCCACGGCCGCCACCGGCTGCAGGTTCCACAACGATCGGAGTTCCTGCCAATACATCGGCAACGTATGCGGCAATGGGCGGAAAATCTCATACGGCGGTGTGGTTGCTGGTTCTTTTTGCATTACTGGGCGGGGTAATACTTAACGTGATGCCGTGCGTCTTGCCTGTCATACCACTGAAGGTTCTTTCGCTTATAAATCAGGCCCATGGCGACCGGCGTATCGCCCTGCGCCATGGACTGGTATTTGGACTTGGTATTGTGAGCTTGTTTGTGGTGTTGGGTGGAACGATCGGCTTGTACCAATGGGCCACGGGCGGAACTTTTTTGTATGGAACCCAATTTCAAAATCCCATTTTTATGCTTGGGATAGGTTTGGTGCTGGTGGCCTTTGGTCTTTCTACCTTGGGGGTATGGACCATTCAACCACCTGCCGCTGTCAGTCGCCTGGAGGCTCCCAAAAGTGGATATGTGGCGTCATTTTTCACGGGGTTGCTGGCGACCGTTTTGGCCACACCGTGCAGCGCTCCGTTTCTTGGCGGTGTACTGGCTTGGGCACTGTTGCAATCGGCCTGGGTGGTGGTGCTGTTTTTCACCTTGATTGGCGTGGGGATGGCGGCACCGTATGTGGTTCTCGCAGCCATGCCCAACTGGCTTGGTTGGGTACCGCACGCGGGCCGATGGTCGGACATTTTTAAAAATATCCTTGGGTTTGTGATTCTGGCTGTGGCGGTCTTTATTTTTTCCAGCTTGCCAAGTCGGGGAGAAATTTTAGCGGCCATCAGCCTTTCGCTGCTGGTTGGGGCGGTGTGCTGGGTATGGGGCCAGGTGGTGATGGCAAACATCACGTTCCGACGCGGTTTAACGATCCGTGGTGTTACCGTGGGTTTGGCGATACTGATGGGAATGTGGTTGTGGCGCTTGTATATACCTACGGCACAGGCCAACGCGCAGCGTTCGGCCTTGGCGTCGGGGCAGTTCCCTGTGCATCAGCCTGTGGTCATTAATAAGTGGGAAAGTTTCAGCAATGCCCGCCTGCAGGCCGCTTTGTTTGCCCATCATCCAGTGATGGTGGACTTTACGGCAAGCTGGTGCATCAATTGCCGGGCAGTAAAGGCATTTGTGCTGGATTCACCGGCGGTTCGCAAAGCGGCGGAACATGCCGGGATGGTGCTATTAATCGCAGACTTAACGCAATCCAATCCGCCGGCGCAGTCCTTGCTGTTAAAATTGGGTGGTCGATCAATTCCATTTCTGGCGATATTTTCACCGTCGCATCCGTATCACCCGCAGATATTGCGGGATTTGTACACGATTGATGACGTGTTGAAGGCCGTTCATACGGCGATGGCCGGGTAATTGACCTGAGGTCAGGGGTTACGGAATCTCCAGAGCGGCAGAGGGGTAGCCCGCGAAAAATCTGCATCAACGGATCACGTGACGCAAAAATTCAACACAAAAAGTCATCCCGCTGTTTTTTAACGCGTTACGTCAAAACAACGGCAGGAGCAGTTATGGCTGTCAAGAGATAACCTGTACCATTTAGCGGTTCCGTTTGTTGGCGTCGTGGCATCGTTCGTCGCTCTTTACAGACCCATGGCCGTGGTATGCGCGTCGCCGGCCGTTAAAAATGCCTGCGCCGTATTCATACGCTTTATTTCCTGACAGCCCTTACTTTGCGCCAGCCGGAACCAAGGCATCCAGGGCGGCCTTGAAATCCCGCTTAGGGGCCAGGCCTACAAACCGTTTGGATATCTTGCCTTTTTCAAACAAAATAATGGTCGGTATCGCACTGATGTTGAATTTCATTGCCGTATCACGATTGGCATCGGTGTCCACTTTGCCGACTTTTACGCGACCTTTGTATTCCGTGGCTAATTCGTCAATGGTGGGTGCCAACATGCGGCACGGCCCACACCACTCCGCCCAAAAGTCCACCAGCACGGGCTGGTTGCTATTGAGCACTTCCTGCTGAAAATTTGCATCTGAGAACTGCAACACATCTGGTCCGGCCATCTTAAACTCCTTATTTTAATTCAGATTGCCTGTCACCCGTTTCATACGCAAGAATCGTAGGCGGCCCGTTTGCCGGTGTCAATCCTTGACCCAAGGCTGCGGATTAGTCATGGCCATTGCAGTTCGCAAAAATATCCTTTTGTGAAAAACGACGTTAAACTTCCAGGGTACCGCAACAATCTATCAGGTCGGGCGTATAAATTAATAGAGCGGTTCATGCCAACACTAAAGCTGGACTGCTGGAATGTGACGGTTGTTGTCTTAAAGCAGGAGTTTAACCATGCTTGTGTTACGCGGTCATCTGAGTCGGAAGTTGTTGGCGGCTTCGCTGGTTGCCGCGAGTGCTGTTTTATTTTTGACCTCGGCGAAGCCGGTGCAGGCCCGGGTGGGCTTCACCATTGGAGTGGGCGTGGGGCTGCCCACATATTGCCCACCGCCAGTGGTCTATAGTCCTCCGCCCGTGGTGTATACACCACCACCGGTTTATACGTCGCCAGCCCCTGTTTATGCCCCACCGGCTGCTCCGGTTTATTACACCCCGCAGCCGGTTTATACACCGCCTCCTGTTTACACGCCGCCGGTTTATTCTACTCCGGCTCCCGTGTACGTACCGGCCCCCGTTTATTGTCCACCGGTTGTGGTGTTCCATCCATGGTTCTATCACCCTTATTACCATCCCTATTTTTACCATCCGTACTATGGTCCGGTGTTTCGGTTTGGGTTCAGGTTTGATCACCGCTGATAAGTTCTGCTGCCATTAGATGGGTAAATTCAGGCGCGCAGACTGCGCTACTGGCATAGTGGGGCAAATGTTGCAGTTGGCCTGTTGTATATTGGCAGCGCTGTTCGCTGGCGACAGGCCTATACGGCGATGAGCTTCGCAAGCGCCTTGCCATCGGTCAAACTTGCTGGATGTGGCAGTAGCCGGCGGGACGTTGCAATTCGTTTCTGGTACCGTCAGCGGTGGTGTCGGGGGAGCAGCTTTTGCTCCAAAAGCATGATCTTACTATAATCGCGGGCGGTAATAACTGGAGAACCTCGCGATGAAATTTATTGTTAATCAGGTCGCCGATGACCAGGTGACGGTAGTGGTCCCTGGAACCAACTACCGAAGCACATTTAAATACACCGGGGCAGCGCCGCTGCAAGTTGGCCAGCGCGTTAACGCGGTGGTGCATGCACCCGCGCGCAAGATTGAAGTGGTGAGTGATGGAGGCAATTATGTTGAGCCATTGTTTGGCCGGCCGCGTCGGATGCAGGGTCGCGTGGTGGAACAACACGCCACAACCAGCGAACTTCTGGTGCAGGCAGGCTACCCGATTCGAGTGAAACTGCCGCATGGGCAAACCGTGGCCGATTTTCCTGTGGGCAGCCGGGTAGGCTGGGACAACGCCGACTGGCCACTGCTGGAAGTAGAGGCCAAAGCTGTTACGGCTGGTGGCCGTATGCCCGTTGGATTGACCGCTACTACGGGCGCTTAGATTGCTTTCCAGACCGCGATGCTGGCAGGCATGGAAAATATGGATAAAATGCCGACAATGCGCGGGCGTAGCTCAATGGCAGAGCGCCAGCCTTCCAAGCTGGCTGTTGAGGGTTCGAGTCCCTTCGCCCGCTTTGAACGTAAGTAGTTGGCCGAACGCGATTTAGCGTACTTGCCCGCGTTG
>JAJZNX010000035.1 GCA_021852275.1 Planctomycetota bacterium | reverse complement strand
TAAAAGTAGCCACGAGGAAGAAACTGCCGTCAAGACGCAAATCCCGTTGATTTTACAGCACATAATGGCTGGACAGAGCACCGGTTTTTGTTGGAACATCCGGTGAATATATCGGAAACCTTTCTGATTCGCCATGTCAAGAACAGCGAATATACGGAGGATTCCGATCTATGGGTAGGGTAGCAATATGAGTTCATAAGATGCCTGAAAAATGGCCAAAGTCGAGCTTAATCTGAAAAAAATGCTTGCATATGATGATAGTATAGGGTATGATACAGCCATGTTGGGTTTCGTCGGGTTTCTGCGTCGTGACCGCAACTGCCATGACGGCAAGACAAATCAGCGGTGCGCGGCAGGTGAAAAGTATAAGGGGTTGAACATGGAAAGTCATTTTCCGCGCTGTGTGCACTGTGCCGGTACGCTTTCCATTGGAGGCGGCGTTGTGGGCACTATCAAGGCGTTTCTCAAGAAGGAAGTTACATGCGCTGGATGCGGCAAGTCGATGCAGAGTGCCGATGCCCAGGTGATGGGCGAAACTTTTGCGGCTGCGGTCAAAGGACTGCATGATTCGCTCAAGCAGGAGCTTGCCCACTCGCCGATACTGACCTTAACTCAGGCACAAGCAGCGCTGGATGCGGAGCCGGCTACGTGTCCGGTGCATAAGATTCATGGGGATGAAGAGCTGAGCTGCGCGGTGGTGAAGGTATTTCGAATGGCTTTGCGGCATGAAGCCATCGGCAATCAGGGCGTTATTACCACAAGTCTGCTGGCCGGCCCGGCCAATTCGCAGGTTATTAAAATTCATGCGCCGGGTTTGAACCAGGAAGTGTCACCGACCACCTTGCTGGTTGCCAGGGTGGGTCCGCAGGATTTTATGGTTCTCCAACGCGGCGGTCAGGCGGTTCGGCCGAAGATGGCGGCTCATCCAACACTCAAACATGACCATGACAACCATACTGGTGCCAATATGGCACCGGCGTGAGAGCGATTTTCCAATGTCATTTAGCCTTCCTGACCTGATCCGCCCAGAGCGAGCGGATGATTCGTTGTATCCACGGTGGTGGATGGAAGAGCCTGAACGTCTTTTAAGCTGCGTTCGATGGCCCGGGTACGTACAGCAGCCTGGTCTACGGTATTGGCGGCTTCGTCGAGTTTCTTTTTAACCTTGTCGAGCAATTCGCCGTAAAGATTAAACTCGGTTTTGACCTTGGAAAGAAGCAACCAGACTTCGCTGGAGCGCTTTTGAATGGCCAGCGTCTGGAACCCCATCTGCAGACTGGTGAGAATGGACCAGAGTGTGGTGGGGCCGGCGATGGTAACTTTGTATTTTCTGCGGAGCTTATCAATCAGGCCGTCCTGGCGGATGACCTGGGCAAAGAGGCTTTCGGTGGGCAAAAATAAAATGGCAAAATCAGTGGTGATGGGGGGAGCGATATATTTTTTGCAGATGGATGCGGCGCAGTTTTCTACGGATTGTTCAAGTTGTTTGGAGGCGGCGGCGATGGCGGAAATATCTCCGGTTTCCTGCGCAGTTACCAATCGCTGAAAATCTTCCATGGGGAATTTGGCATCGACAGGGAGTAAAACCGGCTGTGGGGAATCGGCATCGTGGCCGGGGAGTTTGATGACTGCATCCACGCGGTTGTCGCCTTTGATATTGGCCTGGGCCTGAAATTGGGCGGGGTCCAGAGCGTCTTCGAGCAGAGCGAGGAGCTGGACTTCGCCGAGGCTGCCGCGGGTTTTAACGTTGGTGAGAACCTTTTTGAGATCACCGACGCCAGCGGCCAGTGATTGCATTTCGCCCAGGCCCTTGTGGACCTGCTCGAGACGTTCACTGACGATTTTGAAAGATTCACCGAGGCGTTTTTCCAGGGTGCCCTGGAGTTTTTCGTCAACGGTGATGCGCATTTGCTCCAGGTTCTTATTGTTGTCGGTCTGAATGAGCTTGAGACGCTCTTCAATCTGAGTGCGCACGGTGTCCAGGCGTTTCTCGACGGTTTCACGGACGGAATCGAGTCGCTGCATATTGGTTTGGGTGATTTGAGCCAACTGGGAGTTGAGGGAATCGCCGACGTTTTTGAGTGCTGTGGCGAGTTCTTCGCGTCCTTGACGGCTGGTTTGGGCGGATTCATTGCGAGCCTGGGCTATTTCATCGCGGACGAGGCGATCGAGGCGATCTATATTTTTCTGGAGATTCTCGAGTTGGCTAGAGTGGGCTGCGGTATCGACGGATTGCCGATGGCGCAAGTTCAAGCCGGCCAGCAGGCTACCGACGGCCATGATAATCAGCAAAACCAGTAAGAAAAGAGTAACAATCGGCATAGGCACATTCCGGAATTAACTACATCTTGAGCACTAATCGGGTGGTTATTGTAATCTATTTGTCGGCGACGGGTATGCCTATTGGTATAGTAGAGGCGGTCAGGTGGGTGACGTTCAGGAACCTGGAGACTGTCTTAATCGTCTAAGTAAGCATGGGATCACCACACCACGGTGGCGGGAACGGCTGGGGCGAGTAGTATGGTACTGGAATGACCGCGTGCTGATGATGCGGGTTTATTCAGGATTGGGAATTGCTATGAAATCGAAAATTATGGGGTATCTGCCGGGTTTGTTATTGTTGGCTGCCGCGGCCTGTGGCTCGCCGGCGCGGGGGCAAAGTCCAGTAGCCGGCAGCAAGAAGGGCAACCTCGCCAACATGTCGCAAACTCTGCAGCTATTTGAGCGCGGCATGAAGAATCTAAGCTCGCAAAAGTATGCCACACGGCAGGCGGGCAGCGCGGATATTCGACAAGCCATAGCAATACTGGTAGTCCGCATGATGCAGGCGGGTGGTCCGGAGCGCACGGCCCGGGTGGATCATCTGCTCACCTATCAAGGTGACTTAACACGCTGGGCCAGGTCGCTCTTGCATTTACCTGTAAAAAAACGCCTTGCCCTGTTACAGTGGGGTTTGGCACCGCAACGCTTGCCGTTGGTGGCCGGGGTATTTTCCCACAATCCGCAGCGTCGGGCCGAGGTGGCGCATCCGTTGGCGAAAATACCCGGGCTGTATGCGGATTGGCTGTTGGAGCGTTTGCTCAAGGATTCGCATCGACTGGTGTACATTACGGCGATGGATGCCGTATGGAACCGAAAGCCAACCCCGGCCATGGTGAAAACTTTGTGGCGGAGGGCGGTATTGATGGGTATGTCGCCATATTTTCAGCAGAATAGGCAGTACTTTGTAATGTTTCGTGGCCAGCGCATTATGATTCAAGACTTTAACCAGAACTACTGGATGCAATTGCAGGATGGAACACTTGCGGCGCGGGTGCTGGCTCACTGGAAGCCGCCGCAACTTAGTATTCTGGTTCGTCAGTATCTCGCCCAGGTGTGCCGCGTGCCGCAGATGCAATCCGTGGTGAACCAGCCCAATGGAGTGCAGGCCAAAAATTTTGCCAAGCTGGCCAAAGGGCTTAAGCGATCCATGGTGGCACCATATTTATTGTACCTGCTCAAACGTCCACTGACCATGAATATGAATTTCAATTTCAACAACACGCTCGCCCACCTTTCTAATCGCACACTGCCTTTGCTCCTGCTGGTGAAGATGGCCGGTTTGTCGCCCGCCACCTATCATTTTTATAAGGTAATGCCATTTGGCGGCGTGTGGGGTTTGGGCACCACTGCCCAGGAAAATCAGGGTATAAAAAAAATCACGGTCTGGTATGCCCAACATGGAATCAAGCCGGTGAACTTCGCCCATCCTGCGGCCGCTAAACCTCGTGGTCAAGTCGGCGGCGGAGCCGGTGGAAACGTCGGTGGAGGAGGGGTACAGAACAATACACCCATGCTCAAACCAGGTGCCGGGTTTTTGCAGAAATTGCAATTGCTGCGGTCGCAGATAAAGAACAACGCACCTGCGCCCAAGCCCGGTGTCCGGCCTGAACCTGGGCCAATCCAAGTGCCACTCCTTCAAGGCGGCGGCCCCATTCGCATGGGATTAAAAGTGGCCCCGTCTTCAGCCCGTTGAACCCATGGCCGCATCGGCCTATCATGGTTTAAGAAAGGATGGCCGGGTTTGATAATTCAACTGGCTAAAGTACCGTCATGATGAACTCTGAATTGCCTGAGCCGCGGCTGTATGTGGATAATGCAGCCACCAGTTTCCCAAAGCCGCCGCGAGTGCTCCAGGCGATGGTAAATTATGCGCAGGCTATCGGTGCTTCAGCAGGACGAGGAGCTTATGCGGAAGCGCGGGAATCAGGGCGGGTGATTGGTGCGTGCCGGGAGCGGATCAACAAGCTTTTTCATGGGGAAGATGCGAATCATTTTATATTCACGCTGAATTGTTCGGACGGGCTGAACATGGTGATTCATGGGTTGTTGCGGCCCGGAGATCATGCGATTTCCACAGCGATTGACCATAACAGTGTGCTAAGGCCGTTAAATGAACTGGCATCTGACGGGCGGATTACCCGCAGTATTGTGAAAGTGGATGCAGAGACGGGCTTGGTGGATCCGCAAGATATTCGCCGTGCGATAACGGCCCAGACACGTCTGATTGTAGTTGCCCACGCGAGCAACGTCAGCGGTAGTTTGCAGGACATCAGGGAGATCGGGCGGATTGCGCGGGAGGCGGGCGTGGCGTTTCTGGTGGATGCAGCCCAGAGTGCGGGGCACGTACCCATTGACGTACAGCGGGACGGCATTGATTTTCTGGCGGTGCCGGGGCATAAGGGGCTGTTGGGGCCGTTGGGTACGGGGGTTTTATACATTCGCCCGGGCATAGAGAAAAAGCTGCGAACGGTGCGGCAGGGAGGGACGGGCAGCGTCAGTGAAAGTGATTTTCAGCCGGAATTTATGCCGGACCGTTTTGAACCTGGTTCGCACAACGCCATTGGAATAGCTGGACTATCGGAGGGGGTGGCGTGGGTGCTGGAACAAACGGTGGCAAAACTCCGTGCCCATGAAGAATCTTTGTGCGCCGCGTTTATGGATGCTGCGGCGGGCATTGAAGGGTTGACCTTTCTGGGGCCGCGGCAGATAGCCCAGCGCGTGGGGGTATACAGCGTGCGTGTGAACGGGTGGGAACCGTTGGCGTTGGCGGCAGAACTGGAACATGAATTTAACATTCTGACCCGGCCTGGACTGCACTGTGCTCCGCTGGCGCACCGGACTTTTGGTACGCATTTGCCAGCGGTGGCCGGTAAGCCGACAAGCGTGGGGACTACGCGGTTGAGTTTTGGTCCATTTTTGACTCGGCCGGAAATCAACCGCTGTGTTGCGGCGCTGGAGACCATCGCTGCGCGAGCTGGAAAATTGGCTCATAGCGTATGAACGGGGGCGAGTACTTTGAAAATATGCCGGATTTGGCGTTCCGCGCATCGTGGCCAGCAAAAAAAGTGCATAGTGGGCGATGCTCGCGCCACTAATGGCTGTTCCTGGAAGATTGGCTACCAAGCCTTCATCGGCTATGGTAGGGGCACCTTGGGCGGTTAGCTCAGTTGGTTAGAGCGCCGTGTTTACACCGCGGATGTCGGGGGTTCGAGTCCCTCACCGCCCAATATCCCACTTTGTATAGCAATGCCCACACGTGTATTATCGTGCAATTCCCTTATATTTGCGGCTTTTGCCAACGCGGCTTCTTGGCCCGGCCGCGTCGCTGTCGCATCAATCGTCACTCGACAACGTCTTCACCGTCGAGGTCCGCGTACATACCTCCGGTCGTTTTCCGCACACGGCCGCCTTAGAATCGAACGCGCCAACCTGAAACGCCACGAATTTCATGAGGATTGGTATTACAGCACTACCCCCCCAAGTGCATATCCAGGTTGCAACAGGTTGTTGAACGAACTCTTGAGAACCAGAGGCTTGTCAAAGTCGGCGTTGGCGGTTAAAAGTTAATGGCATAGTACGTCAATGCCGGAAGATATTGGCGTTGTGCGGGTGCTTTGTCCGGTAGTAGCAGAGTAAGTCTGACGGACAAGCTTTAGGATGTTCCGTGCGTGAAGTTTATTCTGGTTGATCGTTTGCTTTCCGTGGAGCCGGCCCGGAGCATTAAAATGGCCAAGCAGGTCAGCATGGCGGAAGAATATCTGGGAGATCATTTTCCGTGTTTTCCCGTGCTGCCTGGGGTATTGATGCTGGAAGCTGTGGTGCAGGCGGCGGCGTGGGTGGTAAGGGAATGGGATCAATACCATCACTCAGTGATTGTGCTGCGAGGAGTACGGGGCATTCGGTATGGGGCTTTTGTCGAGCCGGGGACTACCCTTGTAGTACAGGCGGATGTGATTAAGTTGGAAGCAAACCACAGTGAGTTCAAGATTCACGGCACAGTGAATGATGTGGTGGCCATTCAGGGGCGCATTGAACTGTCGCACCTGAATCTGGCGAATCAGGATGCCGGGCTGGCAGCCGTCGATGGGGCTATGGTTGCAGCGATGCGCATCCAATGGCAGGAGCTTTCGCGGTCCGTAGGAGTTTGAGCTAAGATTGGTGCGGATCAATGGGACTGTCCTGAATTGTGCGGGGCGGTCGCTTCCATTGTAATAATGAGTATTTTGGAGAAATCAGCCATGGCGATGTCGCAGGAAGAAATCTTTGTCAAGGTGCGGGAAGTTTTAACCAATGCCTTGGCCGTGGATGACGCGGAAGTTACGCCTACGGCCCGCCTGACGGAGGATCTGGGGGCGGAATCGATTGACTACCTGGATATTACCTTTCAATTGGAAAAGACCTTCGCCATTAAGATTCCAAAGGGGGAACTTATTCCGGAAAGTTTATTCAGCAATCCTGAGTATGTGAGCAACGGCCGCATGACTCCACAGGGCATGGCGGAACTGAAAAGCCGCATGCCGTTTGCGGATTTAAGCGGGTTTGAACAAGATCCGGATGTGAATAAATTTCGAGATGTTTTTACGGTGCAAACTCTGGTGGATTACGTTAAAAGCAAGCTGGGCTGAGGGCTTTTTAGACCATAAATTGCTTTTTTGCCGTCTATACGTTAGGATGGCGTTATGGCAGTGATAAGCAGAACCAAAACACGTAAAACCTCTACCCGTACCGTTGGCCGTGGGCGTCGTGCCGCGGCGAAAGCTCCTGATTCTCGTAGAGGGCGTACTCCTTCCTCATCGTCACGTGCGGCCAAGCCCGCTGCAACACCGGCGGTAGCGGCTGTGGCTAAACCGGATAAAGCCTATCTACGGGCGATGGAATTTTTACATTCGCATACCGATTACGAACGAATGAGGGTGGTGCGCTACAACACTACCACGTTTAATCTAGATCGCATGCGACTGCTGCTAAAACATCTGGACAATCCGCATTTGCGATTCAAGAGTGTGCATATCGCGGGCACCAAAGGCAAAGGCAGCACTTGTACTATGTTGGCTGCGATGCTGCAAAGCGCAGGTTTTAAGACGGGGTTGTATACCAGTCCCCATGTGCTCAACATGCGCGAAAGAATTGTGATGAATGGGGAGATGATCAGCGAGCAAGATATGGTGCGGCTGGTCAAAAAGATTGAGCCGATTGTACGAAAAATGAGCAACGATCCGCCCACATTTTTTGAGATTCTAACGGCTATGGCGTTTTCCTATTTTGCGGAACAGGAAGTACAGATAGCGGTTGTGGAAACTGGTCTGGGCGGTCGGCTGGATTCGACCAATGTCCTCATGCCGGAAGTAACGGCTATTACAAACATCAGCTTGGATCACATGGCGATTCTGGGAAACACGGTGGCCCGCATTGCCGAGGAGAAAGCGGGAATTTTCAAAAAAGATATTCCGGCGGTTTCCTGCGATCAGCTACCGGAAGTGAAGGCGTCTTTGGAAAAAATCGCCCGTCAGACCAAAGCTCCGCTGCACTTTGTGGGCAGTGATATTGAATTTTCTTATCGGTTTGAGATCTCTCGCCAGGCCGGTCCGCTGGTTCGCGTGACTCTCATTACCGAGCGTTCGCACTTTGAACACGTTACGGTTCCGTTGATCGGCGAACATCAGGCCGTGAATTGCGGGTTGTCGCTGGCGATTCTGGACCGACTGAAAAGCCGGGGTCTGGCTTTCGACGATATCAAAGCATTGGCGGGGCTGGAGCAAGTCAAGCTTCCGGGCCGCATTGAGACAGTCTGGTCAAATCCGCGGGTTATCATTGATGGTGCCCACAACGCCGCATCGGTGCAGGCGCTGTTTCGTGGTATCAGTCAGTATATTGCCTATGACAGCATGGTGGTTATTTTTGGATGCAATTCGGACAAAGACATTGACGGCATGCTCGAACAGGTTTCGCTGGGAGCGGACAAGGTAATTTTTACCCGAGCGCAAAATAATCCCAAAAGTGCCAGTCCGGAAGAGCTTGCCTCTTTGTACGTGGAGCGGTTTGGCAAAATGGCCCAGGTGGCCCAGAGCTTTCCGGAGGCGATGTCGATCGCCATGCGTGCGATTACCCGCGAAGATCTGGTGACGGTAACGGGGTCGTTTTATCTCATCGGAGAAGCGAAGCGGCACTTCATGGAAACTGGTGCGGCGAATGGGGGGTAAAGCCGACGACTGCATGGCCCGGCTGCCGTGGAAGAAGTTGAGAGGTAGAATTTCAAGCATTGGTGTAAGCGGCGCGGACAAAGGGTTTTCGGCCAGGAGTTAATCGACGATTTTTGCGTCCTCAGAGGCAGTTGGCAATGGTGCCATGATAGTATATAAGCGCCTGATTTTTAAGCACCTCCAGTGATTGACGTTTCTATTGCCCATTCGTTGGGCAATCGGGAATGTTAAATTTTGCATAAAATGACCATTGGATAGATTTTTGTGCCAATATCTGCAAGTTTTTTGGTGCCGGGCATGAAGATTGCTTGCGACATACGGGGAACTGGGTACAATTTCCGCCTTTGGTACCCGAAGCCAGTTGGAACTGGGCCTTGTGTTAAAAACAGGCGGTTTGAAGGGTATTTTTACAGGAGTTTCTTCACTATGGGTTCATCCACTGCTCGCCGGGCCGCCATTGCGGCCATGACCAATTTCAAAACCATTGCACCACGCGTTAATTACAAAACCACGCCATTGCATGAGGTCTACGCTTCCAACGTGTTTAACGAGGAAGTGCAACGGCAGCGACTGCCCAAACCGGTGTTCAAAAAACTCCAGCAGACGATCAAGAAAGGTGTGGCCATAGACCCGGCTATTGCCGATGCCGTGGCCGTGGCCATGCGTGATTGGGCGATCGAAAAAGGAGCCACACACTACACCCATTTATTTTATCCGATGACCGGCATAACAGCGGAAAAGCACGACAGCTTCGTGGCACCGACGGATAACGGTGGTGCGGTGCTGGAATTTTCCGGCAAGGAACTGGTCAAAGGAGAGCCGGATGCGTCGTCCTTTCCATCCGGTGGCTTGCGTGCCACGTTTGAAGCCCGAGGTTACACCGCATGGGATCCCACTTCGCCTGCGTACATTGCGGAAAATCCCAATGGCACCACGCTGGTGATTCCGACGGCGTTTTTCTCCTGGACGGGCGAGGCCCTGGATAAAAAGGTGCCTTTGCTGAGATCGATGGAGGCGTTGTCGCACCAGGCTATTCGTGTTTTGCGTCTCTTTGGAGATACCACCGCCAGCAAAGTATTTACCACGGTCGGCCCGGAGCAGGAGTACTTCCTGATTGATAAAAATTTTTACTGGGCCCGGCCCGATCTGATAAACTGCGGCCGGACGCTTTTCGGTGCCAAACCACCGAAAGGGCAGGAAATGGAAGATCAGTATTTTGCGGCTATTCCGGAGCGTGTTTTAGCTTGCATGCTGGAAGTGGAACAGGAACTTTACAGGCTGGCGGTACCGGTGAAAACCCGCCACAACGAAGTGGCACCCTCGCAGTATGAAATCGCGCCGATTTTTGAAAACAGCAACCTGGCCCATGACCACCAGATGTTAACCATGGCCACCTTGACTAAAACCGCAGATAAGTATGGCCTGGCATGTCTGCTGCATGAAAAGCCGTTTGCTGGGGTGAACGGATCCGGCAAGCACAACAACTGGTCGATGTCGACCGATACCGGCGAAAATCTGCTTAATCCCGGAGATACGCCCCACGCCAATGCGCAGTTCCTGGTTTTCTGTGCGGCGGTCATCCGGGCGGTCAATAAGTATGCGGCGCTGCTGCGCGTGGCCATTGCCTCTGCCGGCAATGATCATCGCCTGGGAGCCAATGAAGCTCCGCCGGCGATCATTTCCATTTATCTTGGAGATCAACTGCAGGATATCATGGACCAGGTCGAAAGCGGCGGTGCCAAGTCCAGCAAGCAGGGCGGGCACATGGAGATTGGCGTGACGGTGCTGCCGAAGATTCCGCGCGAAGCCGGCGATCGCAACCGCACTTCCCCCTTTGCGTTTACGGGCAATAAGTTTGAATTCCGCGCGGTTTCCGCCAATCAATCCATTGCCGGCCCCAATACGGTGCTCAACACCATTGTTGCTGAATCCCTGGATTACATTGCCACCAAGCTGGAGGCGGATAAATCCGCCGGCAAGGATTTTAACAAATCCGTGCAGAAGCTGCTGGCGGATGTTATCAAGGAAAACAAACAGGTGATTTTCAATGGCGATAATTATACCGCCGAATGGCATAAAGAAGCGGAAAAACGCGGCTTGCCGAATTTCAAAACCACAGTGGATGCAATGCCGTCTTTGATCACGAAAGAATCCATTGCGCTGTTCACCAAATACAAGGTGCTAAGCGAAAAGGAAATTCACAGCCGGTATGAAATTTACCTTGAAAATTACAACAAGACGGTAACCATAGAAGCTCAGATGACTGCGACCATGGCCCGCACCATGATTATTCCAGCCGGGTTCAAGTATCAGCAGGAGGTTGCAGCATCGATTACCGCCGCCAAGAATGCCGGGATGACCAAAGCGGCGCTGGCGGATCAGGAATTGCTGCTGGCCGAAATTTCCGCAACGGTCAGTTCTCTGCAAAAGGCCACTGCGGATCTGGCCCATGTGCTGGAGCATCACAACAGTGGTGATGCGATGGCCCATGCTAAATACTGCAAGGGCACGGTGATTCCGGCAATGAATACCGTGCGTGCCGCCGGGGATAAGCTGGAAACCATGATTTCCGATGATGAATGGCCGCTGCCGACCTACCGGGAGATGTTGTTTATTAAATAATCGGAATGGCCGCAGGGCATTGGATTGTACCGGGGCTGCATCTTGCAAAGGGTGCGGCCCCAATTTATTGGGTTAAGAAGCTGTCAGGAAATAACCTAAACCATACGGCTGGTCTAATTGGCTGCAGGCGTCGCTCCACAACCGATCCGCTGGCGGGGTATGCGGGTATGCGTGTCGCTTGCACCTGGCCGGCGGCCAAAACTTCTACGCGGTAAAATATGAATTTATTTTTGCACGGCCCTTAACTGAAACAGCCAGTTGATGATCAGCAACGGCACGCCAATGCAGAGCATGGTATCGGCGAGATTAAAATCAAAAGGCCAGTGGGTGAGCAGGATGAAATCCCGAACGCGGCCATGGTTAAAGAGGCGATCATACAAATTGCCCATGGCTCCGGCCAGGATCAACCCCAGTGCCACGTGAATGATCCATTGTCTGCGCAAAGAGCTCATGAATACGTAAACGACAAAGGCCATGGCCACCAGGCTGATCAGAATAAACAAGACGGCCAATCCCTGCCCGATACCGAAAACAGCGCCGTTGTTAAGCGTGGTCTCAAGGGTGAGGACATGAGGTATGACGACGCGTATTTTGGAGCCCGGCCCATAGCCAAGAAAAGCGAACGCGGCGTGCTTGGACCAAAGGTCGGCGATCAGACCTCCGATCGCCACCAGTAGAAAGCGGAGCCACGCTGCTGCTGAAAACATGGCAGGTTCCAAAGAGGTGCCACACGTGGCGGAGGCCGCGGTGCCTGCTGCATTGTCATTGGTTGCCGGTACCGGTTGTGTTGATTCTGCCGTTTTGTTCATACTCATTCATTCACCAGGTCGCAATTGTAGTCAAAATGCCGGCGGCTTCCAATGGGGCGTTGGGGGCCGGGCCGATGGGTGAACAGTTGAACCGGCAGGCAGGATGCCCTAAAGTCTGTTTCCTGGCCAGATGGCCGGGCGACGAGTGCGTCATGGCGACGATGGATAAACGGCAGGCGATCTGAATAAGGCAGGCTCTGTCAGCGAGTTAAGGGTTGATGATTATGGACATGCATGCGGTATGGTGGCTTTTAGAAGTGGGCGGAGCTTCACTGCTGGGCGGGGTGGTGGGGGCAATCAGCGGGTTGGGAGGTGGCATTGTGATTGTGCCGGTGCTGACAATTTTTCTGGGCATGCCCATTATCGATGCCATTGGTGCGAGTATTGTATCTGTCATTGCGGTATCCAGTGCCGCCGGATCGGTGTATGTAAAAGACCATGTTACCAATGTGCGTATCGCCATGTTCCTGGAGCTTTCCACCGCCAGCGGTGCGGTTGTGGGTGCTGCGGTGCTGGCCCCCATGCTTAACGCGCAAGTGCTCTCGGTTACTTTTGGCGTGATGTTGCTGGTTTCCTTAATACCGGTGCTGGCAAACATTGGGGAGGAACTGCCAGCGAACATTAAAAATGATCGCATAGCTAACGGACTGAAATTGAACGGTTCCTATTTCGATAAGCTGCTAAAGCGAGAGGTTATGTATAACTGTGCACGTGTTCCTCCGGCGATGGGTGTGATGGCGCTGGCCGGCATTATGGCGGGCATATTAGGGATTGGTGCGGGAGTACTCAAGGTGCTGGCCATGGAAATTTTTATGCGCATGCCGGCGAAGGTTTCTACGGCCACGAGCAACTTTATGATTGGGGTAACGGCGGCTGCGGCGGCGGGCGTGTATCTGCGGCGAGGGGTGGTGCTGCCGTTTCTGGTGGTACCGGTGGCGGCGGCAGTGCTGGTGGGGGCTATGCTGGGCACCAAGCTTATGGAACGCATGTCCAACAACCATGTAAAAAAGATATTTGCCGCGGCCCTTGGTATTGTCGGCCTGGAAATGCTGTTGCGTGGATTGGGTATCAATTTGTAATGACGGGTGTCCACTCTGAAATAATGGAGAATCTTATGCCAGCCAATACTAAACCTTTTGATGAACAACCCGGGGATGCACCAGTGGTCGTCAACGAATTTATTATTCAAGATGTTTCCGGTTGGGTGTTGCGCATGGGTGTGGCGCTGAGCGTGGCGGTGATGATATTGGGACTGACGCTTAGCTTTGTCCGGCATCCGCCGACAGTCAAGGCCATGGAATCAACGCATTTTAAGACCAATCCGGCAGTGATCTGGCATGGTGTCATGCACGGACACGGGGTGGAAATCATTGAGTTAGGCATATTTTTGCTGGTGCTCACACCCATTATGCGGGTGGCTATGTCGGTGGTGCTGTTCGCGTTTTACGATCATGACTGGATTTATACACTCGTCACGTTGGGGGTATTGCTATTGACCTTGGCGTCATTACTTTTTCTGCGTTAAACATAATTGCGGAAATTTACAGGCACCATACCGATAGTTACCAGGCGATGTTTAAGCCGGCGCGCCAGAGGCGGCCAGCCTGGCAGCAACCCTGGTTTAGCAGCGGTGGTGTTACGGCGGGAACCGCCAATCGCAATACTGTATATAATGTCGAAGCGGTAGGACCTTGCCGCGGCGTTTGATCGTTGGAGCACAACCATGCCGGAAAAAATAACGGATTTGCTTGAGCATCGCTCGGGTGAGCAATATGAACTGCATACGGATTACATCAATCCGGTGTTTGTAAAGATGCTCAAAACCATCGGTTTTGACAAAAATTATATTCGCGGCGAAGGCTGCTATTTGTGGGATGCCCAGGGTAATAAGTATCTGGATCTGCTGACCGGGTGGGGGGTATTTATGCTGGGGCGGAATCATCCGAAAATACGAGCGATTCTGAAAGATTTGCTTGATGCGGAAAGCCCCAATCTGGTACGCATGGAGTGCAGTCTGCTAAGCGGTTTGGCGGCGGAAGCACTGGTGCGCCATACGCCGGAGGGGCTTTCACGGGTATTTTTTACCAACAGCGGCGCAGAATCGGTGGAAACGGCGCTTAAATTCGCCCGGGCCAATACCGGTCGCAGCCGCATTATTTATTGCGATCATGCGTTTCACGGATTAACTACGGGTGCTTTGGCGATTAATGGGGCGGATTTTTTCCGAGAGCGTTTTGGACCGCTGCTGCCAGATACTCAGGCGATTCCCTTTAATGATATTGCTGCACTGGAGCAGGCGCTGGCGAAAAAGGATGTGGCGGCTTTTATCCTGGAGCCTATTCAAGGCAAAACCTGCGAACTGGTGGGTGATGGCTATCTGGCTGAAGTGCAGCGTTTGTGCAACCGGGCCGGCACACTGCTGGTGATTGATGAGGTGCAATCAGGATTGGGCCGCACGGGCAAGTGGTTTTGTTTTCAGCACTGGCCGGAGGTAGAGCCGGATATTATCTGCACGGCCAAAGGGCTATCGGGGGGCTTTGTGCCGGTGGGAGCGGTGATTACCCGTCCGCGCATCATGGATTCGGTCTTTAATTCACTGGAACGCTGCGTGGTGCATTCCAACACGTTTGGACAAAACGATATGGCTATGGCGGCAGCGCTGGGCAGTATTCGGGTCATTGAAGAAGAAAAACTGGTGGAAAACGCAGCAGAACTGGGTCAATATACCATTGCGCGGCTTACCGAAATCAGTAAGACGTGTCCGTTTGTAACTGAAGTTCGCGGTAAAGGATTGATGTTCGGCATTGATTTTGCCCGACCGAGGGAATCTCTTAAGCTCAAATTAGCTTGGGATACGTTGCATAAACTTAATTTCGGTGTTTTTGGGCAGATGATCATCATTCCGCTGCTTAATAAGCATCATATTCTCACGCAGGTGGCGGGGTATCATACTGAAGTGATTAAGTTTTTACCGCCGTTGGTGGCGACTCGGGCGGATATGGACTGGTTTTTAACCGCCATGGAAGATGTATTGGCGGATACGCAGCGTGTGCCGGGTACGGCCTGGAATACGGTGTTTAACCTGGCGAAAAATGCGGTAACAGCATGACGAGGCAGGATAACAGCGGATCTATCGGGTGGATCATGTTGGCGGTGACGCGGTCTTTGTCGGATCGCCGGATCGCCCATTGTCCGCCAGCCAGGTGAATATGGGGCCAATTCAACGAGTGATTATCCGGGATGCGGTGATGAGCGTGGTGCGTCATCCGCGTCTGACGCTGGTCATCGCGGCCATCCTGTTGATGGTCGGCACTTTGCTGGCGCTGACGCGGCTGACGATCTCGACGGATCAAAACAAGCTTTTCTCGGCCAAGGTTCCATTTTTTCATCACTATCTGGACTTTATCCGGGAATTTCCGGAAAACGAGGCGGTGTATATCACGCTTCAGGCGCGAAATCCGGATCGGCCGCCGCCGGCGCGGCAATGGATTCAATGCGCCAACGCCATAGCCAAGCGGGTGGAAGGATTGCACAGTTACGTGAATTCCGTGGATAGCCACGTACCCTTGAAAAAGTTAGGTCATCAGGCTCTTTTGTTTGCAGACTGGCGGCTGGTAAAAAAGGCTGCGGCGCAAGCGGATGCATTTGCGGTGCTGGGCCACGTATGGGGGCAAAAGCCGAGTTTGGTGGAGCGGCTGTTGGGGTCGTCGCGTCTGGAGCGGTTTTTACATTTGGCCGAGGAACAACCGCCGGATGCTTCCACAGCAAAATTGCTGGCTCCCGTGGCGCAGAGTTTGCGTGAAAGCATACAACCATCAGCAATAACATCGGCCCGGTCCCCGGATGTGCCGAATTTATCACATCTAATGGGCGGTTCGCGGATCGATCCCAGTGCGTGGGGCTATTATTATTTTACCGAGGCCAACAACTCTTCGCGTAACCTGCTGGTAATTCGCGTTTATCCGCACTTTACCTATGATTCCCTGGCGGCGACTTCTATTCCGCTCAAGCATATTGAAGCAGCTATGAAAACTGCGGTGCGACCTTTTGCGTCGGAGTTTACAGTTGGCATGACCGGGCGGGCAGTACTTTCGTCGGCGGAAATGCAGATTACCACCCACGATACCGACATTGCGGAAGTTGTGGCCATGATAACAGTGCTGGTCGGTTTGGTGCTTATGCTGCGCTCAGTGTGGTTGGCGATTGCGGCGAGTATATCACTGGCGGTGGCCATCGGCTGGACCTTTGGATACGCTACGTTGACGGTGGGACAATTGAATTTGCTTTCGACGGTGTTTGTGATCGCGCTGATCGGCATCGGGATGGATTATTTGATTCAAATTGTGATCCGGTATCGGCGCGAGGTACGCCGGTATCAACGGCCCATGGCTGTATGGGTGCGGGTATTCCGGTATACTGGTCCGCCGGTAATGACGGCTTGTCTGGGTGCGGCGGGAGCCTTTCTGGTCGCTGATTTAACAGCATTCCGCGGGGCAGCGGAACTGGGGATTATTGCGGGTGGGGGATTGCTGCTCTGTTTACTGGCGGGCTACACAGTATTGCCGGCTCTGCTGGTTTTGTTTCCACCGCAATTTAAGCCGGTACACGCGGCGGCGCGGTATCCGGTCAGGCGGTCCTTCAAACGCAGCAAGTGGCTGCGGTTTTCGGGATTGGTGGTTTGGCTGGCGGTGCTTTTTGCGTTGTTGCCGTGGGCGGTTGGGCTGCGGTTTGATCCAAACCTGCTGGATTTACAGGCCCGGGGGCTGGAGTGTGTCACACTGGTGAAAAAATTGCCCACGTGGTCGGCGGTGGTACTATCAAAGCAGCTATCAACTTTGCAACCGATCAACCAACGCCTGGTCAAGGCGGCGAGTTTTGCGGGTTCGCCGATTCTTTCGGTCAACAGTCTGCTGGACGCTCAGGCGAAACAGCGATATCTGGCTCAGCATGGCCAGGCGATTGCCGGCATTGATTGGAGTGCCCCACATCCACTTTCTGCTGCGGATCTTTCCGCAGTGGCGATGGCGGCATCGCGTCTGGCAGCGGTTTGGTCCAGGGGTGAAGCGTCGATGAAGGGGGGCCTCAAGGCCTCTGCGGGCGTTGTGGTCAAAAATCTGGATCAATTTGTGAATGCTGTGGATGGAGCTTCCGCAGCCGATCGCGTGCGGCAGGCGCAGCGTGTGAGTCAATGGCAGCGGGCATTTGCGGACCAGATAAAGTCCATTGCGCAGACGCTGTGTCCCGGCCCGCTGAATCTGGCCGATGTACCGGGGTCGCTCCGACACCACTACGTAAGTAAAAACGGCATTTACGCGTTGTATATTAAGCCGCGATTTAATTTATGGAAGCAGCATAACCTGCGTGAGTTTGTGCATGTACTGCAAGGTGTGCATGGCCAGGCCGGTCTGGTTCCCCCCGGCATGGACTTAACCGGCATCGCCCCGCAGATCTACGATTCCACCCGGGCCATTCGCGACGCATTTATCAAAGCTACCGTTTATGCGCTGATTCTGGTGGTGATTCTGGTGTTTTTAGACATGCGCCGCATCGGTCAGACGCTGGTGACCATCAGTGTGCTGGGGCTGGGGCTTCCAATGCTGGCATGCCTGATGGGGGTGCTGCGAATTGACTGGAACTTCGCGAATTTCTTTGGCCTGCCCATTTTAATCGGTGCGGGACATGAATACGGCGTCTTTATGGTGCACCGTTACCGCGAAGCCGTGGATAACCCGCGGCGGGTGTGGCGATTCTGGGATGTCAGCGAGCGGGCACTGCTGATGTGCGGGTTTGTTACGTGCAGCAGTTTTGGATTTCTGGCTTTGGGGCGTGATCGGGGGATTGCCAGCCTGGGCTTGGTGATGGCTCTGGGTATCGGCTGTATTTATATGGCGGCGGAATTTGTGCTGCGGCCTTTGCTGCAATGGAAGCTGGAGCATAATATGGTGATTGTTGCTCCAACGGACTCGACTGATGGAGATAATTCATGACTGCATCCCTGGCAATCTGGCTTTCTGGGCGACCGGTGAAAGGCCAGGCCAACTCCTATCCGCTGTTTAGCCCGGAGGACGGCCGCAAGATTGCCACGGTTACGCAGGCTTCCCGCAAACAACTGGCGGATGCCATCGCGGCAATGGCTGGCGTGATGCCTGCGGTCCGACAACTTGGTACGCATGTGCGTTTTGAATGGTGTCGAAGCGTTTATGAACAACTTGGACAGCGTGCCGGCGAGTTTGCCCGGTGCATTGCACGGGAAAGCGGCAAGCCGCTGAAACTCGCCGAGACGGAGGTCGACAGGGCCTTGACGACGTTTCGTCTGGCGATGGAGGAAAGCACACGGATGGCCGGAATTCAACTTCCAGCAGATGCCGAGGCAAAATTTGCGGGCTACCACGCAGTGGTGGAAAAGGTACCGGCAGGCCCATGCCTGTTTATCACTCCGTTTAATTTCCCGTTGAATCTTGTGGCACATAAAGTAGCTCCGGCATTGGCCTGTGGCTGCCCGTTTATCGTCAAGCCGTCGGAGCGCACGGTAAAGACAGCGCACCTGCTGGGTGAGCTACTTAGCAAAGCCAACCTGCCGCCAGGTTATTGGCATATTTTGCCCTGCCGGCGCGAAGACTTGGATGTTCTGGTGACAGATGATCGCATTGCGCTGTTATCGTTTACAGGTTCGATGCCGGTGGGATGGAAATTAAAGGCCCAAGCCGGCAAGAAGCGGGTGCTATTGGAACTTGGCAATAATAGCGCCGTGGTGGTAGAGCCGGAGGCAAACCTGCCGGATGCGATGGGACGAATTGTGGCCGCGGCATTCAGTTTTGCCGGGCAGAGCTGTATCAGCGTGCAGCGCATATTTCTCCATGAGTCCATTGTGGTGAAGGCGACCAGGATGCTGGTGATGAAAACGCGGCGGCTGAAGCTGCGGGATACGCGGGTGGATACCGATGTGGTAGGACCGATGATTGACGAAGCGGCTGCGATACGTATTGAGACGTGGGTGAATGAAGCGGTGCGGCGGGGGGCGAAGCTGTTATGCGGCGGCCGGCGGGAAGGCAATTTCTATGACCCAACATTACTGGCCAATGTCTCCCCTGAATCGCCGCTGATTAACCAGGAGGCGTTCGGGCCGGTGGCGGAAATTGAAACCTACCGGGACTTTGATGATGCGCTGGCTCGCATTAACCAAACCTGCTTCGGGTTGCAGGCCGGGGTCTTCACGGATAGTGCGGTCAAAGCCCGCCGGGCATTTGAAGTGTTGGACATGGGGGCCGTTATCATCAATGATGTTCCCACCACGAGAATCGATGCCTTGCCTTATGGTGGCGTGAAAGATTCAGGATTGGGACGCGAGGGGGTACGATTTGCCATGGAACATTTCACAGAGCATAAGGTGCTCCTGGAGCGTACAATAGGTGATGTGCATCCTGATAAAGAAAATAGAAAAATAGAGAAATAAGAGGTGGTTGGCTATGTGGAAGAAAATCTCCGGCAGCTTTACCGGTATCGCATGGTTGCCCATGTTTATTGGGGGCTGCGTTGGGATGTTGGGGGCTGCCTGCGCCCCGGCCGCCGTGCCCATGGCCCCGCCGGTTGCTGTTGCAACGGCACGAGAACTGCAAAACGGAATCGAAAATGTAACCTCAGATGTTTATGCAAGGCGGCAGGCCGGCAGCCGATTGCTGGACCAGGCCTTGACGGCGATGACCCGGGCGCTACTGAAGGTGCGTGGAAAGCAAGCCGGGGCGGTGGCAAAGCCACTGCTGAGCTACCAGAAAAATCTATGCCGTTGGGGATCTGCATTGTTGCGGCTGCCCGTGCGGCGGCGCGTGGCTCTGATGAAATGGGCTGTGGCCCGCCATGCCCTTTCTGCCATGGCGGGGGCATTTTCGCGTCAGGCCGTAGAACGCGAGTCATCAGCACGTGCCCTGGCTAAGATACCCGGTGTGAATGTAAACCCGGTTTTGCTGTTGCTGCTGAATGATCAAAATATGGCTGTGCGCATTACCACCATGGATGTGTTGTGGGACCGTGAGCCTGCCCCCGGCCTTCTGCGGGCGGTGTGGCGGCGCGCCATGATTCTTGGGCCGCAGCATCCAAATTTCCGCGGATCCGGCCAGTCATCGGTGAAGTTCCGCGGTCGCGTCATTCAAATGATGACTCCCATGATGATGGTTACAGATGCCGGGCCGTGGTGGGGTGTACAGGATGGCCCGCTGGCATGTCGGCTATTGTTGCATTGGAAACCGCTGGAACCACAATCCGCCAATTTGGTGGTGCGTTACCTGCAACATGTCTGCCGGCAGGTACAGGCCAACGCAGGCCAGGCAGAACTTTCTTTGATGCCCTGGCAGGTTGCACCGTTTCGACATGAGGCGATGGGGAATCCAGGGCGTGTTGCATCGTACCTGCTTTATCTGGTGCATAGGCCATTACCGGCAAATATCAACGATCTTTATTTTAACGATGTGCTGAAGCGTGAACGGCATTTTGAGTCTAATCGGACCTTGGCACTGGAAATGCTGATATGGTTGGCGCACCAAAAACCCAAAGATTACCATGTGTCGATGTTTATTATTCCCGTGAATGGCGGCATACCGATTCTGTCTGCTGGCGGGAAAAGGCAGGAGGCCAAAGATATCGCCCGTATTACCCGATGGTTTGCCGCCCATGGCATTCATGCTGCTACGGCGGCACAATTTAGCGAGCACCGAAAATCCGGTGGTATACCCGGCGGGATGGGTGCTGCGGCTTTGCATCAGCGGGCGAGGCTTTCGACCAGCCAAATGCAGGCGGTGTTGGCGGCTGACAGGGCGTATTGGCGAAGTGTATCCGCACTGGCATCTAATGTGGCCTCGATTCGCGGGGCTGCTTCTGCACAGATCAAACAAGCGTGGCTGACGATGGCAATAAATTTAATACGCCTGGCACCGATGAACCATCCGCGGCGCTTGGCCCGTGTACTGCGCTATCAGACCAGGGTGGCAACCTTGGCCATGGCCATGATGGATGAGCCTTTGGTGCGACGATTGGACTTAATGCGGTGGGGATTTTCCGCGGCCATCTGGCCGCGACTTTTGCAGACATGTTCGGACCGGGTGTCTGTACGTGCGGCGGCCTGCAGGTCTTTGGGTTCGAGGGAAGATATTTATGCGCAGTGGGCTTTGGATCGGATGCTTGCAGATCCGTCAGTCCTGGTGCGCATCACGGCGATGAATGGTTTATGGAATTGCCAACCGTCCATGCCGGCGATAACCGCGGTGTGGCGCATGGCAGTGGGCCTGCACGCGCCGGCGCAGAAGGCCATTTTCCGCGGGAAAACGTTGAAACCGGCCGTTCGTCCTGGGCCTTCATTCTGGTACGCAATGGCTCCGGCGATGGAACTGCTGCATCATTGGAACGTGAAGCCCGCAGCCCTGAATAAGGCGATTATCACTTATCTTAAGGTTCTATGTGTCAGCCGCAATAAAAATATCCATGTAAACGAAACACATTTTATTCATTTTTTAAGGTTAACACATTCGCGTCAAGCGGCCCCCTATTTATTGTATCTGTTGCATCAACCGCGAAAGCCAGGCATCGCTACCATGTATCAGGGCCACATGGTACAATCATCCAATAATACCTTTCCACTGGTTTGCTTGGTGATTTTGGCCGGGCGGAAACCGGCGAGTTATCATCTGATTTTCAGTGCCGGCCGGTGGTGGGTGGGTACCGTGGCTCAGGAACAGCGAGACGTGGCGGATATTACCGCCTGGTATACGGCGCATGGGATTCATGCTATTCGCCCATAACTATGGTCTGATCAGCCGTGCCGTCATGTTTGCCTGCACCAACCATACACCGGATACTCCGGCCAATGTGCCGGAATTGTCAAACCTGATTTCTTGCGAAAGGTCCGCAATGCCATCGAGAAAAGCCAGTCATGAATCCGGTCGCCGGCATGAACGTGTCAAGTCCGAACTGCGAAAACTGGCCCGCTCTCTGGAGCCTGGCAGTGCGTTGCCGCCCCGGTCTGAGTTGGTGCATCAGTTGCGTGTTGCCCGGGCCACACTGACCCGTGCGGTGCAGCAGTTGGAAACAGAAGGAATTTTAACCATCCGTCCCCGAGTAGGGCTTTACACCACAGTGCGAGCCAAGCTTTTGACCGTCGCCTTTGCCCAATACTGGCGGGCCTACGACCTCAACTCCTTTGATCTGGCCCTGGTTGAAGCGTTAACTCGCTACGGGCCGGATTACGGCCTGTTTGTAGAAGTTCACATGTTGGGTACGTATGAACAGCCGGATAAAGACCGGCTGGCCGCATTTCACCGGCTGGTGGCAGCGCGGCGGTATGTGGGTATTTTAAGTATGACTTCGCGTTCAATTACGGGTTGGCGTGCTGATCTGGAGAAGTTGGGGCTGCCATTGGCCTTTAACCCGGTAATTATCGATCCTTCGTCCCTTGAAGAATTGGGAGTAAGCCTGTTATGCCGGCGTGGATGCGGCCGTATTGCCATGCTGGACCATATTGACTCGCCGGATGCCGCCGGCGAACGGCGCTACCGCCAGGCCCTGCAGAACCACAGCTTGCCATCCCATCCGGATTATTATGTATTCATTCCGGCAGAATTGCCGTGGGAACTGGCAGGCTATCGCCATTTTCGGTCGGCTTGGGAAAAGTGGACACGTAAACCGGATGGCGTGGTGAGTAGCAACGACCACATAACGCAGGGGATGTTGCGTGCAGCGCAAGATATGGGAATTAACATTCCCGGCGAGTTGCAGATTGCCACCCACGCCAATCGTGGGTTGTCGCAGTTTACTCATCCGGATATCGTGCGTCTGGAGGTGGATGTCCCGCGGATGGCCAAGCTGATGCTGGAAAAAATGCGGGATAAGATTAATGGAGATCAGGAAAAAACCAGTACCATTTTAAGGTTAATTCCGGCCGAAGAATCTAAAGATTAAAATTAAAAATAAATTTTAAGTCATTGTACAAATGTTACTTATAACGAAGCGATAAAATTCTTTGCAGAATTTGTTTGACAACGGATGGGGAATAAGCCATAATCGTAAAACGTAAGGCCTAGGCCAATATTGTTGTATTTAGAGTTCTTATTAAAGGAGTTACATTCTTATGAAAACGCAAGAAAAAGCACGCCGACATGCAGAAAAGTCCGGATTTGGCAAGAGACCAGAGCGCACCGTGTGGTTGGCTTCCATGGCACTGGCGGCGGCCGGTGCTGCGGTTCTACCGTCGGTGGCGGCACGCGGAAATATCTTCGTCACGAACTTCTCCGGCCACACGATCGGTGAATACTCCAACTCTGGCAGCGTGGTCAATGCTTCATTGGTATCGGGATTGACCACTCCCTTTGGTTTGGCGCTGTCGGGATCGGATTTGTTTCTCGCGAACATAGGCCACAGTATCGGCGAATACACCACCTCTGGCACCACCGTCAATTCCAGTTTGATAACGGGGTTCACGGAGGCAAATGACGTCGCAGTTTCGGGTTCGGACCTGTTTGTCGTGGACATCAGTAAGGGTACCGTCGGCGAGTACACCACTTCTGGCACCACACTCAATGCCTCATTGATATCGGGGTTGAGTAGTCCGGCAAGCATCGCGATTTCGGGTTCGGACCTGTATGTCGTGAACAACGGCAGCGGCAAAGTCGGTGAATACACTATCTCTGGCAGCACGGTCAGTGCTTCAAATGCTTCATTGATAACGGGGCTGACATCAGCCTATGGTATCGCAGTTATGGGTTCGGACCTGTTTGTCGTGAACCAGAGTGGCAATTCGATCGGCGAATACACCACCAGCGGATCGGTCGTCAATGCTTCATTGATATCGGGGTTGCATACCCCGTATGAATTAGCGGTTTCGGGTTCGAACCTGTTTGTTGCGAACTTCAGTAATAACACCGTCGGCGAATACACTATCGCTTCTGACGGCACAGTCAGTGCTTCAAATCCTTCCTTCATATCATCGGGATTGGATGGCCCAGTGGGAATAGCGGTTGATGTTCCCGAACCCGTATCGCTTTCGTTACTGGCGATTGGCGGAGTGGCTTTGTTGCTGGGTAAACGGCGACGCAGATCGGCGTGACCAAAACCTGGCTGGAGGCTCACTGCGGGCAAGGCGTTCCTGGCGGGTGGGTGTATGAGCGTGGATTCCGCTGGCCACCTGATTGGTCCGGCGACTGGTGCATTGGTTCTTGCTGGAGTCAAGCCATGAATGTCC
>JAJZNX010000176.1 GCA_021852275.1 Planctomycetota bacterium | reverse complement strand
GGCGGGTATGAACCATGCCAACGAACTGATGCCCACCATCCGTGATTTGACACTGGCCCAGGGGTGGCAGCCGCGGCAAATTGAGCAGGTGTATCTTTCAATCGGGCCGGGTTCTTTTACCGGGCTGCGGATTGCGGTGATGGTGGCGCGCAGCCTGTCCCAGGCGATCGGGTGTATGGTGGTGGCTGTGCCAACTTTGGATGTGCTGGCGCAGAATGCACCGGCCGAGGCGCTTCATCTGGGGGTGATTTTGGATGCCAAACGCGGGCAGATATTTGCCGCACGCTACCATCGGAACGAAACTGCGGCTGCCGGTGCGGGGGCTTGGCAATGTATGACCGGTCCAATACTTACCTCGCCGAAAGAATTTGTACGGCAATCACCGCGGCCGCTGCATGTGCTTGGAGAAGGCGTGGATTATCATCGGGGGGCATTGCGGGCCGGGGTGGATTCGGACAATGACCTTATTGAGCTTGGTCGAGAAACCTGGATTGCACGGGCTGCGGCGGTGTATGAGTTGGGTTGGGCATTGGCTAAGCGCGGTATATTTGCCGATATCAAATCACTGGTTCCATTGTATATCCGTTTGCCGGAGGCGCAGGAGTTGTGGAACCGGCGTCATGGTGAATCGGCTGGCACTTCATAGCCGGGCGGATGGACCAGCGGCGTTAAGGGGCCGCGCACAAATAAATTCATGTTTTACGGCGCAGGAGTTTTGGCCGCCGGCGAGGCGTGAGCGACGCGCATACCCTGCCAATGGGTCTGTAAGGAGCGAACAACGAAGCCCGCGGCCAAAAGAACCAGCCGGAATGTGTGAAGTTATTTGTGCTCGGCCCCTAAGTGGGGTGCCGGCAGCGAATCGGATGGGGTGGTGGCGACATATCTTTGAGTCATGGCGGCGGCGATACCGTTGGCGGCCCGGTAGATGAGAATGGTCCACGGACCAGAGTTTTTAAGGCGGCGCTGGAGGGCATCGGTATCGAGGCCCAGGCCGCCACGGGTTTTTATTTCCAGGCAGGCGGCAGTTGCCGGGGCGTGAATTTTATTTTCAGCTAACCAGCGGCGAAGGCTGCGTTCTAAATAGGGCATCACGTGGCGAACGCGAAATGCGGTGAGCGCCGGATGAATCAGCAGTTCGTCGCTGGTAATGTATCCGCCGTCGATTGTCACGGCGGCACAGGATATCCGGCGCAGCAATTCGGGGCACAGGCCGCTGCGAATGACCGCACCGTCCACTTCGTAGATCCAGGTGGCTGGCGGGCAGAGCCGGGTGATAGTTTCGGGCTGCCCGGTGATGGACCAGGGTGGAGAGTTGTTGATAAGAAGTGTGACGGTGCGTGCGGTGGGTCCAAGAGTGGCGGCGATTTTACCAGTCCACAAGACCGCCTGAACGGTTACACGATTTTCGCCAATCAGTTCCAGATGCCCCGGCGGAAGGTGGCCAAAGTCGACCGCGGGACTTAATTTGATTGCGCCATGGGAGATATTCCGGATCAGCATTTCGATAATAGATGGTCCTGGAAACATGTCTTCATAACGAAAAGATCGGCGGCCATGGCTGCGGCGGGCCGGATCGATATGAAAGCCGGCGATGGATGAAAGTTGAAGCGGCACGTGCCGGATATCGGCCTGAATAACATGGATCGCATGGCGGGTTGGAGTTGCCAGGGCATTGCGGCGGGCCAGCCACGCGCGCAAAGTATCGGCTTCGACGGCAACTACCGGACCGGCATCGGCCAGGCCCAGGGAATCGCCGCCGATGCCGCAGCAGCCATCCAGAATAATTTGGCCGGGCATGGCCGCCGCGAATCGCGTGGCCTTGTGCGCAGCAACCGCCCGTGAGGTGGCCTGCTGGAGGGCTTCCGGCACGGCCCAGAAACGTTGCGGATTTGCGGGTGAAGGGGGGAATTTTCCCCCATCAGTCGCGGCTCGGCGATGACATTCACAGACGATGGCGGCGGCGTGGATGTACTGGGCCGACCAACGTCGACGCAACCTGGCTATGCAGGCGACGTTCATTGGAGCGGCGGAGGAAAAATGTTCCACGCTCTCCAGCAGTTCGCGGCCAGGAGGTGTTGTGAGATATTGCACAGTTGACACAGTACAGCCGGCATTATCCGGCAAATACTCTGCGTCAATACTGTGTCTATTCATGCCTTAACCGCGGATCCGGGGAGTTTAGCCCTGGGTCAAGGTAACTTCAAAAGGCGAAATATCAAACTTCAGGCTCTTTTTACCACCTTTGGCCCAGGATCCAAGAGAATAAATGACCTGCTTACCGCTGCGCTTATTGACGATGACCCGATTCATCCGGAGCAAGCCTAGATGGTGGCTGACGGTGGGCTGTGCCAGCTTAAGATCGCGGCAGAGGTTGTTGACAGACCGATCCCCTTCCGCCAGGTACATGACAATTTGCAGACGGGTTTTATCCGAGAGCAAGCGAAACAGCGAACATAAAGACGTTAATGATTCTTCAGATTTGGATGCCATAGATTTCTCCATTATTAAACAACTGCGAACCAACAGCTATACATACGCCAGATAGTCGAGGCGGGTTCGACATACCAGGGAAATTTTTATGGTTTTATTTTGTGGCGCGACCAACAAAATATTCCAGCTTTCGCGGCGGGCAACGGACCCGGCCGAATACCTTTCTCATCATAGGTTAACAATTGTAGCTGTCAATGTATGGAGGGTGGCACTAATGCACTCATTCATACGTTGGGCGGGCGGGCTCACGCAGCGGTAAGCCCATACTGACTATTCAGCCACGGCTTTCCAGAGCGTGCCGCGTTACCGGTCCTGACGCAGATGCGGATTCTCAACAGTCGCGGGTTGGAATGACGACAACGGGTCCAAGCCAAGCCACGCTGCGCTCGGCGCGGCCTTATTATGTAGACTGATTATGTGGACTGAAGCTGGTACCGCAAAATGATGACATTGTGATTGAGACACTCCCGCCTGGCATGGGTAGAGTTGCCGGTGGCTCATGATGTGGATACCTTGATGCACTGAATGGTTTGCCGGTGCAGCGGGAACCGGGCCATGGCGGTAGACAACGGAAATTAATGTCGGCGGCTTTTGAGTATAGACCAAACAGGGTGTGCAAACATGAATAATCCATTAATCGGCAAAACCGCCATTATTACCGGGGCGAGTGCGGGTATCGGATGGGCGGTTGCGGAAGACTTGGCGGCGGCGGGGGCCAAGGTGGTGGTATCCGCTCGACGAAAAGAGCGGCTGGAAGCGTTGGTAAAAAAAATTGTCGCTGGTGGTGGCTGCGCCCTGGCGGTAGTGGCGGATGCTGGGGACACGGGACAGATTGATCAACTTGTGCACGAAACACTGGACTGGGCGGGTCACCTGGATATTGTAGTTGTGAATGCGGGGCGCGGTCTGGCTGGAGGAATCGTATCCAGTGATCAGCAGCAATGGGAATCCATGTACCGGCTGAATGTATTGGGCGCTGCGTATCTGATGCGGCGGGCAGGAGAGATTCTGTGCCAACAGGGGCGGGGCGATATCGTGGTGCTGGGTTCGGTTTCCGGGCATCATATTTCTCCATTCAGCGGCTTTTACGGTTCGAGCAAATGGGCGATTGCGGGTGCGGCAGAGGCGATGCGGCGCGAGGTTTGTGGAAAAGGGGTGCGGGTAAGTATTATTAAGCCCGGGATTGTTGCCAGCGAATTTCAGGCGGCGGCGGGTTATGATGCGGAAAGCTTCGGGGCTTGGGTCAAAAGGTGGGGCCAGCCGCTTAATCCCGCGGATGTTGCAAGGGCAATTACGTTTATTGTGTCACAGCCTGGGCATGTGCATATCAATGAAATGGTTTTGCGGCCTGCGGGGCAAGATTATCCATAAGCGGTCGCGTTGAGGCACGGGAGCAACAGGTAAAATAAGCGTATTACTTGAAGGTGATGAATGGATGAGGTTTTATGGAAGCCCTGATACGCGTGATGAGGGGCGTTTGGCCCTACCGCTGGCGGGTAATTATTGGCCTGGTGTGCGCGCTGGGCGTAGGAATTTCCTACGCTTCGGGCGTGGCTACGATGTTGCCGGTGATGAAAATTTTCATCAGTGCTGAGGGTATTCATGGCTGGGTAGACCATTGGGCGGCGCAGCGACGTTTGCATATCCGGTTTTTAAGTTTGGATGCGTCAGCTCGCAAGGACCAAATTGCATTAATCGTTACGCGCACGAACAAGGGTGTGGCCAGAAGCCTGGCCGGACTGGCCGCCGGCGACCGCATTGTTCGCGTGACACTGGTGGGGGCTGCGGGGGCCACGGTGCAGCGGAGTTCGGCATGGAAAGGGATGACGGCGATTCTGGCCACAGGACCGGCCGGGCAAAAAGCGATCCTTCATATTCAATCCGCATCGCAGGTTACTCCGAAATCGGTAACGGTGGTGCTGGCCCGGCAGGCGTGGTGGATCGGGCGGGCGGTGCGGCTGATCAACTTGTTGCCGGTGGATCCGTTTACCAGTTTGTGCTGGGTGGTCATATTTTTTATTGTGTTGTGTATTGTGGGTGGAGCGTTTCGGTATTTGCAGCAGTATCTGGCGATGACAGTGGCGGCGCGGATGGTCATTGACCTGCGACGACGGGTTTATAACCGGGTTTTGCAATTCCCGGCATCTTACTTTTCTCAGAAAGGAACCAGCGATGTCATGAGTCGGCTTACGCAGGATACCAACAACCTGACGGATGGCGTGGCTTCGCTGATGGGAAAACTGGTGCTGGAACCGGTCAAGGCGGCATTTGTGGCGGCAGTCGCCTTGTGGGTGAATTGGGAGTTGTGTGTGGCGATGGTGCTGGTGGTGCCGGTGATCGGGCTGATTATCCGGCAGTTCAGCAAGCGGATGCGGCGTGCGAGCCAGCGCGGTCTGGAACGATGGTCGGGCATGTTATCGATCTTGCAGGAATCACTTGCGGGGCAACGGGTGGTGAAAGCCTATTCGGCGGAAGGTTACGAGCGCCGGCGGTTTGCCCAGGCCAATCGGGCGCTGTATCAGCAGCAGCGCAAGCTTTCGCATTATGCTGCTCTTTCGCGGCCGACCATTGAAGCCATGGCGGTGGTGCTGGCGAGCATACCCATTCTGATTCTGGCCAAGCTGGTACTGCAGGATACGATCAGCAAAGAGAGTTTCTTTCTGCTGCTGGCGTGCTTTGCGGCGATCTTTGAGCCGCTGCGGAAACTTTCAGATGTTAATACCAAGCTCCAGCAGGCCAATGCTGCGGCGACGCGGATTTTTGAAATTCTCGATCTGGA
>JAJZNX010000009.1 GCA_021852275.1 Planctomycetota bacterium | reverse complement strand
TTGGCCTCCAGCTTCGTTGTTCGCTCGTTTCAGACCCACTGCCGGGGTATGCGCCTCACTCACGCCTCGCTGGCGGCCAAAATTTCTGCGCCGTAAAACACGAATTTATTTTTGCGCGGTCCCTAAGGTTCAACCCGCGACTAAAGCTCAACTGCGTTCTTCCGTGTCCTCCCCCCAAGGCATTCCAGCCTCGGTGCAAACCATTGACCAGTATATTCAGACCGTGGCCGGTTTTGGTCCCAACCGTTCCGCCGGCAGTGCTGGCGCGCAGCAGACTGGCAGGTTCTATATGAACAAGCTGGCCTCCGGCAGCGGTCGGCCGGTGTGGCGTCAACCATTTTCGATGGTGGTTCCACATACACAATATTGCCGGGCGGTGGATCCGCAACATCCAGCCATGCCCATAAAGCTATTTTTAATGCGCCCTTGCGGTGGTCAAATTGCGGCATTGCCAAGTATGCAGAGTCATACTGCGCCCGTGGTATATGTGGGTCGCGGCCGCCTGCCGGATCTGAGAGGTCTGCACATTGCCAATGCCTGGGTGGCCATGAATATCACAGGCTCGCGCAACTGGCTGACCATCGCCGGGCTGGGTGCCCGAGGAATAATTTTTCTTGGGTCAAGCAAAAGCAGTTTTCCGGATTTTGCATCCACCAGCACCACGGTCCCGCTCACGATTCCGCGGTTTTATACCCAAAATCCCACGTTGGCAGCGGCCATTCGCACCGGTAAAATCCGCAGCCTTAACATCCAATGGCGTGCGGAGTGGGTGCGCCACATCGGCAATAATCTGCTGTGCCTGATTCCGCCGACCAGTTCCACCAAGAATGCTGCATCCGCTCCGTCAAAATCGCTGATTATTCTCACGGCCCGCTACGATGCTTCCAGCTATGTGTTGGGCCGCAGTCCCGGCGCGCAGCAGGACATGGGAGCCGCTGTTCTCGCGGCACTGGCTCCGCAAATTGCCCAAGCACAACTGGGCCATCCCGTGCTTATTGCACTGCTGGCGGACAATACATGGCAGTTTACCGGCGAGCAGCAACTCCTTCGCATGCTCACGACTACGCCTGTCACACTGACATCGCGACTGGCCCGGCGCAGAATCGCCTACCACAAAGCCAGTCGTATGTTGACCCAATTACGGGATATCGCCGCTTCCAAAAATGTTCACGATATACAACCTGACTCGTCTCTGGCCCAGACCATCGGCAATCAGATCCAGGCGGATGTTTCTAAATTACAGTCTGCCCTGGATATTCAGTTGCTCAAGCCAGCCATAGATCGCCGCCACCAGGTGAAACTGCTGGAAAAACGCAAACTTGATCTACTTTTCGCCCACAATGCCGTTCATACGCACCATCATCTGGCCGCATCGCAACAGGTTATTTTGCGGGCTGTTGAGCAACTGATACCACAGTGGCAGATGGAAGCCCGGCGGTCCCGGGAACGTGTGCACAGAGTCCAGGCATGGCGCGCCATCCGCCGTAAATTAGGTCCGGACAAGCTGAAAATTCTGGTGCAGTTGAACCTGCATTTGACCAGCCATGGCCGGGAGTTCGGTTTTATTACCCATTCCTCCTGGATGTCCAACGATTTCAGCGACGAGATGTCCCAGTTTGACAGCGCCATCACCCGTAATTATTTTGGCCAAGCCCGTCGCCATGCCAAAAAGATGGGGCTTCCTTTTCGTTATGCCTTTAATCCGCTCCCTGCGGAATCAGTTAATTCCGTCCATAATTACTTTCCCATTCCAATGGGATTTTGCACCGATTATGCCTTGTGGCGGGGTCTGCCCGGCGGTACCTTCGCCACGCTTTGCGACGACAGCGGCCTGATCGATACGCCCAACGATACCACCAGCCGGATCGATTGGCAGTCCATAGCCCGGCAGGTATCGGCCTTGAAACTTCTGCTGCTGGGAAGTAAGCGTTTCCATTCGCTCGGAGCGCTCACGGATCCTGATTTTTCCGGTCGTGTAACCCCGCAGGATCAAACCAGCAATCAAACCTTTACCGTACTCCGACGCAGCTTCGGCCAGGCAGTGGCATCACTGGGTGCCCCGAATTATCTGGCCGGGGCGGTTTTTATCAGCAGCGGTGGTCCCTTGCCACCGGTGTTGGAGGGCACCCGCCGCAGCAGTTGGCAATTTACTCATTTCAATGGCTCAGTCCACCTTCATCATCTGCCCTACGGCTGGTTCCGGTACGAATTGCAGGTATTTAAATTTGCCTCCGACGGCATGCCGAAAAGAGTACTGGCGGGCAACCTGGCGGCACAAGGTTATTCCGATGGATTATTCATACCCGACAGTTCCACCACTCTCCAGTGTCTGGTGTTTAAAAGTCGTCCCATCAATCTTTATGGACTTTTTGACCCACGGTACCTTGATTATATTGATCAACTGCAAATTCTTGACGCCCGTAAGGGTGGCGCTCCCAAGTATGATCAAAGTTTCACTGCCGGTATGGCCGGAATCGCCTACGTGCAGCCAGGGGTACCCTGGCAACTGCTGGCATCACGTGGAGCCGTGACCAACCGGATGATTCTCATCAACGCCTCGCGGGCGCACCCACTGGGGACCGGTTTCCTCCACGATGGCGCGACCTATCTAGGCCCGCTCGCCTGGAGAACCGCCACTGATATGAATGCCATTGACACGCATCGTCGTGCGGTGCTGCAAAAGTTCGGCATTACCAGCAACGTCATCAATACTTTTTTTGAAGCCGCGAAAACGCATCTTCAAGCCGGCCAAAAAGCCCGCGTTACCCATCATTACAACCGCTGGCTGGGTCAGGCCGCCGCCGCCTGGAGTCTGCAAATTCAGGCGTATCACGCCCTGATCAGCGATTCCAATGGCATTGTTGATGGCGCTATTTTTCTGCTGCTGGGCCTTATTCCCTTCAGCTACTTTCTTGAACGTCTGCTTATCGGTTCCCCCAATGTATACCGCCAGATTGGCGGATTTGCCCTTATTTTCGCCATCATGACCGCGGTGCTGGCCTCCTTCCATCCAGCCTTTCGCATCACCAAGGCCCCGCTGATGATCCTTTTAGCCTTTGTCATTTTGCTTCTCTCCGCAGTGGTGATACACATCTTGTTTCAAAAATTTGAAAATGAACTCGGCAACATGCGCGGAGCCAGATCCAGTTCCCACAAAGATACCCTTCGCGGCAGTGCCGTCTTTGGGGCTGCCCTGCGGCTGGGCCTGTCAAATATGCGCCGCCGCGGAACCCGCACCACTCTTACCTTGATTACTCTGGTCTTGCTCACCTTCACACTGCTTTGTTTTACCAGCTTGCGGCACAACCTGACCCTGGTGCCCAATACCGAACCCAATGCGCCCAGGCATCCGGCTGTCGGCATTCTGTTACGTCAGAGAGCCTGGCAGCCCATACCTGAAATTGGGTTGCAACTAACCCGGGAAATCGTCGGCCGCAGAGGTATCGTTGCACCTGTTTTCTGGTACGCCTCGACCAACCCACAAAGCACCTGGCATATTGCCATCCGGCCCGCCAAATTCTCTCCCGTCCACACATCCAGTCCCAACGTCAGTGGCCTGGCAGGCATTTCACCTCAAGCGGCCGCCTTCTTTAAATCGCCGGCCGCCAGTATTGCCGCACAATTGCCGGGATGGAAGAAGCTTCTGGCGGGACAACCTGTATGTTTTCTGCCCGCGAATTTCCACGGTCACCCTTTTCACCGCAATCAAAAGGTGCGGATTCTGGGCCGCAGCCTGACGATTGCCGGGTTCTTTCACACGCGAAATTTTATGTTACGGCAAATCACCGGTGAACCCATCTTCCCCGTAGATGCCGCCGCCAGTGCCCAGGGCAGTCAAACGTCGGCCAATATGAGTCCCAGCCAGATTGCCGCCATGCGTGAGCCTAGTCTTACTTTTTTACGCCCCGCAGAGGTTGCCATACTGCCCGCCAACATTGTCCGCAGTTTCGGAGGCCATTTCACCAGTGCCATGCTCTGGCCGCACGGTGCCACACCCCAAACCATATTTCGCGAGGCCCGTCACCTGGCCCGGCGCTGCGCTTTCTCGGTCATCGCTTCCAATGGCCAGCGGGTGCTTTCGTATAACGCCACCGCCAGCGCCGGTGTTAACGATCTTTCCTCGGTATTGGTACCCCTGGCTATTGCGGCGGTGATTGTGCTCAACACCATGCTTGGCGCTGTATCCGAGCGCACACGCGAAATTCATGTGTACACTTCGCTGGGGTTGGCCCCCAGCCATGTGGGAATGTTGTTTCTGGCAGAAGCCGCGGCACTGGGAACGCTGGGCGTGGTTTTCGGGTATATCTGCGGACAGGCCGCAGCCACCCTGCTGACCTACACCCATCTAATTTCCGGCGTGCACCTCAATTATTCCTCCATGTCGGCCATCGGTACTATGGGCCTGGTCCTGGCGCTGGTCATGGCATCCACAATCTGGCCGGCGCGCATGGCTTCGCGCGTGGCGGCACCGAGTCTGCAACGGCACTGGAAACTCCCCGAACCCGTCGGAGACATTTTAAAAGTGGATCTTCCCTTTACCGTCAATGCCGTCGCCGCCCACGGCATCTGCAAGTTTATTGAAGAATTCTTCAGTGACGTTTCTCAAAGCGGTGTGGGACGCTTTACCGCCGAAAAAATCTCCGCTTTTACCCACCAGAGCATTCACGGAATTTCCGCCCAGGTGTGGCTGGCACCTTACGATCTGGGGGTCATCCAGGACTTCTGGCTGGCCATCCATCCGACACCTGAACACAACGTCTTTGAAGTTAAACTGACCCTGCGCCGTCTGGCCGGCAGTCCCGCCACCTGGCTCCGGCTCAACCGGCCATTTATGGTCGAGGTGCGAAAACAGTTTTTATTGTGGCGTTCCGTATCGCCGGAAATGGTGCATGAATACGTGACAGGCTCGGAACAGATGTTCGCGCACGCCGAGGAAACTTTGCCGCCGGTTGCAGCATAAGGCTTTTTTGATGACAGAAGACAAGGAACTTGCCCAATACCGGTCGCTGATGGCGACGCCGTCGGTTTTTGCCGACGGTTTTAACCTTAAATCTGTCATTGGCTGCCTGTTCATCGGCCTGGTGATGATGCCCGGGTCCATGTATCTTGCACTGATGACCGGCGGAGGCCTTGGCCCGGCCGCCCAATGGGTTACCACCATCCTCTTTATTGAACTGGCCCGCCGATCGTTTACCAGCCTCAAAAGCCCGGAAATTTTTATTCTCTATTACATGGCCGGCGTGGCGGTGCTTTCTCCGTTTAGCAATCTACTATTCACGCAATATTATATTCAATCGAGTGCCGCCCAGGCCTTCGGCATTTCCCATCTGATTCCATCGTGGGTCGCGCCCGGACCAAAAATTCTCGCCCAACGCACATTTTTTACCGGCGCCTGGGTTATTCCCATGGTTCTCATGGGCGTGACTTATCTGTTTTCCCGCCTGAACAATTTTGGTCTGGGGTACGTACTTTACCGCGTTACCAGCGACGTTGAAAAATTACCTTTTCCCATGGCACCCATCGGAGCCATGGGCATTACCGCCCTGGCCGAAAGCTCCAGCGGCAACGAAACCTGGCGCTGGCGGGTTTTTTCCATCGGCGGTATGATCGGCCTGGTGTACGGGGCACTTTGGCTGGGTGTGCCGGCCATCACCGGCACCTTCCTGCAGAAGCCCATTCAACCCATTCCTCTGGTCTTTGCGGATTTCACCCAATATACTCAGAGTTTTCTCCCCGGCGTGCCCATGGCAGTAAGTTTTGACATCACCAATGTGATGGTCGGATTTGTTTTGCCATTTTCAGCCGTACTCGGTACAACCATCGCCACCATTGCAACCTGGCTGGTCACACCGCTGCTGGTCCATTGGCATCAGATTCCCGACTGGAAGCCGGGCATGGATGCGGTTAACACCTCCTGGGTGGGGTATATCGATGTTTACATGAGCGTTGGCATCGGCCTGGCGGTGGCCATCGCCCTGATCGGTTTTTTTCATATTTTTTCCGCCATGCGCCGCCGTGGGAAAAGCAGCGAGTTGCTGTCTCCAGCCAGCGACAAGGATACCTCCAGCCCATCGGCATGGCAGCGACTGATACATCCCCCGGCGGGCCGCGGTGATTTTTCCCTCTGGATCGGCATAGGTATCTACCTGGCCAGCACCATAACCTCCACGGTGCTATGCAAGGTGCTGGTGCCCGCCTTTCCCCTGTGGCTGCTGCTGGCGTACGGTTTTGGATATACGCCCATCATGAGTTACGTCGCCTCCCGCATGGAAGGCATTGCCGGCCAATGGGTGGATATTCCGATGGTTCAGCAAGCCACTTTTGTGCTGGCGCATAAATTCGGTTACAACGGCGTGGGAATCTGGTTTGCCCCCATTCCCCTCAATAATTTCGCAGGCCAAGTGGTTAGTTTCCGCACGCAGGAACTCACCGGAACCAAAATATCCAGTGTCATCAAGGCTGAACTGGTCATGTTCCCCGTGGTCATTATCAGCAGCATTATCTTTTCCCAGTACCTGTGGCGCATCGCGCCCATTCCATCTCCCGCGTACCCCTTCGCCAATCAAATCTGGACTCTGACCGCCAAACAGATGGCCTTGTATCAATCGGCTACCCTGCCCGGCGGAAATTCTATGTTTATGGATGCCATCAAGTGGCCTTATATTTTTGGGGCGGTCATCGGCGGCATTGGGCTTTATGCCGTCTTGGCGCGATTTGGGGCGCCGGTGATGCTCTGTTATGGGCTGGTACGCGGCCTGGGCGCGGGGTTGGCTCCATGGGTGTTTCCGCAATTGCTTGGAGCTCTCCTGGGCAGATATTATTTTCAAAAGAAAATTGGTGTAACGAAATGGCGGCAGTATGCGCCGGTACTGGCGGCCGGGTTTGCCTGTGGAATCGGATTAATCAGTATGTTGTCGTTTGGATTTGATCTGGTCAGCAAGGCCGTGTTTCAGTTGCCGTATTAGCCGGCAGCCCGCACCGCCGGGACCATTCGATGGACCGTTTTTGGATGTAAGATCCGCATGAGTAAGATGCCCCAATCACCGAATCTTGGCGCCGACAAAATCGCCTACAGCGTTACGTGGCGCAGCGCCCTGCTTGGCATCGGCCTGACCCTGCTGGTGGCCGTTTTTACCCCCGTCAACGACTACATGGCTCATAACACCTATTTCGTGGGCAACAACCTGCCCATGTCCGTTATTTTTTGTATTTTGCTGTTGTCACTCGTGGTGAACCCGCTGCTGGGTTCCCGCCGATTCCGCCGGGGTGAAATGATCGTCGCATTCAGCATGATGCTCATCGCCTGCGCCCTGCCCAGCTCCGGATTGTATCGCTATTTTTATGCTATTCTGGCTGATTCCGTCTACCAGGCCGGCCAAAATTCTTCCTTCATTCCCTTTATTCACGCCATGCCCTCCTGGATGCTGGCCTCTAAAAATCCGCATAGCTGGGTGTTACGGGACTTTTACCTTGGCTTTAGCAGTCATTCCCACCATTCTTATTGGGATGCACTCCAAGCCTGGGCTTTGCCAGTAGTCACCTGGGCCTGCTTTCTGCTGGGTATGTTTGGGGCCATCATTTTTTTATGCCTGATCATGCGCAAACAATGGGTTCAGCGCGAACGTCTGCCCTATCCGCTGGCCACTATTCCCCTGGAATTACTGGCCGACCCGGAACCTGGCCGACGCATCAATGCTTTGTGGCGCTCGCCGCTGCTTTGGGTTGCCGCCGGCCTTACTTTCTCCATAGATCTTTATAATGGATCGCTGCTTTTCCCTATGTTCCATAACCTGCCCCCCATTCCCATCACTTACAATTTATCCAAAGATTTTTCCCAGTTTCCGTGGAATGCTATTATTGGGGCCATCCAATCCAATCGTATTTATTTTTCAGTAGTCGGCGTAACCTTTTTCATCCCATTGGAAATCTCATTTTCAATATGGTTCTTCTTTCTGGCCTACAATTTGGGCTACGTCTTTCTTATAGACAGCGGTTCCAATGCCAACCTTTACACGATGATCAGTTGGCAGTCGCCCGGTATGTATGGAGCTTATTTTCTCATCACCCTGTGGGTGGTTCGCCGACATATCCGCGAAGTATTGCTATCCACCGTGCGCTTCCTACCGCGACAGCCAGAGGAATTCCTGCCATATTGGATCAGCACCCTGGGATTTCTGCTTTGCGCGGCCGTAGCCACCGCATTTCTCGCCTTCGCCGGCTTAAACTGGTGGTGCGGCCTGCTGGTCGTGGCCCTGCTGCTGTTTTATTGCATGATGCTTACGCGCGTTATTGCCGAGGCCGGTCTTTTGATGGTGGATTTTTCCAGCGGGCCGTTTCACGCTTTGACCCTGCTGTTTTCCTCCAACCCGTCCGCTCTTTCTATTCGCCAGTGGATGGTGGCTCGCTTTGGCATGGCCAGCCTCTGGACCGACCAGCGCGAAAACCTCATGCCTTTCGCTTCCGATGTGCTGCGCATGGGTTCTGAAGTTCAGCCTCACCGCAAAGTCCGTTACGTAACCCTGCTGCTGGGGTCCCTGGTCCTGTGTTTCGTCGTGGCGGGCACGGTCAACATGCTGCTGAGTTATAAGTATGGTGCCAGCAGTTTCAATGGCTATAGTGCCGTCGTTTTTCCCTACAACACGGTGGAAAGTGCCATCCACGCAGCGCAGCCCAACACCGCTACTACCTCGCCGATGACTCATCTGCTTTACGTTATCGAAGGCGCAGTGGCCATGACAGCAGTTGCCGGATCGCGGCTCCTGTTCGCCGACAGTCCCTTCCACCCCATCGCCCTGCTGTTTCTTAACAGCTACGCCATGGATGTGTTCTGGTTTTCCGTTTTCATCGGGTGGCTGCTTAAAGCGGTAATTTTGCGCTGGGGTGGCGTGGACCTTTACAAAAAGGCCAGACCGTTTTTCTTCGGTCTCATCATCGGCGAAGCCATCGCCAACGTGTTTTGGATGTTCATCGGATTTGTCGTCGGTTGGCCGGCCGGAGTTCCGTTCTGGCTCCTCCCTGGATAACCACCGCCGGACCTTGCTAACCCGTCACGGCTTCGGTTGGGTCTGGCCAAGCGGCAGCACGTTGCTTTCATCCATTTCTTTTAACCGTTTCACTACCGCCTGCAAATCGCCCCAGACTGCGCCACGATTTTCCGGTGTATATGCCCGCAACAAATAGGCTGGATGATACGTCGGCATCACCGCTATTCCCCGGTATTCATGCCAACGCCCGCGCAAAGTCCGCATGCTTTCCGTCACCCCCACAACATACCGAGTAGCCGGCAACCCCAGCGTTACAATCACCTGTGGTTGAATAATTGCAATTTGCCGATGCAGCCATGGCAGCCCCAGCGCCACTTCTGACGTTGTGGGCGGACGGTCTCTAAGCCGCTTCGTCTCATCATCAAACGATGCCGCCCGCAATTTACAGATGTTGGTAATGTAAACAATTTCCCGGGTGAAACCCATTGCCACAATCATTTTATCCAGCAACTGGCCGGCACGTCCTACAAATGGCCGACCCGTGCGATCTTCCTCCTGACCCGGGCCTTCTCCGATAAACATCAATTTGGCCCCGGGATCACCTTCGCCAAACACCACGCGCTGCGCCACATCGTTTAGGTAAGCGGCCAGCACCTGGTGAGCTTCGTCCGCCAAGGCCGAAAGCCTCCGGCCTTTTTCAGCCCGTGTCAGTTGCGGTTCGTCAGAAATGGCCCCTGACGGAACCGGTGGCAACTCAGCTACAGGCACAGGTGTACCCCGGACATCTTCACGCCGGGGAGCGGCTGGCTCCACAGTACGTTTGGTCTCCACCGGAAGATCCGTCGCAGGCCGGGAGTTCGATAATAGGAATTGCGGTTCGGTATCCGTGCGCACCACCGCCGGTGATTTTATGCCCATCCCTTTACCCCCCAATCCAGCGTCAGCCCGGCGGACAATGGGTACGTCCACTGCCCCCATGGCCTCATCCGCGGCCAGCCATTGGTGCGCAATTTTCCGAGCGCGGCTCATGGCAATATTCCAATTTTTGAGGCCAGTAGGGGACCCAATCCACTCGAATTTATCGCTGATTGCGACGCCGCGGGTCAATTTCAATCGGGCCGCAAACCTGTTCATACCGCTGCACCGCCTGGCTTAAGGCCAGCGCCAATCGCTTGGCGGAATAAAAATTCATCATCACCCGCGTGCTCACATCCATCACTGCGGTGTTCGGCTGGTCCGGGTGCTGCGTGTTGATGGCAAAATCGACAAACAATTCCTCCAGCGTCCCGCCTATCCGGCTGACATTGCTGTAAATAACCTGCATTTTGTCTTCGCGAATTTGCACATGCATCTGCTGACCCGCTCCCATGGCAGGTTGATTATTCGTGGTTCCCGTTATTGGCGTTTCCTCAGACATTACCGTGCTCCTTATTCTGGCTTATTTACCGCTTCGAGGCTGTACCTCCATGGCACACCGCCCGGCGAATCCCCAAACGATAACCGAATTGACCCCAAATGTCACCAAACCTCGCCCACCACCCCCCCTTAAAATTCTTGACGGAATTTTCTTGACTTGCGGTAATTCCTTTGTTACTATGGCTATTGGAAGTGCATGTTTCCACCGCGTGTTCTCGGAGATGAGCATAAATTTCCGCCGCGTGGAATGAAGGCTTCCAAAAACGGGGCATAGTCATGCCGACCGTTGAAATTTTGCTACGATGGATCGTTGTGTTATCCGGATTTGGCGCCAGGCCGGTGGGAAAGGCTCAGGTGGATTCTGCGCATATCTTTTCACCACTAGCCGACCAGACACGCAACATTAGACAAGGGGGTGATGATGTGACTGTCCAGGACATATGATGAAATGGAAAAGTTAACTTTGGTCTTTTTTACTTTTCTCCCACGCGGAGAGGATAGGAGTTTCTTATGAGTAGCTTACGAAATCAATGTATTACCATGGCGATTGGTGCGGGGCTGGTAGGTGGCGTTGCCGCCGCTGGGGCCACGGAAGTGCCGACCGGTAACCTGTTTTATCAAAATGGGGCAGCCACGGCACCGAAACTGCGGGCTGTGTACACCCACGGCTAACAGATGTTTCGATGTGTACGTCAGGGGATAACAAAAAAAAGGAAGTTATATGATGCATGGTTTGCAAGAGAAAATCATCGGATTGGCGGCACTTGCCGTAGTGGCCTTACCGGTATCCGCGACCTGGGCGAACAATGTGCCCATTTCGCTCACGTCCGGCAGCTTCAACGAAAATATGGTCGTTGGATCCAATGGTGACTATAGCGATCTTACAGCCACCATGGACTCCGGCCAGGCACTGAACATAGATCAATACACTTGGTATGAAATTGGCCTCAACACCAGCTATCCAACAAGCGGCTTGCCCATGGGCACTACGTTTACCAGCGGCAGCAACTCCGCAACATCGTTCACACTCCAGACGGCGGGCACCGCTGTCGACAACACCGCACTGATCATCGCGGGTGGTGACCCAGGGCCCACTTCGGCCACGCTGACGTTGGCCGCCCCCGCCGCTTATTCCACGTTGGCACTTCTCGTTGGCAGTGGCGGAAGCACTACCATGCAATACACCATTAATTTTCAGGGCGGCGGCACCCAGGTCGGGGATTTCGCAGCACCTGATTGGTTTGGCGTCTCCTCTCCTGCGGCGTATGTTGCCCACGGCCGCGTTGACGCATTTGGAAACTTCGATCAACTTGGCAATCCTACTGCACCGGCCCTGGCGGAAGTGGACATCACGGTCAGTTCGAGCTTGCCGATTACCAGCATTGCATTGGTGAACGCCAATCCGGGAACTGCCAACGCACGTACCGCGGTTTTCGCCTTGAGCGGCGCACCTGTTCCTGAACCTGCATCGCTGGCCGTATTGGCCGTGGCGAGCGGTGCGTTGTTGTTGCTGCGGCGCCAACGTCGGGTTGGCCAGTAATGACTCGGGCGTAACAGGAATTTGCCACAGTACCGCGGATTGTGTTGATCTGCGTTGAACATATTATGGTTTCTCCCACGCGGAGAGAAAAAAAAGGATCGAGTTATGCGTATGGCAAACGGTCGGCTGGTTGGATTGACGGCAGGCATGTTGGCGATGATTGGTGGGGCGTCAGCCGCTCTCGGCAACATCGCCTATATCGGCGTGCAATTTTATTTGGCCAATCCGGGAAACTATGGCAGCCCGGCAACGCCCGCGCTGGCTGCAAACCAGACTGCTGGTGTGGTGCCACAGGACAACTTCAATCCCATCGGCCTCACCGGCGGAGCCGAGGCCACCAGCGGAACCGATCTCGCGCTCGTCGACGCCGGCGGCAATGCTACCCCGGTCACGCTGTCATTCACCTCAGACTCCGCCTGGTGGAACAGTGCGAATTCCACGCCCAACGAGATTCTGCTTGACGGCGAATCCAAAACCAGCGGCACCGGTAATGTGATGACTTATACCCTCAACAACGTCCCATCCGGCTCTTATGACCTGATTGTATACATCCTCAATGATGACGCCAGCCTCGTCAACGCAAACTACACGGTGGGTGCAACAACGTACTACGTCACGGAACAGGGTGGTTCGGGCATTGACACCGGCGCCTTCACTCAGGCCTCCAACACCAATTCTTCCGGTCCAAGGGATGTGGGTAATTATGTCGAGTTTTACGGCATCTCGCCCTCAGCGGGATCGATTGAACTTTCGGGGGTCAGCCCTGGCGGTGGGAATGCAAACGCCGCCGTCAACGGATTTCAGCTTCTTTCGGCTCCTGAACCCGCCTCGCTGGCCATATTGGCCGTGGCGAGCGGTGCGTTATTGTTGCTGCGGCGCCAGCGGCGGGTTGGCCAGTAAAGGCTCGGGCGTAACTGGAATTTGCCACAGTACCGCGGATTGTGTTGATCTGCGTTGCAAATGTTGAGGTTTCTCCCACGCGGAGAGGATAGGAGTTTCTTATGAGTAGCTTACGAAATCAATGTATTGCCATGGCGATTGGTGCGGGGCTGGTAGGTGGCGTTGCCGCCGCTAGGGCCACGGAAGTGCCGACCGGTAACCTGTTTTATCAAAATGGGGCAGCCACGTCGCCGAATGTATCGACGGTGATCAACAACCCCCAAAACATGAGTGGTGGTAATTGGGTGGGCGGACCCACCAATTATTGGGTCGGCGGTAACAGTCCGGTGCTGGACGGCAGCGTTTCCACAATATGGAACACCGGTGGGTTCAGCGGCGGCGGCATGTGCAACGTCGCAATCTCACAAGGTTCCTATACGCCCCCGCCCCCGGGGTCGCCTTCAAACACATTGGGCACATTTACGTCGGTGCCGTTTGGCGCTATCGCAACGATACGTATCTGGGCGGAAAATTACATCAATAGTGACGGCAGCACATGGAATTTGATGCCCCAGGTGGTCGCCGTAGGATACACCACGAGCAGCAACCTCACCGCGACCATTAGCAACGGCTATTCATACAATAGCGGCACAGTGGGCACCCTACCTTCATTCTGGAACACCATGGCCACGATTTCTTCTGTCAACGGCGGCACACCGGGCACACCTTTCGATCCGACGGATTACCCGACCGCGTCGGGTTGGGTGGCCGGGGATTTTTCGCAAGGCACGGTTACCGGTTTAAATGGTGGACACAGTACGCTGGCCTACATGGATCTGACTGTGAATATTCCCGCCGGTGCTACCAGCGTCATGATCTCGTTTGGACAGGACAGCACATCCTCTACCGTCTCTGCCCCCAGCTACTCCAGCCCTGGCGGCCTGGCAATTGCCGACCTGCAAGCGTTTGCTCCGGTGCCCGAACCCGCTTCGTTGGGGCTGCTGGGCTTTGGCGGTCTGGGGCTGTTGTTGCTCAGGCGTCGTAAAACGGCTTGAGGTCGCCGCAGTAATGGATAACTGGGTACATCGGCCCACCACGGCGCTTGGCGATTTTTCCAGTGGTTGAAAAAGGAGTAGCCATGAATCCGATAACGCAGAGACAAGTGTCAAAGTTTGCATCCAGATCTGCGGCTACTCATTTTGGGGGATCAATGCATGATCGCAGACCCAAAGCATTTACACTGGTGGAACTTTTGGTGGTCATTTCCATCATCGCTATTCTTATTTCCCTGCTGCTTCCCGCTTTGGCCAAGGCCCGCTTTTGGGCCAACGTGACGGTGTGCGCCAACAACCAGCGGCAGATTTACCTGGCCACCGCCATGTACGCCAACGACAATCTGGGCTTTATGCCGGGTTGTGATGCTTTTCAAAGCGTCAGTGGAGGAACCTACGCCACGTCCTACGGCGGTTATCCCTGGGAATTTCAGGATTATTGGTACAGCAATCCCATCTTGCCTTCAGGCGTGGTGTGGTCGCAAACAGTACGCTGGTACGGGGTGGGAGTTTTGATCGGTCAAAAGTACATGCCCCCCACCAATGCCGTGGAATGTCCGGATTTTGCCATTTCACCACAAGCCCAGATCGGCCAGAAATGGAGCAATTACACGCAAAATGGCGTGTTTCTGCTGCCGAAGGAATACAACACCGCAGCCGCGGCCGGCGACAGCCCCGAACAAATCGCCAACGCCTGCTTCGGACAAGGCTCTTACGTGCTCGATACCGAACCGTATTACAACACTTTTGATCCCGGCAATGAATCGCATGGTCGTATCGGACTGCCCGGCACCGAGGGCGGCTGGTGGTCACCGGGCGGGTTGCTCAAGGTGCCGCACATTACCGCACTGATTATGTGTCTCACGACCTATGCTGATATCAACCCGCAGCCGGCAACCATCACGCACGAAATGAAGGGCGTCAATTGTACGTATATTGACGGGCACACCCAATGGCTGCCCATCCACGCGGCAACCTGGAGTTATTTCAACTCCATCGGCTTTCCGGCCAGCAGCGGCGGCGACATGCGCGGGGCCTATACCTTCTTCCCCTGGGCCACGCAGCAAGGATGGTAAAACTCTCCAGGCGGGGCGGACCCCGTGGGTGTTGTGTGAAAAATAAATCTGGTTTGCTGATGCAATAGTGCTCTGGTAATATCGTTTAGCAACAGGCTTCTCGCGTGTTCTCGGAAATGTTTGCTTATTTCCGCCGCGGGTGGCAACTTGGTCCTTAATCAAAACTAAAAATATCGTGGCATCACCATCTGACCCATGGCCCGGCCTTGGCCGGCTTTTCTGTGCAGAGGTATGAATTTTGTTCAGCGACAACCGCCCCAATCGCCGCAGTTTTATCAAAACCATGGGCTTGGCCGCCGCCGCGCTGACCGTGGATGCTGCAACCGGGCGCGGAGCCAAATTGAACTTCGACCATTTGCCGAAGTTTGCCTCCGGCACGCCGGAATACCCCACACCTTTTCTGGCCATCGCCAGAACCCCGAATCTGATTGCCGCGCCCCAGGGCGGCGGTATGAATATTGAAAGTGATGTGGGCTTTTTATCCGGCTTTTCCGGATTTGTGGACAAAAGCACCGGACGCTTCGGCTATCCCGGCTACAATAATTACACCAACGCCAATTTTTCCTTCGATAATGACAAACTCGTCATTGTGGCTCACGTGCCTTATCCCGTGATCGGCGATTTGCATCAAGACGACACCTTTGAAGTGCTTATTCAACCCCGCGGACCGCACTCCACCGGATTTGTTTATCGCGTTACCGGCAACGCCTTTGGCCGGTGGCATGCAGATCTTGACGAACCGACCATCGGCCAATTTCACCAACCTTGGCATTCGCTCATCCACTATGGTGCCATGCTCTGGAATCCGTCCGGACTGTGGATGGCCAGCGTGGCCATCCCGTGGAAGTCGCTGGGGGGGCGGCCTGCCAATGGCGATGTCTGGGGTGTACAGTTTGCCCTGCGTTATCGCCAGCCGACCATCGTCGCTTATCTAAGCCCCACCGATAAATTCACCGACACCAGGCGTTTCGCACGCATTCGCTTCGATTTCAATCGCCGCATCAATTACCGTCCCCATTGGCTCAGTGAAGAAATGGACACCGGCCACTTTATGGTGCAGTATCTGCTGGCCAACGGCGGCACCAGGCCGGCCACCGTGGAAATGAAAGCGGCTCTCTACAAAGCTGGACACGAATTCGCCCATGCCCAGCTCGAAAAAACCGCACCGCCAGGCTCCACCTACTGGGCAGATAACACCGGCACCAACATGATTTCTCTGAATTCCGAACCCGCCACGCCTGCCCAGCGCAACACCGTGGCGCATCTGACCGCCTATGATCTCACGAAAAATGCTCTTATCTATGATCAATGGGTGCCTTATTGGCAGTTCAAGCCCGGCGAAAATGACTGGATTAAACAGCGACTGGCGCGACAATTCAGCTTTAACATCGGGCCATATCCATCCATGGGTCTGATCGACTATGCCGTGGATGCACGAACCCTCAAAGAAGTTACACCCACGGCGGTGGAGTTTACCTGTGCGGTTTTGGCTGATGGCAAACCCGTATTTCATGAACACCGGCCGCTGCCTGCCGACGGACAAATTACCGGCAGCATCAAACTGGGTGCCTTTACGGATCGCGTTACCTACGATCTGCAGGCCAACATTCGCGACTCCCAAGGCACCGTGCTCAACCAGCGCAGCCGGTCGTTTACCCGCCGCGTGATGCCATTTGAAAAGGCTGCTTCGGCAGGCGTCGGTGATCATGTATTCCCGCCGTTCACGCCGCCGCGAATTCACGGCACCGCGGTTTCGTGCCTGCTGCGAACCTACGTGCACGGCACCAACGGCCTGCTGGAAGAACTTATCGCTGCCGAACGCAACTTGCTTATTCGCCCCGCCACCTTTACCGTCGTGCTGAATAACTGGCAGTCTATGGTATTAACCGCGGGACATCCCCAACTGCTTCCGCGCGGCCGGGGATCGGTGGATTACACCCAGACCTTTCATGGCGGTGGAGTAGAACTTCTTCTGCGCGGAAACCTGGACTACGACGGTTTTTATCATTTTACCGCCACACTTAGCCCGCAAAGCCGTTCAGTCATTATTCGGGAACTTCGCCTGGAAATTCCCCTAAGTCCTGAGCATGCCACACTCATTGATGCGGCTGTCACGTGGATGTACCCGGGCTGGGAAAAGGCACTGGGTTTTTTGAGCAAAGCCCACGGCCGAATATGGGACTCCCACACCTTGCCCATGCAGATGAACAACCGCGTCAGTAACATGCCGCCTTATATTTGGATCGGCGATGATGACCGCGGGCTATGCTACTCTTGCGCTTCCGATGAAGGTACGCACAACACCCCGGATCGACCCGCTGCCGCCTTGGATCGCCATGACAACGCCGTTACCTTAAGCATCTGGATGGTAAATAATAAATTGCATCTTGAAAAACCGCGCAGTTTTCAGTTTGCCCTCCAGGCCAGTCCCTTTAAGCCGGTAGCCGCCAATGGACGGTTGTGGCGCGATCAGACCACGGTGGGTGCCACCTACAAAAATGGCCTGACCTTCACCGACTTTTGGAATCCGGCATCCTACCCGACCTATGGGCGGTGGCTGACCCTGGATTACCTCAAAAAACAGGTCGCAATAGATGGCTGCGACCGCACCGGACTGGAAGCCTCCGCTCTTTCCGAATGCGCCGGCACTCCGGAATATCGCCAGTTCTATTACGAATGGGGCAGTGCGATGAACGAATATCAGCAAGTCGTTCCACCCGTCCCCGCCGGTATTCTCCCACGCTTCAAAGCCAGCGGGGTACGGGCGAATCCATTCGTGATGATTGAAGCTTTTTCGAACACCACCAAAACCAACCGCGATTATCGCGCATGGTGGCTCTCCGAGGCAGCCAAACACGCGGGGGTCTCATTTGTATACCAGGACAATCCTACCTGGGTTTTCGCCGACCGTCCTCAGCCGGAATATGGGTATAAACGCCCGGATGGCGGCATTGAACCCACCAGCATGATCTGGAAGTCGCGTGATGTCCTCAAACGGTTCTTTCAAGCCGTGGCTGAGGCCGGCCAACCTTCCCAGCCGGGAATATGGCCCAATATGATTACCCCGGCAGCTCCCGGCCGGTCTTTCTGCGGCAAAGCTCTGGATGGAGAATATACCGATTCTAATGACCTGCGTATGGGAATGATGCGCGTGCATCTATCCAAACAGTGGGGGTTTGTGATCGACTGGCTTTGCCAGCCGCCGGCCAGTGCTGGAGCTCAAATCGGCACCACTCGCGATTACTGGCGAGCCTTGTTCAGCCAGCTTTGTCTTCTGGATGTTACCAACTTTTCCCGGTCCGACAGTGCCGAAATATCTCGCCTTTGGTGGAATGCCCTGGATATATTCTGGCTCGACGACCCGAGTGTGCACTGGCATCCATATTACCGCAATCCCACTTTGGCCCAGGCAGAACCTGCCGACACCATCCTGGTTTCCACCTACACTGCTACCGGACGTTTACTGGCAATCGTTTCTAACTGCGGCCATCAGAACGCTATTGCCGCGGTACGCTTCAAAAATCTCGGTACCTGGGGCGCTACCGGTCTGACCCACTTTTATGATGCCGAAACTGCGGAAGAAATCTCAGTTGAAAACGGTCAGTTGCGACTGTTTGTGGCCCGGAAAAATTACCGCCTGATCATTGGTTTCCGGGGACCGTGGAAGTTTGCCGCTAAAAACCGCCTCCCCCATCCCAACCAAATACCCACCAACTCGTCCCTGGACCCGCAGGCCACCATTGGGGAAATTTGTCGCCATCTTCTGACCGCACGTACCCTGCCACCCATGCCGCATGCAGACCAGTTACTGCTGCAATGGGCACAGGAGATTCTCAAGGAACTTCCCGCAAGTTCTCCGGATATCGCTTATTTTGACGCCAAGGCCATGGCCGACATCCACCTGGGTAACCCGGAAGTTCGTTGTTCCGTGTTCGTTAACCGTCGCAGTGGTTTCATGCTGGTCGGTTTTTATAACGGCACCGACCAGCACCGGGTGTTAAGTTCTCAGATTTACGAACAAATTGCGACCAAAGTCGGCAAGCCGGGTTATAACTACATTTACGATGCCATCGGCGGTCAGTCGGAATGGTCGGAAATTGATCTACCCGCGCATAGTGGGCGCTGGGAGGTGGCCTATCAGGATGATCCCGATTACTACGGTGCCCGCCGCGGCGTTTTCAAAATCGGCACCTTGATGTCCAACATATTGTCGGCAATTGAGGAGAATAAGAAGACTCTGCAGTAACTTTTACCGGATAGGTTTATTGCTTCCTTTACTTTATTACAACAAGGATTCGTTATGAAACACTATTGCATCAGCACCCCAATCCTCATCATCCCGGAAAACCCGTACACGCCGCGATCCGTTTTACTGCTGTGCTTAACCTTATTGAGCGTACTGGTTTTGGCAGTCAACCCATGCACTACCGCCGCGGCCCCGGCCAAAACCGCATCCCAACTGCCTCTGCTGCGCATTCCTGAATTGACCACGCCTCCGGTGATAAACGGCCGCATCAGCCCCGATCATGTAACCGGCCAATGGATTCATGCTGCCCGCCTGACCGGCCTGCAAAATTTCGGCATGGGTACGCTGCCCCCATCCAAACTCCAACCCACCTGGTGGCTGGCGTACGATAAAACCCATCTGTATCTGGCTTCTTACTTTCCCGCATATCCCAAAGGTACCATCGTTGCTCAGGTCAAACACGGCGATGAGGGTGGGCTCAATCCGCACGCCGATGATATCCTCGGCGATGACCATGTTGAAATACAAATTTGTGATCTACCCAAACGCTCCGAAGCGGTCACCAAATATTTTTACAAGATCATGACCAATCCTTATGCCGCAGTGGTGGATCAACGTATTGAGTGGTCGGTTGGCTGGATGGGTTATGAATGGCAATCCGGTGCTACCGTCAAGTGCCATACCACCAGCAATGGATGGTCCATGGAAATGGCCGTTCCCCTGAAAAGCATGAATCATCTGGTGGCTCCGCCCAACAACACCCAATGGTTTATACAATTGGCCGATGCTAACGGTGAATCTCCGTATTACGCCTGGCAGCCGGTGCTGTTTACCGATTGGGATCACATGGGGTCCATCGTGTTTGATTCCCGCACGCCCGTGTTTCAACTGCTGAGCCTGGGCCACGTGCAACATGGGCAGATGGATGTACAAGCCGCCATCGACGTGCCCCGCGGGCAACCACCCGTACAAATGCGGGTACGTGTGCTGGGTGCCGGCGGAAAGATATTATTCGCCCGCACCCGATCCGTGCCGGCCACCGGAAAGCCCACCGCACTGCGTTTTCTCAAAAACGGACTACCAGTAGGCGGCCACGGCCAGACCATGGAGATTCTGGCCTGGCAAGGCCACAAAATCATCTATCGCGACTCCATGCCGTTTGACACTATCAACGCCGCCGATCTCAAAAACATGTACACGGCTATTGCCGCCAACCGACATAGCCTCGGCCAGCCCAATCTTTCCTCCTGTTATTATCAGTCTTATCATACGCTGACGGCGCGCTGCGATGTGAATATTCTGGAAATCAATCCGACGATCCGCACGGCTAAAATTCTTCGTACCAGTATTGTACGTGTCGGCCATAAAAAGCCACTGGTCAGTGCTGATGGCGTTATCCAGCCGGATGGCCTGGGACGCATTCAAGTGTCCACGGGCAAATTGCCGCTCGGCAAATATCAGGTTATCACGCAGATCATAGGAAACCGCGGCCAGGTACTCGCGTCACGCATCGATCCCTTCGCAGTCAAACACTTCCCCTGGGAGCACAACAAGCTCGGTGAAGAGCACATCGTTGTGGCTCCGTTCACACCGGTGAAAGTGCTGGGATCTACGCTGCATGTCTGGGATCGGGCTTATCATTTCGCTCCAACGGGATTACCGAGTTCCATTATCAGCCTGGGCCGGAACATGCTTGCCGCTCCCATCAGTCTCACCGGAACTATTGATGGCGAAAAAATTCCGCTGGTAAGTGTCGGCCGACCTGTCTGGACGCACGTTTCCGGCTACAGTGCCACTGTAACCGGTCATGGCCAGATAGGCCCTCACGTGCATGTTACCATTAAGGCCAAAACCGAATATGATGGTACCACGTTTTACACTCTAACCCTTACGCCTCATGGCTTGGCCAAGATAAACGACTTATCCATGGTCATTCCCCTGCATAAACTCATGAACTGGGAGGCCATGCGCAGCAGTGGACGCGATATGCCCTATGGCACCATTGTTGAGGGCACGCCGGATGGCGTATTCTGGAAATCCTCTGACCTGCCGGCCGCAGCATTTATTCACGACACCTTCCTGCCCTACTGCGTGATTTCCGACGGTCAGCGGGCTTTGTCCTGGGCGGCAGATTCAGATCAGGGCTGGATGGTCAGCAACCACCGGGCATCTTTTCTGCTGGAGAAGCACGCCACCCGTCAAATCTGGATGCGCGTGCGGTTTGTCGATACGCCATCGGTCCTCAAAACTGCCCATACCATTCATTTCATGCTCACCGCCATGCCCATGAAACCCAAGCCCGCAGATTGGCGCTATCGCATGTGGGGCATGCCTAACGCCGCCTTTGGCTACATGGCTGGTTGGCAAGGCAGCAACATGTGGGCTTATGGTTGCGGCCCTACTATCAGCTTTAGGAATCAGAAGCAGTTCGATATCTTGCGCCATTTACTTTCCGCTGATCGCCAAAGGGTGCGGCTGGCCGCCGAAAGCGTGCCCGGGCCCAAGTATCCACCGATGAGCATGTGGTACGTCTCCGCCAACACGTGGGGCTACGCCATGCCAGAATACCCCACTTACAGCGGAGAATGGACCGGCATGACCCATCCTCCCGTTAATCCGCAGCGCAGCTACATCAATTTCAAAAGCCCCTTTGGTGTCTGGAGCACCGCTCGCGAACAAACCCGCGGTGGAATGGACCTTATTCAATCCGCCATCGACTGCCGCGTCTACGACTTTGACCAAGAGCAGAAAAAGGCCGGCATGAACGGCTACTGGTGGGACAACGGCACTTTCTGGACTTCCGGCAACCTAATCAAGGGCACCGCTTACATCCGCAACGGCCATATTCAGGGCATTTATAACATCACCCTGATGCGCCAGATGCTCAAGCGCATGGCAGTGGTTTCACAACTTAACCACATCACCCCCTTCCAAAGCATGTATGCCCATGGAGAAATCGGGCCGGTCGCCGGCTTTGTCAACTGGCTCTGGGCGATTGAAGGGCCCTGGTACCTCAACAGCGACAAGGTGGACCTGGTGCAAAATATCCGCGGAGGTCTCAACGGCATCCGTACGATCCTACAGACGTATCAGGGATTGCCCATTTCCATGGATAACAACACCCAGGATCAGTCCAGCAATGACAATGCCAATCCGTGGCAAACACGCTCCTGCCTTGGTGTGGCTCTGCTTTTTGATGTAGGTGACGGCTGGAATGGTGGCATCAACGGATTCTGTCAGCACAAGCTGGTTCAAGCCCTGAACCGCTTTGACTACTTCAACCATCGTGTAAAGTGGGTTCCATACTGGCGCACGGCCAAGCTGGTGAATGTTCACGGCGGCCACATTGTTACCACTCTCTACATCCGCAAGCTGCGCGGACAGACTCCCGGCATCATGCTGGTGCTTTTTAATGATGGCCACCATACGGCCACCGTAAGTATGCAGGCCAATACCAATAAACTGCTCGGTCTGGCCCGCAAATATACCACCCTGCATGACCTGGAGAATTGGAGTTCCAATCCGATACCTATGATCGCCGGGCGCTGGGGAGACATCACTATACCACGCCATGATTTTCGCCTCATGCTACTGGGACCGCGGGCTGATGGTAACTAAACCCGTTTGCCTTGTAAGTTGCGCAACTTCTCGGAGAATATGCCACATGGCTTCCAAGCTTGATCATAATACCACTCTGCGCGTGGAGTTAAATCCCCGGATCGGTACAGTGGATCTGTACAACACCGCCACCGGAGACGGATGGTACGGCCTGCAATTCTTTCTGCGTTGCGGCGCGAGGGAATTTCGCCCCCGGCTACTCAAGTCCGCCAGACACCAAAAAGGTAAAACCACCTGGCAGGTGGAATTGGCTCCCGGCCTGCACGTTTATTTTGCAGCCATGACTTCCCCTGCCGGCAGAGGAATATGGCTTTGTCCGTGTTTGGTCAACCGTACTGGCCGCACCTTTCAGTTTACTTCGTACGGCATGGCCACGGCCTCTGGCGCTAAAGGACCACAACTTCACCACACCAGTTTGCCCGTATTTGCCCACAGCGAAAATCTGCGTTATGAAGACCTGCCCGTGTCCAGGCAAACCTTCCCCTTCATCCGTCCATTGCCGGAGCAAGGCCGATGGTTTGGTCGCCAGGGAATCGGACCAATACCCGCGATGGTTTTAGGCAGACGCGACCACAATCGCTGGCTTGTGGAAGGTTCAGCTTCCCAGGACCGAGCCACCGCATCCTGGCACTTGTCCTTGCCAACCCAGTCCGATCGCATGGTGGATTATTGCAGCGAATACATGTGGAATGGCCAATCGCAGGAGGCTCTGGCAGCCGGTCAGACTATGGATCTCGAATCCTGCCTGTATCTGATTATCAACGGCGAGCCAGACCAATTGTATGAATCTTACACCACGGAGCTATCGGCAATCCATGGCCGGCGCTTCGCCGGTACCACCAGCCGCCTGGCTCATGAGCCGGTTTACTGCACCTGGAACTATGGGATTTACACTAACATCACCGAAGAAGTCTGCATCAAGAGAATTAAACTCGCCGGCCAGTTGCAAAACGGTGGCATTTTTCAACTGGACCATGGCTATCAGCCACCGCACGCACCCCACTCATCCTGGGGCTATCTGGATGCCTATTATCCTGACGCTACCCGCACCTGGGATAAGGCACGCTTTCCCGGCGGACCAAGCCGGATTGTAAAGGAATCGCAACGTCATGGCCTTACGCCCGCCATCTGGTGGACCCCGCGATTGGATATCGGCGGACCTATCGCCACCGACCACCCGGATTGGATCGCCATCAATCGCCACGGCCGACCAATTGAACACGTTGGTGATTTACATCCGGATTATTCCGTTCCCGCCGTCCGCGACTTTATCCAGCGCACCATTCGTACCATCATCCACGATTGGGGCTTTGCGGGCATCAAGCTCGATTTTTTTTCCTGGGCCTTTGATGCTCCCGACCTGGCCTATCGCTACGGTGGAACGAGCGTGCAATGGCGGCGCTGGCTGCTGGGCCTGATTCGCCGGGAATTGGGTCCGCGCGGCTACTTCCTCTATTGTGTTTCCTGCCCGCTTGGCAATCCATTTCTGGCTCTGGACGGCTGTGATTCCTTCCGTGCCGGAACGGACATCGACCGCGGTTACTGGGCTACGCATATCGCCAATTGCAGTTGGTTTCTGGCGTCGTTTCCGGCCTGTGGCCGGCGCACCTGGTTTACCGACATGGACAGCTTCATGGGCTTATCAGAATTTCCTGCAAACGAGCGCCGCTTCCGCTGCGCCATGGGCTACCTGACCTCCGGCATGATGGATTTTTCAGGTCCTATTGAACAACTGGACCATGCCGCGTTACGGGATTACCGACGACTCTGCCAACGCTGTGATCAGGGCGGCAAGGTTTTGGTGCCGGATCGGGAAGCTTTTTATGGCCGGCCGTTGCCTGCCATCCTTGT
>JAJZNX010000128.1 GCA_021852275.1 Planctomycetota bacterium | reverse complement strand
AATGGTATCGTTGACGCTGTAGCCGATGACGGTGAGATATGCGGCGATCATGGTCATATTGATCTTAAAATCGCTGACGAGTAAAGCCCGTCCGATGACCGTGTCGTGGATGTAAACGGCCAGCACAGTGGCGGCCACGGCCACGATGGCATCATGCACCAGGGAAAACACCACGCCAAAGCCATAACGGATACCGCCGAAGCGAATCCATACGTACGCCACAATTAAGATCAGCGAAATCGCCACAGCCATCAAGGCGTTGAGGCGGGCTTCCGTGGCGACCTGCGGCGCAAAACTGGTGATACCCGCCAAACCGCCGGAGGTGGTCAGGGCGGTGCGAATGATGTTCCATTCCGCCCCGGCCACGTGCTGTTTCCAGGAAGCCAGGTCTGAAGCGTTGTAGGCGTTATAGGCAAAATGAGGATCCGCGGCCACCACCACCGCTTCGGTTACCGGCGCATGGCCATGACCCAAAGTGGCCCCGGAGGCATAGCGGATCGGAATCACTTTGAACGGGCGATATTCCAGGGCGGCAAAATCCGGTTCCTGACTCATATCCCGGATGCGGCGGGTAAGAGACGATGCCGCTTCCGGCGGCCTGATGTTCCGCAAAATCACCGCCACGCCGCCACGGTAATCGCTGATATCCACATTGGACATGGATGCCACAAGTTCCTGCAAATCTCCATGGGTAATGGGAATGACGGTGCGGTTGTCCAGAAGATCCTGAATGTGTGCCGGAGTAACATTGACATTGGCAAAACTCAGCCGCCGCTTCACGGCAATGACATTGGAAAATGCGGCTTCAAGTTTGCTGGCCAGCAACTGCACGGGTGCCGGTCCGGCGGCCGCCTTACCCTTGGGCTTGTTGGTGGGGTTGACAATGCTGGTAATAATCTGAAATTCGTTATGATGCGTGCCCACACTGTAAACGGTGGCATGGCGCAGGGCCTTGAGGCCGGGGACCTGGCTGGAAAGTTGCAGGATTTTGGCGCGCACCTGGGCGACTTTCATGGTTTTGCCGTGTTCCAGGCGCATGGTGATCTGGGTACCGCCGTTGAATTCAGTATCATATTTTTTATTGCCGCGCAAGAAAAAGGCGGTGAGGCCGGAAATCATGATGATGGCGGAAACGGCCCAGAAAATGCGGCGTTTGCCGATCCAGTCAAAATTGGTCAGGGTGAAAACCCGCATAAAGGGCCAGCGGCCGCGCAGCCACGTGAAGGTGAACATGTCCCGGAAATATTCTTTGACGGAAAGATCATCGATTTTTTTCATCACGCCGAAGCGAATGGCTGCAATCATAAGGGTACGGGTGACAAAAAGGGCGGTAAACATGTGAACGGCCAGCCCGATCAGCAGCGTTACGCCGAAGCCCTTGACATCTTCCGAACCCAGCCATACCAGCACAATGCTGGTCAACGAAGTGGTGGTGTTGGCGTCAAAAATGGTCCAGAAGACTTTGTCATAGCCCTGCTTGACGGCCAGCCAGAGGCTGGCACCCTTGTGGAGTTCTTCCCGAATGCGCTCGTTGATTAGAATGTTGGCATCCACCGCCATGCCGAGGGTCAGCACCACACCGGCAATACCGGGCAGGGTGAAAGTGGCGTGAATCATGGACATCACGCCCAGCAGCAGAATCAGGTTGAGGATAAGGGCCACATCCGCAAAGGCCCCCGTGATGGTGTAATAAATGAACATGAATACAAGCACGACAATTACTGCGATAACGGCACTGTGCAGGCCGGCCCGCAGGTTATCAGCTCCGAGAGTGGCTCCGATGGTTTGCACGGAGATGGGATGATTCTGCAACGTGGCGGGGAGTGAGCCGGCATTGAGAATCTGGGCCAGCATTTTGCCCTGCTGTTGAATGCGGCGGGCCGCCTGTGCGGTACTGGCCGATCCCAGGGTGATTTCACCGGATCCGCCGATGGCGTTTCGGATATTGGGGGCTTCAATAGCCTTGCCATCCATTAAAATGGCCATATCGCGATGGATATTGTTGCTGGTGAGTTGGCGCATGTAAACCGCCCCGATGGGGTCGAGGTTAAAGGACACCACGAAGCCACCGGTTTGCGGATCTGTAGTCAGGTTGGCGTAATCAATTTTCCATGGACGGCGGGTGGTGTTATGGGTTAGAGCACGGGCCTGAGTATGATAAAGGAGAATATAATGCCGGCCTTCCCATTGACCGGTAACATAATGGGAATCGTGCAGCAGGCTCTTACCGTTGGTGTTATCGATGGGGTACCAGCGGGTACCCGGCGGCGTAAAGCCGCTGTGCGGCCCCTTCAGGGATAACTGGGCCAGGGCCTTGGGGACCGCAGGGTTTTGGGGGCTGACGGTAATCCGAAAATCAAGCACGCCGGCTCCGCGCAACAGGCGTTCGAGTTCCGCGGGATTTTCCAGGCCGCCGCTGTGTTTACGCCGGGCGGCATACGCCAGGACCAGCTTTTTAAGCAAAGCGGCGCGGCCGGGATGGTCGGCGATGGCTTTTTGCAGGGCTTTTTCGGCACTGGCATTGTTGGTCTGGTAGGTGGCGGAGAGCAAATGGGCCAGATGCTGCAGGTCGATGTTGGAATGCAGCACCGCCGCCAGGTATTTCTGGTACGTTTCGGATGCCTTCAGGCGCTGGGCGATCAGCGCCGGTGGAATGGCCAGCGGATTGTTAGCGTACTTCGCCTGGGCCTTGTTGGCGGCCATGAGATCATCATACGCAACAGCTAATTGGTGCAGCAGGAGCAATCGCTGGTGATTTTTACCAGCCAGGGCAAGCATTTCCAAGGCCCTTTTTTGTGGTGAAGCACGCAAAGCCGCCGCCACCTGGGAAGGCTGAATGTTATCGCGCATCAAAGCATCCACCAGCTTCTGGTAGCGGGTCTGGGCGAGGCGCGACTTATCACTGGCCAAGGGCATTTGAATTTCAATACGGTCGCCGCTGAGGACTCGCCACACCAGATTACGCACGTTTTTAGGGTCTACGCGCCGGCGCAGCGTGGTGATTACCTGGCGGGCGAGCTGGTTAGGATCGCCATGATAGCCTTTGGGGATATTAAGCTGGTAGATGAGTACGGTGCCGCCGGAAAGATCGATCCCACCCTTGAGGCCATAGGAAAAAATGCCAAACAGGGCGAGTGCAACGGCCGCAATAATAATGGTAAATCTGGTAAGAAGATTGCTTTTCATATTCGTTCCATGATGGCCATCGGTTCAGCCGGCCGCCGTTGATTCCAGTTGTGAATCTTTTGTTTTTACGGTTCCCGCCGCCCGGGGTGTTGCCTTGTGGAGGTTCATACTGTTCCGGAGGCACCGGAAAATTCGCCGGGGCTGCGGTTAAGCCTTCTTATCTTCCGGGGAATCATCCTCCGCCAGTACGCGGGAGATGGCGCTTTTCAGATAATGGGCTTTCACATTGGCGGATTCGTCCACCTTCAGCACCACCACATCATCGCGAACATCCACAACAGAGCCGACCAGGCCGCCAATGGTGACCACGCGGCTGCCCTTTTTCATGGTGGCCAGCATCTGCTTGCGTTTTTTTTCTTCCTTGCGTGGGCCGCGAATCAGCATGATGACCAGTATCGCCGCCGCACCAAGCATCAAAAATGTAAACCAACTGTTATTGGCCGGGGCCGGGGCTGGTTGCGTGGTCGGGGTCTTCATCGTTTTGGCTGCGGTGTTGGCGGTTACGATGGCCTTGACCCCGCTGCTGACGGCCGCGGTTTTACCGGAAGGTGTGGCGGGCGTCGCCGGAGCAACGACCGCCGTGTTGGTACCGCCGGCGTTTTTTGCCACCGGCGGGGAGCCTGCCGGTTTAACCACCGCGGTTACCTGGGCTTGCGCTGGGGTATTAAACCAATGGGGCGTTGCCGCTGGAATGATCAGACCGGCAACCGCCGCCGCCATAAACATTTGTTTCACTGATGTTACACGCAACATGATTCCACCTATAGCAAATTCCGCAACATTCTTGAGCCAATCGCCGGGCTGCGGCAGGCAGCCCATCGGCGTTTGGCCCGCCGCCCATCGACATTCTGTTGACCTGGGTCTGGTGTGCCCGTTATGGCTCAGCGTCCGGAGCATCAGAATCCCATGCCTTCAGGCCGGACAAAGCATTGTCCCGGATGGCAAGGCGAATGTCCAGCATCCACCGCTGGAAAAAATGGACGTTATGGAGCGATACCAAAGTAGGCCCCAGCATTTCGCCCACGGAAAACAGATGCCGAAGGTAGCCGCGGGAAAAATTTTGGCAGCAATAGCCATCACATTCCGCTTCAATCGGCCTGGTATCACGGATGTACCGGGCGTTTCTAAGCCGCAGCGGCCCGGTACGGGTAAAGGCCAGAGCATTGCGGCCATTGCGGGTGGGCAGGACGCAGTCAAACATATCCACGCCCTGTTTGACGGCTTCTAAAATATCACGCGGGTAACCAACACCCATCAAATATCGCGGCCGATCATAGGGTAAAAAGGGCACGGTATGTCCAATGGCCTGCACCATGCGGGCATGGCCTTCGCCGACCGCCAGGCCGCCGATGGCATAACCGTCAAAATTCAGGTTCGCCAATTCCTGGGCACAGTGTTGGCGGGCCTGCGGGTCCGTACCGCCCTGCACAATGCCAAATAGGGATTGTCGCTGCGACACATCCAGATCATCATGAACCTGCTTGCTGACTTTGGCCCACGCCAGCGTGCGGGCCATGGCATCGGCCAAACGCTCGGGCGGGCAATTGGCCGGCGGACAATCGTCAAAAGCCATGGCAATATCCGCTCCCAGCAGATGCTGAACGCGCATGGATTCCACCGGCCCTAAATGCACCATGGTTCCATCAATATGGGATCGAAAATTTACCCCCGTATCATCAAAGCTGCGCAGTTCTGCGAGCGAAAAAACCTGAAATCCACCGGAATCGGTCAGCATGGGACGATGCCATCCGCTGAATTTCTGCAAGCCACCGAGGGCTGCAACTGTTTCCGCCCCCGGCCGCAGCATCAGGTGATAAGTGTTGCCCAGCAGAATTTCACATCCTGCGGCATCCAGCATCAGCGGGGTAAGCCCCTTGACACTGCCGCGCGTACCCACAGCCATGAAAGCAGGAGTTTCAAAGCTGCCATGGGGCGTGGAAACCCGACCGATGCGCGCCTGGCAACCGGAATCCTGATGCAAAATTTCAAACCTTTGCGACATAGGTAAGCTGTTATAAAAGCGAAACGGGCGATGGTCCAGTGCCGATAGCCATCGGCAGCATCAAGCTTCGGTCATGAGGGGCGCTGATGAACCTTGAGCCGGGCAAGACCGAAGCCTGATCTTGATCTTGGGCAGCGCAACCGATAATCCTAACCATTTGTTAATATTCAACCTTGCCAGACGCCAGGACTTCTGCGATAACGCCACAATGAAGCAACTGAAATCTGGTGCAAGTGGCGATGATAACTTACGACGGCGGCTCAAAGTTGCGGGCCTGCTGGTAGTGTTGCTGGCGAGCCTGGTGCTGGCGGTGCAGGCCTATACCAAGGTGGCCCGCCAGATGCACCAGAACGTGCATATCGACGCCTTCGATTCTTACATGAAAACGGTGCCGGCGTTTATCTATGCGCACAAGGCTTATACCAGCGACCGGTTTCCTCTGCCGCCGCTGGCGCTGTTATTTGTGGCTCCTTATACCCTGCTGGCACGTCCGATGGCCCAGGCGGCGTGGGTTCTCACCAAGCCTTTTATGTTCGTGTCCATCTTTCTGCTTATGATTGCCATGGTGAGGCGGGTGGGGGTCAAGCTGGAAACCTTGGCGGTGCTGCTGGTGGCTGCGGGCTGGTTTTTTCCAGTGATCGGCGACGTGCAGGAAGGCCAGATGAATCTGCTGATGCTGCTGCCGCTGGTAACCGGGCTGTGGCTGGCGCAAGGTGAAACCCACCGGCACCAATGGGCTGCGGGGCTGATGGTGGCACTGGCGATATGTATTAAAGTAACGCCATTGGCATTTCTGGCTTATTTTATTTTTCGTCGGCGTTGGCGCATTGTGCTGGGCATTCTGGCCGGCATTGGTCTATGGTTATTTCTGCTGCCGGCGCTGTTTTTTTCCTGGCATCAGAATATCGTCTGGCTGCGCCAGTGGACCTCCATCATGATATTGCCTTATGTGACGGGGGGTGTAATCAAATTTGCCAACGGGGAATCGATGCCAGAATTAATGAAACGGCTTTTGGAACATGTGCCGGCCTGGCAGGAAATGTTGCATGGACATAAGGTTTATCATTATGTCAATATTTTCAATTGGCCGCCGAAGGTGGTAATCTGGCTCTGGCGAGGACTGCTGGCGGCAATTGCGGTAGCGGGGATGATTTGGGCGCGTCAACCCCTGAAAACCCTGCAATGCCGCCGGTATCTGATGGAAATCGGATGTATCGGCATGTTTATGCTCTGGGCGTCGGAACGCACCTGGGTACCGCATTATGTAACGCTTATCCTGGCACTAATGGCCACCGCCATGATTGCCAGTGACGCGATTGCACCGGAAAAAATGCGGCGTCGGGCGTGGATGGCACTCATTGGAGTTGCAGCCCTTATGCCATGGACTTCGGATTTGGCCAAAATGTTTGGTCGCGACGGCCGGCATTATTTCGATTCCATGGACGTGGTGTTATGGGCTTCTTTGCTGCTGGCGGCGGTGCTGATAAGGAGTCGCTATCCGGCTTTGACTCTAGCCCCGCAGATGCCGCAGGCATCGCCAACGGAGGTGTCGTCCGACCGCCGCTGTTACGCGATGCGGTTTGCCGGCAGGGTGGTTCCAGCGCGGTGGCGGCGTACCGAGCCTGTGACCGAGGATTGATTTCTATTTCGCCAGCGGTGCGCAGGTGATGGCACCAGGGGCTGGGCCACGGGACTCCTGGCGATAGCGGAAAGAGCGTGGTACACGGCATCAATAGTTTCAGGCAGGGTGCTGGTACCGGCGGTAAGACCTACGACTTGTACACCTGCAAACCATTGTGGCTGGAGTTCCGCGGCACATTGAACGTGCCAGGCGGGAATGCCGCGCTGGCGGCAGCGGTCCACCAGGCGACGGGTGTTATTGGAATTCTGGCCACCGACCACGACCATAGCCTGCACTTGATTGAGCAACTCTTCCAGCGCGGTCTGGCGGTCTTTGGTGGGCTGGCATACCGTGTCGATGAATTGAATGTGGGCCTGGGGGTTGAGCTTGGCCACTTTGGCTCGAACCGCGGCAGCCACAGTGGATGGAGTGGTGGTTTGGCAGAGAATACCCAGCCTGGTAAAGGGATAGGTTTGAACGGTAGCGGGACTTTCCACAATGGTAAACGAGTTAAGATCTTCCACAATGCCGTTGACTTCCACATGGCCGGGGGTGCCGATGACGATCACGTGGCAGCCCTTCTCCTGCAGACGTTGGGCGGCGGCGTGGGCCTTTTTGACCAGCGGACAGGTGGTGTCAACAAGCTCTTTGCCCGCGGCCAGCAGGGCGCTGCGCATTTTATCACTGATACCATGGGCTGTTACCAATACGTGAGTGGAATCGGGCAGTTTATCACGCGAACGCTCATCCACCATGCCAAAGCCGCGTGCGGCCAGCCGCCGGTTGACCACCGGGTTATGCACCAATTGTCCAAATATCGTTACCTGTACAGGATTGGAGATGGTATGAGTTTTGGCCAGGGCATCACGTACGCCAAAACACATGCCCATGTCCTGCGCTTTAAGAATTTGCATGAATCACTCCTTGTGCAGCGGTTGTCATATAACAGGCGTACTTTGCAACGCAAAGTAACAGGGCAAAAAAATTATGCCGTTCGCGGACGCAGCGTCGCCCCGGATTCCGACTGCCGGGTAAGCTGGGACGCATCGGCCACCACGCGCTCCAGGCGGGTTACGTATTCGAGAAATCGGCGGCGGCCATGCTCGGTAAGCCGGGCAAGAGTCTGCGGCCGCTTATTCCGTGTGCCTTTCCACATTTGCACCAGGTCCGCTTCCTGCAAAATGGCCAGGTGGCGGCTTAAGTTGCCATCTGTAAGCGAGCAAAGCTCTTTTAATTCATTAAACAGCAGGCCTTCGGAATATCCTGCCAGCGAAGCAATAATGCTCAGGCGGGCTTTTTCGTGAATGATGCGATCGAGTCCGTCGTAGGCGTAGCGGCCGGCGGTCTTTTCCAGGTCAGACGGGTTCATGTTTTCGCTCCAGAGTGTAATAAAGTATGGCCGCGGTGGCGAGTTGGCCGAAGCCGAATACCACTCCCATGATCCAGGGGTTGAACATCAGCGCACCGTGAAAACTTACCATGCAGAATATGCCCGCCAGCAAATAATAGCTGCCGCTATAAATGGTGGCTCGAGGTAAGATCCGGCTGGAAGCGAGAATGCCCAGCGAAAACAGAATCATCCACAAGGGCGGCAATATCCACACCACCACGGCCGCAAAGTGGAAGACCAGATAAGTCAACGCCGCACCCGCGATCAGGCTGGGCAGAAAACTTTCCACCGCCAGCAATGTGAGGCGCGTTTGCACATCGGAATTGAGCTTGCGGCAACGCAAGATCATCTCCAGGGCGATGATCATCAAACTTACCGTGGCGGCGGCAATCCACAGCAGCAGGTAAAGGCCGACGTGTCGGGCGGGATGGGCCAGCAATTGCGATTGAATGATGGCCGTACACACGGCGATGGCAGCGGAAAACAGGGCGGTGGCACTGCGATAACCGCGAAACACCTGGCTGGCCGCCATCTGGGCGTGAATTTCGGAAATCTGCGATATTGCGTCGCGCAATTCCACGGTGACACCGGATAAAAGCCAACTGTTCATACGACCGCTATCGGCTGGCGGTTCTTAATTACTTTACACTATAAAGTTAAAAATGCAAGCGGCCGCAAAACTTCTTCACAAGCTTTTGGGGTTGGCCCACGGCAACAGGCCGGTGATGAGATATCCGGCCGCGCCATGTTGTGGACAGGTCAATTCCCCGGCTCCAGCAAGACTATTTAGACTCTCTGGCCGGGCCAGATGTGGCCAGACGCTTTTTCTGCAAAGCATCGGCCCGCAAGATCGCCAGTAAGTGTTCCAGCAATGGTGTGCGAAACCTGCGGCGAAGGTACACCAGCCCGATTGTTCGCTGCGGATGATCTCCACTAAGGCGACGGTAGCGACACCCGGACGCGGCATCCGTGGTGCAGGCCATCTGTGGAATAAGGGAAAGGCCCAGGCCCATGGCCACCATCTTCTGCACGGTTAACAGTTGGGAACTGCGGCAGCGGACCACGGGCACACACGAGCGGTCGCGGCAAAATTGCACGATCTGAGCACCCAGGCAATGGACCGGATCCAGGAGTACAAAGGGATGGCCGGTTAAATCAGTCAGCTTTACGCTTCGCTGCCTGGCCAGAGGATGCTCGTATGCTGTGGCCAGCAGCAACGATTCTGTGAAAAGAGGCACAGCTTCCAGCATAGGTTCGTTGATGGGCAGTGCAACAATGGCCGCATCCAACTCGCCGGCCAGGCAGGCTTCCACCAGCACCGGGGTAAGATTCTCCACCACTGATACCGTAGCCTGCGGCCGGCTGTGCAGGAACCTGGCTAATATCTGAGGTAGAAGATATGGGGCTATGGTGGAGATTGCTCCGATGGAAAGCTGTCCATGCAAGGCGTCATCCAAGGATACCATGCGTCTGGCGTCTTCCACGGCCGCCAGAATGGCCTGCGCCTGCGGGAGAAATCTCTGGCCGGCCGGGGTCAGCAGGATTTTTCGCCGAGTCCGGTCCAGAAGAGGTTGCCCCAGTTCTTTTTCCAGTTTGATGATTTGCTGGCTTAAAGAGGGCTGGGCCACCCGGCAAGCCTGAGCGGCGCGAGTAAAGTTGCGCCGTCTGGATACTTCCACAAAATACCGAAGCTGATGTAATTCCATAGTTAAATCCTATGAAAAGTATAGACATGATATATTTTACTTCTTATGTTCCGGTTCTTACACTGGCCATTGTCGGGTTTGCTGGTGGCCTGGTGCCGGCGATATGTGGCCGTCGGCGATGGTGCCGGTAAATCTGTTGGCAAGGAGTTTTACCATGTCTGATTCTACCAAGCCTGAAATAACAGGTATTCCTGTGGATGGTTGCCCGGTTACCGGTCATCAGAAGGCACCTGCCACCGGCACCGATGGTTCACAGCCGGGGCAGGAGGCTGCTGCGCATCAGCACGGATCCCATGAGGCCAAATGCCCTTTTCGGGCAGCCACCGCCGGTGCCAGATCCAATACTGACTGGTGGCCCCAAGCGTTGAATCTCAAGCCGCTGTGTCAGCACTCATCTTTATCCAACCCCATGGGAGAAAACTTCGTCTACGCCCGGGAATTTAACAGTTTGGACCTTGCCGCAGTGCAAAAGGATCTTTTGCAGTTGATGACGGATTCACAGGACTGGTGGCCGGCGGACTTTGGCCATTACGGGCCGCTGTTTATCCGAATGGCATGGCACGCTGCTGGTACGTATCGTATCGGTGACGGGCGCGGAGGTGCCGGCACCGGGCAGCAGCGTTTTGCACCGCTCAACAGTTGGCCGGACAATGTAAATCTGGACAAAGCCCGCCGATTGCTCTGGCCGGTGAAGAAAAAATATGGCCGCAGGATTTCCTGGGCGGATCTGATGATTCTGGCTGGTAACGTGGCCCTAGAATCCATGGGGTTTAAGACCTTCGGGTTCGGTGGCGGGCGCGAGGATGCGTGGGAACCGGACGAATCTGTCTATTGGGGGCCGGAAGGCCAATGGCTGGCCGATGAGCGCTATCGTGGTGACCGCGAATTAGCCGATCCACTCGCCGCCGTCCAGATGGGGTTGATCTATGTGAATCCTGAAGGCCCCAACGGCAACCCGGACCCCATAGCGGCGGCCCGGGACATACGCGAAACCTTTGCCCGCATGGCCATGAATGATGAAGAAACCGTCGCCCTGATCGCCGGTGGCCACACGTTTGGCAAAACGCATGGTGCCGGGCCGGTGTCGCACGTGGGGCCGGAACCTGAGGCGGCCGGCATTGAAGAGCAGGGCCTGGGCTGGAAAAGCAGCTTTGGCACTGGCAAAGGCGGCGATACCATCGGCGGTGGCCCCGAAGTTACCTGGACCAGAACGCCTACGAAATGGAGCAACAATTTCTTTGAGAACCTCTTTGGCTATGAATGGGAACTCACCCGCAGCCCGGCTGGTGCACAGCAATGGACGGCCAAAAATGGTGCCGGGGCCGGGACTATTCCCGATGCCCATGACCGGTCCCGGCGGCACGCACCGACCATGCTGACCACGGATCTTTCTCTGCGGTTTGACCCCGTTTATAACCGAATATCCCGGCGGTTTTACGAACATCCGGAAGAGTTCGCCGATGCGTTTGCCCGGGCATGGTTCAAACTCACACACCGCGACATGGGTCCGCGATCGCGCTATCTGGGGCCACTGGTGCCCAGGGAAGAATTAATCTGGCAGGACCCGATTCCCGCAGTGAACCACCCCTTGATCAATGAGCAGGATATCGCCGTGCTCAAGGGTAAAATTCTTGCCTCCGGCCTGTCAATTGCGCAATTAGTTACTACCGCATGGGCATCCGCCTCTACCTTCCGCGGTTCGGACAAGCGCGGCGGTGCCAACGGTGGCCGGATACGTCTGGCTCCGCAGAAAGATTGGGCGGTCAATCAACCCGGGCAGTTGGCACCCGTGCTGCAAGTCATCGAAGGCATCGGTCGCAACTTTAACCAGAGCCAGCCGGGCGGCAAAAAGGTGTCCATGGCCGATCTGATTGTGCTGGGCGGGTGCGCCGCCATTGAGCTGGCGGCCAAAAAGGCTGGTCACAAAGTGGTTGTCCCGTTTGCCCCGGGCCGGACCGATGCCGCGCAGGAACAAACGGATGTTGCTTCATTTGCCGTACTGGAACCACGAGCGGATGGTTTCCGCAATTATGCCAGGGATCACTATGGCGCAGTAGCCGAGGTCATGCTGGTGGATAAGGCCCAGCTATTAACGCTTACGCCACCGGAAATGACGGTTCTCATCGGCGGGCTGCGTGTGCTGGGTGCCAACGCCGGTGCAACACCGCATGGGGTTTTTACAACGCGGCCAGAAATGTTGACCAACGATTTTTTTGTAAACCTGCTGAGTATGGATACGCAATGGCAACCATTAACCGAAGCTGCGGATCTATTTGCAGGACAGGACCGCAAGACCGGCAAACGCCGATGGACTGCAACGCGGGTAGATCTTATTTTTGGTTCAAATGCTCAACTGCGGGCCGTGGCCGAGGTGTATGCCGGTGCCGACGCTCCAGAAAAGTTTGTTCACGACTTTGTCCTGGCCTGGAACAAAGTCATGAATCTGGACCGTTTCGATCTGGTGTAAAGGGCGCGGCTTTTATTCCAACCGCGGCCCAAACAATCGCCGGGCGTTGGTGGTGGTGGATTGGGCCAGTGCTTCCACGCTTACACCCCGCTCCGCCGCTACCCGCGCCGCCACATGGACCACAAAGGCGGGTTCGTTGATTTTGATTTTCCGGACTGGTTCGGGACTTAAATAGGGGCAATCTGTTTCCACCAGCAGCCGATCTTCGGGGACCATCCGGGCCACGGCCCGGACTTCCGGGGCGTTTTTATACGTAACAATACCGGTGATACCCACATAAGCACCCCGTTCAAGCCAACAGGCAGCTTCCTCGGCGGTGCCGGTAAAACAGTGCACCACGTGGGGAATATCTGCATAATCGGCCATGATGCTAAGGGCGTCGGCGTGGGCATCGCGTACGTGTAAAATGGCCGGCAGCTTCAATTGCCGGGCCAGATCCAACTGCTGGATGAATACCGGGCGCTGCAAAGCAGCATTGGCGGATGGGCCATGATAATCCAGCCCGCATTCGCCCACCGCCAGCAGCCGTGGCTGACTGGCAAAAAGCGCCCACATAGCCGCGATGAAATCCGGGGCTGTCTCTCCCGCCAGATGAGGATGCACGGCAACCGCCCCGAAAACCTCAGGGTAACTCTCGATCGCCTTGAGTACCCGCTGGTGATCTTCCGGCCCGGTGCCGATCGTGATCATGCGCTGGACACCGGCGGCGATGGCCCGCTGTACCACCGCGGCCTGGTCCGGCAGAATGGCCTGATCGGTCAGATGGCAGTGCGTGTCAATGAGCATGTTGGAAACTTATACATCCAGATTCTTTACTTCCAAGGCGTGGAGTTCGATGAAAGCCCGGCGACGTTCCACGTTTTCCCCCATCAGCGTACTGAACATGGCTTCAGCATTGCTGGCACCTTCCATGGTTACACGCAGCAGCGTGCGGCGGCTGGGGTCCATGGTGGTAATCCAGAGTTCTTCAGCGTTCATTTCGCCCAGACCTTTGAAGCGTTTGATTTCGATACCTTGCTTGGCTATATCATGCACCGCGCTGACAATGTCGCCAACGCCGGCGACCTCCCGGCGATACTCGGCTCCGTTTTCAATCAAGTAGCGGGTCATTTTGCGTTCGCCGCTGTCGGTTTCTTCCAGTCGCAGAAAATAATCTTCCATGGGCAGGTCGGCGGCTTTTATCTTTTCAAAGAGCTTTTCGAGTTCTTTGTTTTCGTGGAGCTCTTCGTTTTTTTCCAGGCGTTTGGCGGCGCGTTTCTTGGCCTCGATGGCTTCGGCGGCGGCGGCCCGGGTTTTGGCATCGCTATGGCCGTTGCCATTGCCATTGGTGGAGGCATCGGCGGGTTCCACGGATCTGGCGGCGGCTTCAAGCTCGGCCACGCCGTGCTTGTCGGAAAAGGCGGCATAGTCTGCCGGAGTCCAGAAAAAATACTCCTTGGAATCCAGAATAACGCGGTACAATGGCAGTGTGCCGCGCTCTTTGCGCAGATCCAGCAGCTTGGCAAACGGAATGCCGCGCCGCTCGCCTACCTGGGCCAGATCCTGTATCTGTTCCAGAGTCTGGATGAGCTTGCGCAGATCGCTGCCCTTCAACCGCGAGCTTTCCTGCCCCTTTTTATCGCGGATCACCAGGCTGGTGCCGTCCAAGCCCAGATCCAGGAGGGTTTTTCGCATGGCGGCTTCATTACGTACGTATTCCACATGCTTTTTGCGCGTTACCTGATACAGCGGCGGCTGGGCGATATACACGCGGCCGTCGCGCACCAGTTGGTTCATCTGGCGGAAGAAAAACGTCAGCAGCAGGGTGCGAATGTGCGAACCATCCACATCGGCATCGGTCATAATAACCAGTTTGCCGTAACGGAGTTTGCTCATATCCATGTCGGCAGCGCCGATGCCGCAGGAAAGTGCCTGCACAATGGTGCGGATTTCCTCGTGGCTGAGCATTTTATCGACGCGGGCTTTTTCGACGTTGAGGATTTTGCCCTTGATCGGCAAAATGGCTTGAAACACACGGTCGCGACCGGCTTTGGCGGTACCGCCGGCGGATTGCCCTTCGACAATGTAAAGCTCGGTGGATTCCATGTCGCGGCTGGAACAATCGGAAAGTTTGCCGGGCAGGCCACCGCTGCTTAACGCCCCCTTGCGGGTCAGTTCGCGGGCTTTGCGGGCCGCTTCCCGTGCCTGCCTGGCCAGCATGCCTTTTTGGATGATGCGTTTGGCATCGCCGGGGTGTTCTTCCAGCCAGGTGGCCAGCGCCTCATTGACGGCACTGGAAACAAAACCTTCCACTTCGCCGTTGCCGAGTTTATCTTTGGTTTGCCCTTCAAACTGCGGATTGGGCACTTTAACACTGATGATGGCGGAAAGGCCTTCGCGCAGGTCGTCGCCGTTGGGCAGTTCTTTTTCATCTTTAACCAGGTTGTTGGTTTTGGCGTAAAAATTAAGGCAACGGGTCAGAGCGGTCTTAAAGCCGGACAGGTGCGTGCCTCCACCGGGGGTATTGATGTTGTTGGCAAAGCTGTGCAGGCTTTCGGCATAGCCATCGTTGTATTGCATAGCCACCTGCACGGACAGGGGATTGTCCTTGCCGGGTTCCTGCTTTTCCAGGTAAACCACCTGGTTGTGTACCACTTCCTTGCCTTCGTTGAGCTGCTTGACGAATTGGATGATGCCCTTGGTATACTTAAATTCATCTTTTTTGCCGGTGCGTTGGTCTTCCAGATAAAATGCCAGGCCTTCGTTAAGGTAGGCCAATTCCCGGCAGCGGGCGACGATGCGTTCGTAGTCAAAGTCCAGTTCAGCGAAAATTTGCGAATCCGGCTTGAAGGTTACTTTGGTGCCGGTTTTGGCCCGTTTGCCGATGGTTTTGAGTTCCGCAGATTTAACGCCGCGTTCAAAGGCCATGGAGTACACTTTGCCATCGCGGGCCACTTCCACCTCAGTCCATTCGGAAAGGGCGTTGACCACCGACGCGCCCACGCCGTGTAAGCCGCCGGAAACTTTGTAGCCGCCGCCGCCGAATTTACCGCCCGCGTGCAAATCGCACATCACCACTTCCAGGGTGGATTTTTTTTCTGTAGGGTGCATACCGACGGGAATGCCGCGGCCATCATCAGCCACGCAAACCGAACCATCCGCCTGAATGGTTACCCAGATATTCTGGCAGTAACCGGCCATGGCTTCATCCACGGAATTGTTGACAATTTCCCATACTAAATGGTGCAGACCACGCTGGGTGGTATCGCCAATATACATACCGGGTCGTTTGCGGACGGGGTCAAGCCCCTTGAGTGCCTGAATGGCGGATTCATCATACGCTTCCATGACCACATTACCGGGCTGATCCATAGCCATACTGACTCCTGAACACTGGAAATTTGACCCCGGCAGGCAGATGAGGTCCAGCATTTCTGGCATATTTCCGCCGCTGGCCGGCCGGGTCGGATGGGGACATATACCCTGCCCAAACCAATGCCCGAAGTATATAGTCCAGGGTCAAAATTCACAAGCCAAGACCAGGCCAAAAAAGGGTTAAAACGGTGGTTCTACAGGGCGATCGGGGGGCAACAGCCGGCACAGCCCAGGCCAGATTTCTCCGGCCGTGCCGGAGCCGGTTAAAGGCTGCGTAGCGGCCACTGTCCAATTAATAAATGCAGGTCTCCATAGACCGTCCAAGCATCAGCGGTAGCTCAATGGAAGATAGCGGGCACTATCCTAATTTGAATTTGTGGTCGAATCTTCGTTAGAATCTTTTTTTGCTTTATGGTTTCCTACGACGAATGCTGTTACCAATCCCAATACTGTCGAACCTCCCACAATGCTCGCAACGGTTGCGCCGGCGCTATTGGGGACCTTGATGATTATAACCGCCGATGCGATCAGGGATGCTACCCCTATGACAAGGGCAAAATATTGACCAATGCGCCGCTCGATCATCTCACTTTTACGATCGTCAATTTGTGCTGCAAAGGCGCTATTTTCAAGTTGCTGTCGGTGCGCTGCCTGTTGTTCGGCCATTTTTATTATTCTATCCCCACTGCCAGGTACGGCCTTTTCATACCCGGCCAATAATTCGGGCGAAGGTATTGGTCCGGAATGGGATTGCATTACCATTTGGTGACGCAGTTCCATCCCAGGAAGCACCATTTGTCCGATTCTGATGGTGGTTGTTTATCATTAGGTATGTTAGGTTGCGATATGATCTCCGTCATACATCACCTTTTGTGGGTTGACGATGGATGCGAGATAGACCGTTGGCGTTCACCTAATGCCCAGGTAATGGCGTCACCTACTTTAACCCAATCACCAGCTATCGCGTCGCTGTCTGTTTTAACGGCCTCAAGTTTGGGAACAAATTTACCCAAAGGAGGTGGTTGTAGAACCAGCACAGAACCAAACCCGCGAATAAACCATATAACGTATTTTGACATCACAGTGAAAAGTGTAGGCGATTCTCGCCTAATTTGCAACTTCATTAGATGCGTCCAGCACATTCGAGTGTACCCGAAAATTGTGGCATTAAAGGCGCGGGTGGCTTTTGGGAACGGCCTGATGGCCCCGGAAGACAAGGGGGTGCAGCAACGGTGAGCGAGAACGCCCGTTCTGCCGGGGGTTGCGAGAGGTTCCCCGAAATGTGGGAATCTAGCATTATATGCTCGATAGCTGCCACGGTTTTTCACCGCATCCCCAGCGGGCCCGGCACTATCTCTTTGCCTTGAAGCCGCACTGCCGGTATCGTTGTAAGCGGTACGAGTGGCCTCATACAAAGGAATTTCCCATGGCCGGCACTGGCAACGATACTCCCTTTAAGATTGAAGTCTCTGCGCGCATCAGGCGCTTGCCGCCGTATTTATTTGCCAGCATCAATGCGCTTAAGGCGCAAAAGCGCCGCGCCGGGTCGGACGTGATTGATCTGGGCATGGGCAACCCCATTGATCCCTCCCCGGAATTCGTGATCAACAAACTTGCCGAAGCCGCACGCGATCCGCACAACCACCGGTACTCGGCCAGCATCGGCATTTTTAATCTGCGCCGCGAAGTTGCCCTCAAATACAAACGCCGCTACGGGGTGGAATTAGATCCGGAAACGCAGGTGGTGGCCACCATCGGCAGCAAGGAAGGTTTTTCCCACCTGATGCTGGCCCTGCTGGGTGCCGGCGATACTGTGGTGGTTGGTGATCCGGCCTATCCCATTCACGTGTATGCCGTGGCCCTGGCCGGCGGTAACGTCATCAGCGTGCCATTGGGCAATGACGATGCGTTCCTGGAGCGCATTGAACACGTGCTACGCAATCTATTTCCCCGCCCCAAGCTGATGATTCTCAATTATCCGCACAATCCGTCGGCCATGACGGTGGAGCCTGAATTTTATCAGAATGCCGTGGCCCTGGCCCGGCAGTACAATGTGCTGATTATCAGCGATTTCGCCTATGGTGAAACATGTTTTGACGGCTATCGCGCCCCGTCCTTTCTGGCCACGCCCGGAGCCGTTGATGTGGGGGTGGAATTTTCCACCATGAGCAAACCGTACAACATGGCCGGCTGGCGGGTGGGCTTCTGCTGCGGCAATCCGGAAATGGTGCGGGCCCTATCAACTATTAAGGGTTATTACGATTATGGGCACTTTGCGCCCATTCAAATCGCCAGCATTCTGGCTTTGCGCAAAGGGGATGATTTTGTCGCCCAGCAGGCCGCCATTTATCAAAAACGCCGGGATGTGCTGGTAACAGGCCTTCGCAAAATCGGCTGGGATGTTGCCTCGCCGCGGGCCAGCATGTTTGTGTGGGCCAGGGTGGCGGATAAGCATCTGGCCGGCCAGGGTACCATTGATTTTTCGTACCGTCTGCTCCAAGAGGCGGATGTGGCGGTGGCTCCCGGCCGCGGCTTTGGCGAAAACGGTGAAGGCTTTGTGCGTATCGCACTGGTGGAAAATGAAATGCGCATCAAGCAGGCCCTGCGCCAGATCGATGCGGCCCTCAACGGCCGCAAAAAAAAGCAGCGCCCCAGCAAACTCGCCCAGCGCATATCGGCCCGCCAACCCACCCCGGACGTCGGCGAAGCGGACGCCGGGCGATCCTCGGTTATTGGCGGTTAGGCACCGGCACAAGCAGTATCCCCTGGTGGCTGGTCATGCTGCCACCGGCAGGTTGCCACGCCCCACAAAATCCAAATCGCAGGCGTACTCGCGGCAGGGTGCGGCAGCGATTATAATCGCCTCCCATGAAGACCACGCTTCCGATCAAACCGCAGCACACCGCCAATGCCGATCCCGTATTGATTGTCAATGGGACTGTACTGGACCCGGCCCGTAACTTTCAGGGGGCTGCGGAGGTTTTGCTGGTGGACGGCAAGGTGGCCGCGTGTGGTACCGGGCTTTCGGCCCAGGCTCCGCGGGCCAGGCGTATTGATGCTGCAGGATGTTTGGTTACCCCCGGCCTGATTGACATGCACGTACATCTGCGCCAGCCCGGCCAGGAACACAAGGAAACTATTGCCACGGGTGCGGCTGCGGCGGTGGCCGGCGGTTTTACCACCATCTGCTGCATGCCCAACACCACCCCCGCACTGGATAACGATACCCAGATTGAATACGTATTGACTCAGGCCAGCCGGGCGGGTCTCTGCCAGGTGCTGCCCATGGGTGCCATCACCAAGGGCCGCCAGGGGTCGGAACTGGCCGAAATCATGCTCATGCACGAGGCCGGGGCCATAGGATTTTCCGATGACGGGGTGGGAGTGGGTTCGGCAGCGGTGATGGCCAAGGCCCTGCAATACATCAAAATGTTTGATGGTCTGTTGAGCCAGCATTGTGAAGAGCCGACACTTTCCGGAGGGTCCATGCACGCAGGAACAGCGGCTTTGCGGCTGGGGCTGGGCGGCATTCCCGCGGCCGCGGAAGAATTGATGATTGCCCGCGACTTGCTGCTGAACCGGCGCATCGGGGCCCGCTACCATGTGCAGCATGTAAGCACCGCCGGCGCGGTGGACCTGATCCGCCAGGCCAAACGCCGTGGTGAATCCGTTACCGCTGAAGTTACGCCGCATCATCTGCTTTTAACCGATGATTTGTGCGCTGGCTACGACACCAGTTTCAAAATGAATCCGCCGCTGCGTAGCCGCTCTGATGTGGAGGCGTGTATTAACGGCATTATTGACGGAACCCTTGATTGCCTGGCCACCGATCATGCTCCGCACGCCCCCGAAGAAAAACAGCGGGAATTTGACCAGGCGCCCTTCGGTATTGTCGGACTGGAAACCGCCCTGCCGCTTTATGCCAAAGCCCTTATTGATCCCGGCCACATCATCTGGCTCAAACTCATTGAACTCATGAGCCATCGGCCGGCCGTCGTACTGGGCCTGAAAGACCGGGGATCGCTGGCCGTTGGATGCCGCGCGGATATCACGGTGATTGATCCCGCGGCCCAATGGCAGATAGATCCGACCAAGTTTTACTCACGTAGCAGCAACACGCCATTCTCCGGCTGGCAGGTGCGCGGACGGGTTCGCACCACGATCGTCGCCGGGCAGGTGGTGTTTGAAAATTCCGGACAAACCTCCGGCCAGGCTCCCGGCAATCGGGGCTCTCGGCCATAACTTGGGCCGCGAATGCTGATCATTGATGGCTACAATTGCACCTATGCCGGAGCCGCGCTTGGCGGCCCATGGGGTGGTTTTTCACTGCGGCAGTTGTGCACGCTGTTGGAGAAAACCCGCTCCGCAGCCATCGTGGTACTCGACGGACGGCCCAAGCCTTCTGAACCGGACGCGGATGAATTCCCCGGCGTGAGCCTGATTTATTCCGGGCGCGGCATCAAGGCGGACGATGTCATCCGAGAGATACTTTCCAGGCGTACGGATCGCCGACACATCACTGTGGTCAGCAATGACCGGGCGGTGGCCGGCGACGCCCGCCGGCAAAAGGCCCGCAGTCAATCATGTGAAAAATTTCTACAGGCTTTGATCGTTGCAGCGGCACCCAGGAGCTTCCGGCGGGCCAGCGTAGAACCCCCGGAAAAATCCGCCGGGCTGGTAAATGCTGGAGAAGCAGAGCACTGGCTGCAGGTATTGGGTTTAAGTAAAAAGCTGCCGTCCAATCACCCGCGTGCCCAGCAGGATGCATCAACATTGGATGATCGGACGATCGCCGCGCTGCTGGGGCCTGTGGATCCGCCATAGCTCGCGGTGCAACACCCGCCGGCCCATGGTCCTGCATCCCGGCCAAAAAGTCGTGCCAAAACGTTAAACCAGACCGTATAAAGACAAAGACCCTCCCCAGCCCGTTTTCCGGCTGTGGAGGGTCTTATTTGTTTTTGCTAAAGCTAGACATGCGACTGGCGGTTGCGATGCCAACACGACCAGTGCAAAAACCGCCGGAAAATATCAATCCAGCGATCGGTCCCCCGGCCCAGGCCGGAGCGAAATTACTTGCCGCCGAGGATCGCATCCTTGGCCGCCTTGGCAACGCGGAACTTCACCACGCGCTTGGCCGGAATTTCAATCGCTTCGCCGGTAGCCGGATTGCGGCCCATGCGCTTCTTGCGGTTGACCAGAACAATTTTGCCCAGGCCGGGCACGGTGAACTTGTTCTTGGCTTCCTTGTACGCGAGTTCCGCCAGCGCATCGAGCGCGGCAGCGGCGTGCTTTTTGCTCATTTCTGAGCCGGTGGCTTTGCTGACCAGTTCGGCGAGCTTCGCCGCGGTCTGCGACTTGGTGAGGGACTTGGCCATGGAAAACTCCTTTTCTAAAAAGCCGGGCGACCGGCCGACCGATCATCCAAGACCGGTTATGTTCCTACGAACCGTCGCCCAAACGCACTATAAAATAAGCGTTTTGGCGCATAATGCAACCGAATTCCGCAAAATTCCGGCTCGGCGGCTGCCGCCCCAGCGGCCCCAGACGGCGGAAGCCCCCAAAAATAATGTGCTCTCCGGAGCAAAAACGGTTATTTTATGATGCGGATATCTGGAAAGGATAAGCCATGGCCCATGAATGGACAGCACCGATTCCTACACGTGTATTTTTCACCAAGGGCGTGGGACGCCATAAATATCTGCCGCAATCACGTGAGCTCGCATTTAGACATGCAGGTATCGAAAAATTTAATCTGGTCCAGGTGTCTGGCATTCTGCCTGCCCGGTGCAAAATCATCACCGTTACCGAGGGCATCCGGCAGCTTATTCCGGGGCAGGTGGCCTTCGGCGTTATCAGCGAATCCAGCACCGATGAACCCAACCGCCTGCTGTGTGCCGGCATCGGTGTGGCCATGCCCGTACGTGATCAGTACGGTTACATCAGCCGCCACCAGGGCTTCGGCATGACCGAAGAAAAAATCGGCGACTTTGTTGAAGATATGTCCGCCACCATGCTGGCTACCACCCTCGGCATCGAATTTGATCCGGCCCGCAACTATGACCAGCGCAAAGAAATATACCGTATGAGCGGCAATACCGTCCGCACCCGAAATATCGTGCAGACCGCAGAAGGCTATAAAAACGGCCTGTGGACCACCGTCATAGCCGCAGCCGTGTTTCTTATGTAAGCAGCCTGGCCTGGCACCCAGCCAGACACTCACCAAGATGAGCCCGCCAAACCGCCGGCCGCCTCCTCCTTAAAACAAATTCATTGAAACTGCCGGCATGCTCGTAGCCGCAACCGCACTCTGTTACACTCTGATCTTGTTTTGAAAGGGAAAAACGCATGAACCGTTCCATCTCCTATCAACCGGCGATCAATTCTCCCGCTATAAAGCCGCCGCAGATCAACCTGCAGGACCACCGGCCCACGCGTGCTAACGCCATCGCTGTAATGTTGCCGCAAAAAACCACGCATGTGCCCGACGCTTTGCGCAGTTTGAATGCTGAACTTCATGGTGCGCTGGCAACAGCTCTTGTGCATGCCGACTTCAAGGGCAAGCCCGGCGAGGTAACTGTTTGTCCGCTGGATCATCCCGGCCAGCGATTGCTGCTGGCAGGCCTGGGCAAGCCGGAATCGCTGGATGCCGATCAACTGCGTTGGACTGCTGCCTCCATCGCCCGCAAAGCCCTTCAACTGCACCTGCATGAGTTAAGCATCCATCTGCAATCCATGGAAAATATCCTGACGGCAAATTCCCGGCTTCTGGAAGCTCTCGCCGAGGGGCTTACGCTGGGCTGCTTTCAATACACTCCTTTCAAAGCTGTGGAGAAAGACAATGGCGAAACCTCATCGCCATCGGCCGCACTGCCGATTTTTCATCTGCTTCTGGCTGCGGGTAAACGCCGTACCCCCTTCCGCCAGGCCATCTCCATGGGTACCACAATTGCCCACGGTGCCAACTATGCTCGATACCTTGCCTGCCATCCGGGCAATGTAATCAACCCGGCAACGCTGGTGCTGGAAGCCCGTGCGCTGGCCCGGACCGCCGGCCTGCGGGTGGAAATTATGGACCACAAAAAAGCTTTAGCTTTGGGCATGGGCGGGTTGCTGTCGGTGGGTCAGGGCAGCGTATCGCCACCGGCTTTGATTTTGCTGGAATATCAGCCCAAGGCCGCCGCGCGCCGCCCCGGCTCCGCCAAAACTGTAGCCCTGGTAGGCAAGGCGGTTACCTTTGACACCGGCGGTATTTCCATCAAACCCGCGGCGGATATGGGCCTGATGAAGTTTGATAAGTGCGGCGGCATGGCGGTGCTGGGAGCCATGAAGGCCATCGCCGACCTGCAACTGCCCGTCCCGGTGATCGGAGTTATTCCAACAGCCGAAAACTCCGTGGATGCCCTGGCTTACCGCCCCGGCGATATCATCCGCATGTTCAACGGCAAAACGGTGGAGGTTACCAATACCGATGCTGAAGGACGGTTGATTCTGGCTGATGCTTTATCCTACGTCTGCAAGCGTTACCACCCGGCAGCGGTGATCGATATGGCCACCCTGACCGGCGGTGTTGTGATAGCCCTGGGCAGCGTGTACGCCGGACTCATGTCCAATCGCGAAGATCTGGCCCTGGCGCTGCAAACTGCCGGTACGTACAGCGGAGAATGGCTCTGGCCGCTGCCGCTGCACGATCGCTACGCTACCCTGCTGGAAAGCGCCCACGCGGATATCGCCAACAGCGGCCCACGCGAAGCCCACCCGATCCAGGGCGGCATGTTTCTGCGACATTTTGTGCCGGCGGAAATTCCCTGGGCCCATCTGGATATCGCCGGTACTTCCAACCCGAAAAAGGATGACCGATACCTTGTCGGTAAATCGGCCAGCGGATTTGGCGTGCGGCTGCTGCTGGAATATCTGCGCGGGCAGGGGCACTAAAAAACACCCAAGTTGCGACTGAAATTTCCCCACGTATTTTTGCTATCAAGGTGTTATATGAATTCATTGACGGTTGTAATTACGGAAGGTCTGGAAGACCAGCCGCTGCGCTGGCTGCAAAGCCAGGCTCGCGTAGTAGAGTGTTCTGTTCGCGATGCCGCAGCGCTGCAAAAACATCTGGCCACCGCCGATGGCCTGATCGTGCGTACCTACACACAGGTGAATGCCGCGCTGCTGGCGCAGGCTCCGCGGCTGCGGGTGGTTGGACGGGCCGGAGTAGGTCTGGAAAATATCGATCAGCAGGCGTGTAAAGACCGAGGCATAGCCGTTATTTCCACCCCTGCCGCCAATACCCATGCCGTGGTGGAATATGTTTTCAACCTCATTTTTCATCTGGGCCGGCCGCTGGTTCATTTACCTTCTCCCGTATCGGCGGAGGCTTTTCACCGCTATCGCAAAACCATTCGCGGTCTGGAAATTCATGGCCGCACCATCAGCATTCTGGGCATGGGGCGTATCGGCACGTCCGTAGGCCGGGTGGCCCACGCCTTTGGCATGAAAGTTCTGTATAACGATTTGCTGGATGTTGCCGGGAATATTACCTTTCCCGCCCAAAGTGTGCCCAAGGAAGAGCTTTATCGCCAGGCGGATATTCTTACCATCCACGTAAGTCACCAACCTGGCAACCGGCATTTGATCAATGACGGCACGCTGGCGCTAGTAAAACCGACGGCCTATTTAATCAATACCAGCCGGGGCGAAGTGGTGGATGCTGCGGCCCTGGCCGATGTATTGCGGGCTGGAAAGCTCGCCGGAGCGGCGCTGGATGTGCATGATCCTGAACCGCCCGGACCCGATTATCCGCTATGGGGAATACCCAACCTGGTTTTTGCTCCGCATCTGGCGGCCCGCACCCAAGGGGCCATGGATGCCATGAGTTGGGTGGCCCGCGATGTCATCGAATATCTGCGCGGCGGCTCTGCGGGCTCGCAAAGCCACGTTTAATGCTTTGGAACCGGGCAAAAATAACTTCGCACTTTCCGGCTGGCCCTTTTGACCGCCAGCTTCGTTGTTCGCTCGTTCCAGACCCACTGCCGGGGTATGCGCCTCGCTCACGCCTCGCTGGCGGCCAAAATT
>JAJZNX010000127.1 GCA_021852275.1 Planctomycetota bacterium | reverse complement strand
GGAACCGCCGGGGCGCTGAGGCCATGTTGGCGCTGCGCGCTCTACGCCTGAGCCAAGATGGCCGCTGGGACGATTACATGCTTCGCCGCTGCGCTCCACGCCGGGCCGCATAACGTGCCACGCACCCTGCACCCGATAACCGAGTGGCCGGAAATTGACATACAGCCTAAAATCCGATATTCTAACTGGTCTTTACCCAACCGCTGCTTTGGATAGCGCCAGCGACGGTGGAACGGGCGATGGAGATGGATGTGGCGCTAAAGAAAGATACAAATTTGGAGCTTTCATGTCGGCAAATAAGAAACAAAAGTCGTCCAAAGCCCGGGAGCTTTCTGCCGGCCAAAAGGCCCGCCGGTCCGGTGCTCCCACCGCGAAGGCTAAACGCACGCCGACAAGGCAGAAGGTATCCCGCGTTCGCAAAGCCGCATCGCACCCGAAGGTGACCAAGTTGGCGGCAAAATCCAAAGGCCATGCCCGGGCAACGTCCGTCATCAAGCCACTGAATGCACCAGCCAAGGTGCTGGAAAAGAACGCCAGCGCCCCGGCACCTAAACTTTCCAAAGCGGAATTGGAACACTTTCGCACGCTCTTGCTGGAAAAACGCCGCGAGATTCTTGGTGATGTCGGCTCGATGGAAAACGAAGCCTTCAAAAGCCAGGACAATCATTCCTCCAGCCCCATGCACATGGCGGATGTCGGCACCGATAATTTTGAGCAGGAATTTACACTCGGCTTGATCGAAAGTGAACGTCAACTACTGCGGGAAATTCAGGAATCGCTGAATCGCATTGATCAGGGTACCTATGGGGTGTGCGTGGCCACCGGCAAACCCATCGGCAAGGCCCGTCTGGAAGCCAAGCCATGGGCCAGCTACTGCATTGAATATGCCCGGATGCTTGAACAAGGCCTGATCAGACCTGCGGATGAATCCGATTCGCACGAGGATGATAGCGAAGAGGAAGAGTCTTAGCCGCGGCTCCCTGAACCTGACCAAGCCATCGACCCCCAAGGGAAGGCATTCTGGAAGGCCTCGGCGATGGCGCACACGCCCAGAAACTGGCATTGAGCATGCGTCTCACTTGCGCAAGCAGCGGCCATTTTCTGCTTGCATTTTTCGCCGGGCACGGCCCGATAACCAATTTTTTGAAAAAAAGCTAATTTTCGCATCAAAATCAATCGGTGCGCGTTTATCATTGAGTTCCCCAGGTTCGCGTTGCACCGGTGGCCGTTGTGGGTCATTGGCGTGCGGATTGCTTGGTCAACAGGGGCTACGAACCGGAAAGATGTTCGCAATCCTCTAACGCGACGGCAAAAAGGTACATGTTTATGAAAAATCGCGGGTTTACTCTTATTGAGCTTTTAGTGGTTATCTCCATCATCGCCGTGCTAATTTCCCTGCTGCTACCAGCCTTGGCCTCCGCCCGACAAAGTGCCGAGCAGATCGTTTGTGCCAGCAATATGCGCCAGCTAGGCCAGGCGCTACATGAATATTTTGATACGGACAACGGATTTTTCCCACCCGATGGCCTGATTTTTCCCCATCCCGTGAATTATCCGCCATACGTGGGTACCGCCACCGGAACTTTCTGGAGTAACCAGCAGGACTGGCGTTTGCAAGCAGGCATTCTCTACAACCAGCTCAATGGCTCTCTGGCCCAGATGAGTACCGCTGCTCCCTATACCATTTCTCCCACGTCAACAACGCCTGCCCCCGGCAGCCCGCCACCACTGAATCCACAGTATGCAAAGATCTTTATGTGCCCGGAGGATATGGGGAATCGCAGTTCCGCTACCGCGTTGACCATGGGGCCAAGTGCCCTTCCTGGCTGCGGTGAGATAAATGTTGGGCCATCGACCACAGGTGGTTATTGGAGTTATTCGGTTAATTCTCTGGTCAACTCGCAGTCTGCCACGCTGGCCACCATTTATCCGCCGGGGGCATCGGGCGGCGATCCTTCCACGCCGTGGACCTACCCACTCAAGGCTGACGCCATTCAAAACAATGAGTTCGCGGTGTTTATTGAAGAATCCGCCCTGCTTTCCAACTTTAATGATGAAGTGTTGGATCCGCCCGCCTTCAATCAGGGTGATCACTTAAGCTCCCGCCACAATGGCCAAGGCAATATTGGTTTCCTTGACGGCAGCGTGCAGAGCGTGCCTGCGGTGGAATTCAACAATGCACCATCGGCCACAGGTGGCGGCACGTACTCTCTGCAATCGGCCATGGAATATCCGATCACCCGCTGGTTTATTCCGATATTGCCGTAAGGAACCGGGCAAAAATAACTTCGCACTTTCCGGCTGGCCCTTTTGGCCGCCAGCTTCGTTGTTCGCTCGTTCCAGACCCACTGCCGGGGTATGCGCCTCGCTCACGCCTCGCCAGCGGCCAAAATTTCTGCGCCCTAAAACACGAATTTATTTTTGCGCGGTCCCTAACCACTTTTTTGGGACAGGCCGGGATTGCCTATATGGTTACCGGATCCGTGGCATCGAGCATGCAGGGCGAGCCGCGAGCGACACACGACATCGACTTGGTTGTGAATATCACACCATCGGCAGTCGGAAGCCTGATGGTTGCATTCCCACCGCCGGATTTCTATCTCGACCAGGATGCGGTACGGACGGCCATTGAACAGCGAAGCATGTTCAACCTCATTGAGTTGCGGGAGGGGGATAAGGTTGATTTTTGGCTGCTTACCGACGAAATTTTCGACCAATCGAGGTTCTCCCGACGGCAAATGTGGGACATGGAGGGTGAGACTATTTGGGTAGCGCAAGCGGAGGATACCATACTGATGAAGCTCCGCTGGGCACAGATGTCCGGCGGCAGTGAAAAGCATTTTGTGGACACGCTGCGTGTTTATGAAGTGCAATTCCATCAATTGGATAAAAATTAGCTGCGTGAATGGGTGGACAAGCTGGGAATCATCTTTGGATTCGCCTGGAAAAGGAAGCGCAGATCGTTGTTTGAAAGTCCGGCTCGGCGGGGCAATTGAAAAAAAATGGGCCGACCTGCGGCGACGGTCCTCTGGGAATGGGGCACGTTATGGGCTATGTTCGACAACGCGAAACCGTATTTTGATCATTAGATTGACCGCCCCTTTCATACCGTCCGAACATCCGATAGATTCATAGTATTGCTGTAAGCGATTACGTACAGGAACAGTGCAGCATTACCGCAATTTTCCGTTGTATGGTCGCTTCGCTGCCGGGTACGCTTAGCACATCACATTCGCTGCCCAGAATAAACGGATGGTGGACAGATCGCATTTGTTGCTGTAGTTCACAGGTCAGATCGGCGACTTTTTCGGCCGGCATGGCATCATCGGAATAAAACAACTTGGTGGGTAAATTTCCATAAAGTACGGTATCGGCAGGCACCAAAGCCGCATCCTCCCAGAGCTTGCGAGAGGAACCCAAGCTCAGAACGGCGGGATTCAAGCTGCCAAAGCTTTTGACCATTGCATCGGTCAGTTCGCCGCAGCAGTGAAAAATAAGGTCGGCCCCGCGCTGCGCAAGCAAATCCGCGATATGGCGGTTGCCATTCATCACGTAGCGCTGCCATACATCGCTGCCACTCTCGATCTGGCGGGGTGAAAAATAGGCCAAATTGGCCGCCGGCTCGGCGATAAACACCGCCGCCGCGCCGGCATCTATCTGCGCCTGTGCATACCGGGTCACCATCAGCAGCGCCAACTCGTTCACCACGTCCAACATCCGGACATCCTCATCGTCCATAGCCGTGGTACCACTACCAGCCATAAACAACGGTGTGATCGGATCCGCCAGCAGCCTGGTCATCAGGCTGACCGGACCAATGCTCATGCCCATTGGAATGTACCTGGCCGCCCCTTGTTGAGCGATCACCTGGATCGCGTCGACATGCGCCTGCATCCGCGGCGGCAAGGGCCTGGCCAGATGCGATTGCAGGCGCGCCACCAGTCCGGCATCGGAACCGGCCTGGAAATGAAAGGTCCGGGCATCTTCGGTGATTCCGAGGAGGCTTAACAGGGCCGCCTTTTCCAGCATCAGGTCCATCACCGGAAAAGCCAGTGACGTGTGATATGTATCAGCAGCCTCCATGCACACTTCCGCCAACCGCCTGCCATTAAGCACAATGGCCTCGGGATCCGGATGCCGGCGCAGTACCAGATCGGTTCCCACAGGTATGCGCGCGCCCTTGGCCGCGATATCCATATATATCTGTCGATTCATTTAACAAACCTCCCGCCGACGCTGTAACCGCCAGATATCGCCTGCCAGTGCAATCATTCGATCCATCGCACTATTGCGTACGCTGATCGGGTCCAAGCAGAACCGGCAGTACACCACCGCTTGCGATAAACGATGGCGTTGGGGGGCGTATTTTCCGGACCGGCGGTGCCGCATTCCCAGACGGTGCTACGGAGGGCTGGCGGCAGGTTCCACCCTTGACGACCAAGTTCTAAGTGATATCGCCCTGTACGCCCCTGCTTCCTGCGGCGTTATTTTGTGCTGTCGAAGGGGAAAAATTCCCGGCTTCCGCGGCCGCAAATCCGGTGCGTCCGCTCCATCCTGTCGCCGCAATACCTGGTAATACTGGTTGCGCTGGGCGGGAATCCAGCCGGCGTCGCGGATCAAATGGCATATCTGCTCTTCGCCAAGGCAATACGTGGTGCCCGCACTGCTGACCACGTTTTCCTCCATCATCACCGATCCCATGTCATTAGCCCCGAAATACAGGGCCAACTGGCCGATCTTCGGACCCATGGTTACCCAACTGCTTTGCATGTTGGCGAAATTATCCAGATACAGTCGGGCCAGGGCCAACATCCGCAGATATTCGTGGGCGTCGGCCAGGCGCACGGTTCGGCCGTCGTCAAACTCAAAAGGCTTGCCGGAATCCGGCGTCCACTTGCGCTTGCGGTCCAGGGGCGTGTTGTCCGGCTGATATGTCCAATGGATAAACGCGGAGTAATGAGCCAGGGCATTGGCCAAGGCCCAGTCCTGCCGCTGTCTCAGCCGGGCCAGATGGTCCAGCCGATCTTCAATGGTTTCAATATGCCCGATCAGCATGGTGGCGCTGGTATGCATTCCCAGACGATGGGCCGCGCTCATCACATCCAGCCACTGTTCGCCGGAGCATTTTCCCGGCCCGATGCGACTACGGACGCGATCGGAAAATATCTCCCCTCCGCCGCCCGGCACGGTCGCCAAACCCCACTCCTTGAACTTCGCCAACAAATCCGGCACGGGCATATTGAAAAACCGAGAGAATTCCACAAACTCCGGCGGACTGAAGGCATGTATATGCACCGCGGGAAAATGCTGCCGAATACCCTGGAGTAAATCCTGGTAATAGCTCAGCGGCAACGCCGGATTCATCCCCCCTTGCATAAGAATCTGCGTGCCGCCCAGCGCGACGAGTTCCCGGATTTTCTGATAAATAGTTTCGCGATCCAAGGTATACGCATCGGCGGCACCAGGGTCGTTGCGCTTAAAGGCGCAAAACGTACAGCGGGCCGTACAGATATTGGTATAGTTGATGTTGCGGTCAATGACATAGGTGCGGTAATCTTCCGGATGATGCCGCGATACCGCAGCAAACGCCCACCGCCCCAAATCCGGCAGAGCCGCGTGGTGATAAAGTTCCAGAAACTGACCATCGGTCATGCGCTGTTCGCCAGCGACAATGGCGTGAATATCAAATGATGGCCGGTAGCACATGGGACCATCCAGCGGAGGAATCAAGGATTGAACATCAAAAGCCATGAATTTTTCGTACCCTTTTTGTCAACTGCCATTATCTGCACCGCGCCACCATTGCAGTAATTATAATGACTAAGGGGCCGCGCACAAATAACTTCACACTTTCCGACTGGTTCTTTTGGCCGCGGGCGTCGTTGTTCGCTCCTTACAGACCCATTGGCAGGGTATGCGCGTCGCTCACGCCTCGCCGGCGGCCAAAATTTCTGCGCCGTAAAACACGAATTTATTTTTGCGCGGTTCCTACCTGGATCGCAGTGCCACGTTATTCATGGCTTCACCGGAACCAATCACCACGGCACCCATGCGATACGGAGCAAAGGCCTGGCAGGCCGTGGCTATTGGGAAAAGATTGTACTGTACCAGCCGGCGTTTTCCGTCGGCGACATGCCAGTCATAACGAATGAGGTTCATGCGGAATGTGGCACCGACTTTTGGTTGAGGTGCGAGCACCCGCAAAGGCCGGGGCAAATGGGCCAATGGAACTTTTACCACCAGCGTCCACACAGTCTGGCCGCGGAACGTGCCCTGGCCAGGCAGAACAGCTAATCCGGAAATTTTACAGGGAATCAAGCTGAATGGATAGGCAAAGTCTATTTTGCCGTTGGCACGCGGTTGGGGTGGAGCCGCGGCGCGATGCCAGCATTCATAAGTCCGGCCGTTGGGGGCCATGACCACTTCCAGAAAATTAGTGCCATTTTGAGCTTTGGATGTATCCAGCCACAGTTCTGCTGCATCGTGTCGCCACAGATCAGCGCGATTGGCGTGCGGCTGGTACCACAAGCCATCCCCACTGCAGATAAACGCGGCATAGAGTGCATCATGCCGCACCGCCGTGGCCACACGGGTAACCCCGTAAAGCCGGGAATGCCCCGGAGCCGGAGTAAGCTTTCGCCATGTCATGGCTTGCCAGACCGGGCTGGTGACGGGATTGACCATTAACTTAGCATGAAGCACCGGCGCATAAATAGTGGTAACGTAAACACCGTGGGCTTTGGGTGAAGCTGAACCGGTTGCCGCGGAACTGTCTTTACAGCCCGGCCAAATAGATACCAGCGAGATGGCCAAAGCCGCCACGCCCAATACCTTGAAAGTAGTTAAACCCGAAAACTTCAAAACCACACCTGTCGCTTCATGCTATCCATGCAACCACAACTACCATCCTGGAATTAAGCTCCTTCTTGCTTAGCAAGATTCCGGCTGCACACATCAATTATATCCAACCATGTTCGTCCCGGACCATCTATTATTGGGAACTCCAGTTGCTGCCTTCCAACAAACGTCTACCTTACTCCTTAACCATGAAATCATGCTACCTTATTTTAACGTTAGCGCACGTCAAAGCCAGCCGCTACCCAGCCTAAGACACCAGTCTATTAAGAGTTGCTAAAATCTCCTAATTAACCGTGGTAACCTGTTCCGGACTCATTTCACTGGAATGCCCTGGAAAGGCCCGGGAATGCGGATCAATAAAAGATTTTGCGAAATTTACCGCAGTAGCCGCTTCCCCGAATCCAGTGGCAATCAACTTGAGTTTACCATCAAAACCGGCCACATCGCCGGCGGCAAAAATCCCTTTCTGACTGGTCTGCATCTGCGTATTGACCATAATCGAATTACCTTTAATTTCGATGGGCCAGTTCTTAATGGCTCCCAGAGAGCTGATAAAGCCTACCTGTACCAAGATCGCATCCACAGGCAGCGTCTTTTCTTCTTTCGTCTGATTGTTGACGATAAGAGCGCCCGTCATCTTATTATCGGCACAAACCAGGTCTTTTAATTCCCAAAAGGTTAAAATTGGTGTTCCGCTGGCTAAAACCCGCTTCACGCTGTCTTCATGTGCGCGAAACTGATTGCGGCGGTGTATGATGGTGATGGCCCCCGCTACACCGTGCAAATTCATGGCCCAATCCAGCGCCGAATCCCCCCCGCCGATGATTAAAAGCCGCTTGCCCGCAAAATCCTCTTTCGATTTCACCGAATAATACACCCCGCGCCCCTCCCATGCAGCCGCGGATGCCACGGGCACTTTTCTCGGTTGAAATGCCCCAGAACCGGCGGCAATAAGCAATGTTTTGGTATAATGCTCGGCCCGATCCGACGAGAGTACCCAGCAATCATGGGTCTCATCACGTTTCAGGCCCTTGAGCGTTTCGGAAAGATGCACCTGGGCACCGTATTGCAACCCCTGCGTCATCAGTTCTTTCACCAGATCCCTGGCAATGACCTTGGGAAAACCGGCAACATCAAAGATAAACTTTTCCGGATACAAAGCCGCCAATTGCCCACCAAGCTGATCCAGCGAATCTATTATTTTGGTGCGCATCTGCCGCAGACCTGCATAATAGGCCGCGTAAAGTCCCACCGGTCCACCGCCAATAATGGTAAAATCAAAAATATCCGCTGTGGCCGCCATATCCGTTCTATCCTTTTTAGCTGCAATGACGTTTCATTGATCCAAGTCAATAATTGTAGCAGATTTCCGCGCGGCGCAAAGAGAGTGAGGGGCCTGAGATTGTTTGCCCGAGGCGTCGTCACACGCTGGAATGAGCCACGATGGATCGGTCCCCGGGGCCAAATGACCGCAGCGATTCTGGCGCACCGCCAAAAGAGAAAATTTTAACCTTGACTGGTCCCCCTTTTCCGGCCACTGGGATAACCAGTGAAAGTGTCTTATCATGTTGGATCTGGCGTCACGGCGCGTGGCGCTGGCGCAGGGCCAAACACACTCTCTTAACGGAGTTCCAAATAGCAGCATGACCACACCTGAAATCAAACCCATCGTTCCCACCGAGCCGGCAGCCAGAGATTACAAGCACACCTTGAATCTGCCGCAGACGAATTTTGATATGAAGGCGAATCTGACGCAGCGTGAACCCGCAATTTTGGCCCGCTGGGAAGCCAACCGTGAGTATGAAGCACTTCGCCAGCGCTCTCATCCGCAGGGAAAATGGGTGCTTCATGACGGCCCGCCCTACGCGAATGGTGACATTCATACCGGCCACCTGATTAACAAAGTTCTCAAAGATATAATCGTGCGGTTTCGCAACATGCAGGGTTGGGATTCTCCGTATGTACCGGGGTGGGACTGTCATGGGCTGCCGATTGAAAGTGCGGTGCAAAAGGAACTGGGGCCGAAAATGCGGGAGCTTTCTCCGGCACAGATCCGCCAGCATTGCCGCGATTACGCCATGAAGTATGTTCGGATTCAATCGGCATCTTTCCAGCGGCTGGGTATTCAAGGAGATTTTAAGCATCCGTATTTAACCCTGGATCCGCGTTATGAAGCAGGCGTAACAGGGGTATTGGCGGAACTGGTCAAAAATAACCTGGTCTATCGGCAGCGTAAGCCGGTGCATTGGTGTACGGCGGACCAGACCGCACTGGCCGAAGCGGAACTGGAATATGCCGCAAAAAAAGATACATCGGTGTATGTGCGTTTTCCGCTGTGTGTAACGGCGGAAAGCTGGCCTGCGGCCTGGGGACCGGTGCCCACCGCCGCGAATTTACTCATCTGGACCACCACGCCATGGACGCTGCCGGCGAATCGGGCTGTGGCCGTTGGTCCCAGGCATGAATACGTATGTGTTAGGCAGGCAGATGGCGGAGAACCGCCGCTGATTGTTGCTGCCACGCTGGCTGAATCGGTATTGCGGCTATCTAGCCTTGCGGGCAGACAGACGTCCGCACCGGTAACCGGAGCGGACTGGATTGCACTTCATCCAACTTATCGCCATCCCATGGACGGCGAGCGGACGCAGCCGGTGGTGTTAGCCGATTATGTTACGCTGGAAGACGGCACGGGCCTGGTGCATACCGCGCCCGGCCATGGTCTGGAAGACTATCAGACGGGCCGGCGGGAAAATCTGGACATTTATTGCCCGGTGCTGGCCAATGGAAAATATGATGACACTGTGCCGGAGTTTATGCGTGGCCAGAGCATCTGGCAGGCCAATGGGATGGTGGTAGAGTTTTTGAAGGCCCATCATCTGCTTTTTCATCAGATGGAAATCGACCATAGCTATCCCCATTGCTGGCGGTGTCATAAACCCGTAATTTTCCGGGCCACCGAGCAATGGTTCGTCAGGGCCAGCGGCACGGGTCCGCTGATGCAAAGGGCCCGGCGTTTTGTGGAGGAGGTTACCTGGATTCCAGGCTGGGGCAAAAATCGGATTGTGGGGATGCTGGAAAGCCGCCCGGACTGGTGCATTTCCCGGCAGCGCTGGTGGGGAGTGCCAATTCCGGCATTTTTTGACCAGCGGGGCAACATTCTGCTGACTGAAAAATCCTTGAGGCATGTTGCCGCATATTTTGGTATCCACGGGGCCGACTGCTGGTACCAGCATTCACCGCAACAAATTCTCGGTGGAGACACCTGGGTGGATTCGGCTATTACCCCGGAAGGTCAGGTGGTAAGCAATTTCACCTTTAAAACTGCGGAGCTTCGCCAGGGAGCAGATATTCTGGATGTCTGGTTTGAATCTGGGGCGTCGCATTGCGCGGTGCTGGAAGCAACGCACCCGGAACTGGGTTATCCGGCCAATTTGTACCTGGAAGGATCGGACCAGCATCGCGGCTGGTTTCAGGCATCGCTTCTGGAGGCTGCGGGTTACCGCCGGCAGCCGCCATTCAGACAGGTACTTACCCACGGTTTTATTGTAGATGCCCAGGGCCGGAAAATGTCTAAAAGCCAGGGCAATGATATTAAAGTGGTTGATGCCTTGAAGGAAAACGGTGCCGACGTGCTGCGGCTGTGGGTTAGCAGCGTTGATTATCAGCACGACATGCCGTGCTCCAAGGAACTTTTCGTCCGCACCGGCGAAGCCTACCGGAAGCTGCGTAATACCATTCGCTATTTGCTGGGTAACCTGTTTGACTTTGACATCACGCGCGATGCTGTAGCCCCCCAGCCCCATAGCATTGATACGTGGATGCAATATCGGCTTTCGTCGCTGCAAGGCCAAGTTCTGCAGGCTTATGAACGCTATGAATTTCATCACGTATTTAAACTGCTGTATGAATTCTGCAATGTGGACATTTCAGCCATTTATGCCAAGGCCATTAAGGACCGGCTGTATTGCGAACTACCGGGGTCGCGGCGCCGCCGGTCGTCGCAGACCATGTGCCATCGGCTGCTGATTGCCCTGGTGGAGCTGCTGGCTCCGGTGCTGGTTTTTACAACCGATGAGGCCTGGCAGGCGGTGCTGCAACTGCCGGGTATGAAGTCGTTGGTCGGTGACAGCAGTGTTCATCGCCGAATTTTTTCCACACCGCAGCCACCGGTGTCGCAGGAACTGGCCAGGCATTGGGAAACGCTGATGCCGCTGATTCAAGATGGACTCAAACAACTTGATGATCTTAAGCGATCGATCGGACTGGGCAATGCCCTGGATGCACAGGCGTTGATTGTTTTTCCAGCTACCGATGCCTTAGCTCCGCTCATGGCTGATTATGGCCCGGAAATTGAAGATGCGTTGGGATTGGGTTTCCACCAGATTCAAGCCGGCGATCAATGGGGTATCACCATTACGGATAGCCGGAAGCAATATGCAAGCTGCGCCCGGTGCTGGAAACGCCGGCCGGATGTGGGACAAAATCCGGCGTACCCGGATTTATCCGCCCGCGATGCCGAGGTGGTGCAGAAGTTGGCTGCGGCAACATGACTGCCGTCCATGAGAATTCCGCGAAGATAGACTGATCTGTAACGGCAGTGGTATGAGACGTTGCCCCCGGTGTTGAGCGGCCTGAGGAATGGCGGCCAAACACCTGGCCAGCCCGACTTCACACCGCTCCGCGGAGGCCCAAACACCCGCTTACCGCGTACCCATGATGATTTCCATGGTCAGTTGGTCAAGCTTTTCATAGGGTATGCCGCGAGCACCCAGGGCCACGCGATTAAACTTGTATGCCTTGAGTTGGCGCACCGCGTCGATGGAATAGGCCGCGGTCATATTTTCGAGCTTTTGATCGCGCACATGAATTTGTTTCAACAGCGCCTGAATTTCTCGGTCGGTGTTAAACTTTGCCACCTTCTGTTTGAGCAACATATACGTTTTCATACAGCCACGAGCAAAATCCTTCACGCCCTGGTAGTCTTCGGTGCGGTAGGCATGGGCATCAAAGTGCAGGGGGCCATCATAGCCGTGATCGACCAGCAATTTGACCAGGAAAAAAGCGGCTTTGATGTTGGCGGCACCAAAGCGGTAATCCTGGTCATAGCGGCCAGGTTCCTGGTCGTTAAGGTCAATGTGAAAGAGCTTGCCAGCCTCCAGTGCCTGCGCCACGTGATGGACAAAATTAAGACCAGCCATGGTTTCGTGGGCGACTTCCGGGTTAACTCCCACCATCTCCGGATAATCAAGAGTTTCAATAAATCCCAGGTAGTTGCCGGTGGTGGCAAAATAAATATGTCCACGTGGCTCATTGGGCTTGGCTTCCATGGCAAACCGATAGCCATAATTATTTTCAATGGAATACTGGCAAAGAAAATTGATGGCGTGGCGAAAACGTTTGATGGCTTCAGCCGGGTCTTTGGCGGCATCACTTTCGGCCCCTTCCCGGCCACCCCAGAAAACAAAGGTCTGCGCGCCAAACTCGACTCCCAGGTCCATGGCACGCATCGTCTTCTGCAGGGCGTATGCCCGCACCCTCGCGTCGGCACTGGTGAAAGCGCCATCCTTAAATATCGGATCGCCAAATAAATTCGTGGTCGCCATGGGCACCACCAGGCCATTATCGCGCAGGGCCTTTTTGAAACTGGATTTAATTTGTCGTTCCTGCGCGGGCGTGGCGTCAATGGGCACCAGATCGTTATCGTGAAAGTTCACACCATACGCGCCAACTTCGCCCAGCAATTTGGCGATTTGCACGGGCGTAAGCACCCCGCGCACGGGGCCGCCGAATGGGTCGCGTCCAATGTTACCCACGGTCCATAGACCGAATGTAAATTTTTCCCTGGTCACTGATTTTACGGCTTTGGCCATTGTTCTACTCCTTATGCTTTAAGTATCCATCATGATGGCGATGTCACCACACGTTTGATGATCATGCGCCGCCCCCCCCCCGCCACCACTATTTATCGCATCCTTAGCCATCAATCGCAAGTCAAAAAGGCCGGTACAGTGCAACCACCGGCCATGGGGCATAATAGTCGTGTAAAGTATATTGCCATTGCAAATCCCGCCTGAGGCCAGGCTGGATTCAGGACTTGTGAACCGGCGCTCAAGACTTCTCCTCACCCCGGGTATCATCAGTACCGGTGGAAGCCTGGCCATGGCGCGTGGACCAATGCCGGAACCTGGCGACACCGCGCTTCGTGGATTTTACAAACGCATTGAATTCTTGAATTTCCGGAACGCTGCCCAACTCTGGTGGTAAATCATCCAGAGCTTTGGCCAACGGCACGCCGGCGTGCGTACGATAAATCCAGCGGAACATCCGACGCAGCGCATTTTGGCTCTCTACGCTCATACCTGATCGCCGCAATCCTACGGAATTGAGTTGGGTGATCAGATTGGTGGATATGGCCATACAAAACGGCGGCACATCCACATTGTACGCCGAAGTAAAGCTGATCATGGCCAACCGGCCGATGCGACAAAATTGATGAATAGCACAATTCCCGCCGATAATCGCCCGATCTTCCACCACCACATGGCCGCCCAGCAAAGCTCCGTTGACCAGCGTAACATGGTTTCCCACACGGCAATTATGTCCGACATGGCTGGCCACCATCAGATAGTTGTTGGAGCCAAGGACGGTCTGGCCGGATGTTCCGCGATGGACCGTAACATGCTCCCGAAAAATATTTCGATCACCGATAGTCAGGTAGCTATTTTGTCCAGTAAATTTCAAATCTTGCGGGACATCTCCAAGCGAAGCGAAGCTGTGGACGATGTTGCCGCACCCCATGGTCAGCGGCCCCATGAGTTTGGCATGGGACTGAATATTGCTCTGCGGGCCAACCTGCACCGCTCCCTCTACGACAGCATATGGCCCGATGGATGCGCTTGGGTCTATCCGGGCCAGGGGATCAACAATTGCGGTGGGATGAATCATATTTACCATTCTAACCCAACCGCGACGTGGCCGCACCTGCCGCCGAATGCTCGGACGTCAGATCATGGGCTTGATAATGAAGTTGGCGCTTTTTCATCCAGCGGACGGCCAAAAGATCCACAAAAGCCCGAATCACCCGGCTGCCGAATTTATATTTGGTAACACCATGTGCCCGCGGATGGTGGCTCACGGGCACCTCAATAACCTTAAAGCCCCGCATTTTTACCAGGGTCGGAAAAAAACGATGCATGCCCTTGTAAAGCGTAAGCCCCTCTAAACACTCTCGTTTGTAAACCTTCAGCGAACAGGCGGAATCTTTGATGTTTTCTCCGCTGAGCCGGTTGCGAATGCCATTGGCTATTTTGGTTTGAATGAGGCGCAGAGCGTTGTCGCTGCGTTTTTGCCGCCAGCCGTTGACCATATCCACCTCTGTGGAGAGCATGGCCATGAGGCGGGGAATTTCGCCGGGGTCATTTTGCATGTCGGCATCCACGGTGGCCCATATTCGGCCGCGGGCGGCGCGGAAGCCAGCATCCATGGCGGCAGTCTGGCCGCTGTTACTGGCCAGGGAAATCACCCGCAACCACGGGTATCGTCGGGCCAGTTCCAGCAATCTTTCACGTGTGCCGTCCGTGCCGGCATCATCCACAATAATAGCTTCAAAGACGATGTTCAGCGGCACAAACACATCACGGATGCGTTCCACCAGCGGCTGAACATTATCCACCTCATTAAATGCCGGAGCAATTATGGAAACTTCAATGGGCTGCTGTTGCATATTCACCAGGTCCTATATGTGTTGCAGCCCTGGCAGATGGCCGGGCCGCCCTGATCCGTTTTCCGCCTTGCTGGCTACAGAACATACCGCGATAAATCTTCATCGCTGGCTATATCGGCCAGCTTTTCCCGCACCATCGTAGCGTCAATCACATGTTTTTCGCCGCGGATTTCCGATGCCATAAATGAAAGATCATCCATCACGCGATCCAAAATGGTGTTCAGACGCCGGGCACCAATGTTCTGGGTGTTACGGTTGACGTTGAACGCGTACTCGGCCATGGCGTAAATGGCGTCATCCGTAAAAGAAATGCGCACGCCTTCCACGGCCAGCAGATCAATTTGCTGGCGCACCAGTGAGTTTTTCGGTTCCCGGAGGATTCGTACGTAATCGGCCTGTTCCAGGTCGGCAAGTTCAACCCGAATGGGAAAACGCCCCTGTAATTCAGGCATAAGGTCCGACGGCTTGGCCGCGTGAAACGCCCCGGCGGCAATAAACAAAATATGATCCGTATGGACTGTGCCGTGGCGTGTGGTTACCGCACTGCCTTCCACAATGGGCAGTAAATCCCGCTGCACTCCCTGACGCGACACATCCGCACCGCCGCGGCCTTCGCTTCCGGTGGCCACCTTGTCTATTTCATCCAGAAAAATGATGCCGCTTTGTTCCGTCAGGCTGATCGCCTGTTCCACCACACCCTGTTGATCGACAAGCTTTTCAGCTTCCTGCGCCGCCAATATCTTCCGGGCTTCCGTTACTTTGACCTTGTGTACTGTGCTGCGGCCCGACGAAAGCTTTTCAAAAATTTCATTCAGACCCGGCGGCATGGATTCCGCCGAATCCATGCCCATCATGCCGAACATGGGCGGAGCGGGAGATTTTTCGACCACCGGCACCTCCACCATCTGATCATCAAACACACCTGCGGCCAGTTGGGACTTGATCTTGGCAGCGCTGCGCTGGCGACGCTGCTGCGCTGCCGGGTCTGTTTCGTCAGCCGTGGTGCTTAGCGGCAAAAGCAGTTCCACGAGCCGATCGTCGGCTAATTTGGACGCGGGAATGGCCACCGCCTGCATCTGGGCCGCCCGCACCATGCGAATGGCCGACTCCAATAAATCACGGATCATGCTTTCCACATCGCGGCCAACATAGCCGACTTCGGTATACTTGGTGGCCTCCACCTTGATAAACGGGGCTTCTACCAGCGTTGCCAGCCGGCGGGCGATTTCTGTTTTGCCCACACCGGTCGGGCCGATCAGCATGATATTTTTAGGCAGTACATCACGGGCGATTTCGGGGCTTAATTGCAAACGCCGCCAGCGGTTGCGCACGGCATTGGCGACGGCTCTCTTGGCGGCCTTTTGGCCGATAATGTACTTATCCAGCTCGGCGACGATTTTTGCGGGAGTAAGTTCTGCGACGGACATTGTAGCGCACATGCATGGAAATCCATAGTAAATTTTCCCCAGTCCTGTTGCCCGGGGTACCAACTTCAAAGACCTATGATACGCGAAATCGCGACAATTGCCCTCTTTCTGCGGTCCCATGCCTGCGCCGGTCAGCCACACTTCCAACCGCCTCCTGTACCCACTTGCCCCAAGGTCTTCATCTGCGTATACAATACGCAGAACCGGTGCGGTACACTGCATTGGAAAAATGGTGCTTGATAAGGGCTAGCCGCTTTGACACCCGCAGATCCACCCCCCAATCGTTCCAGCATCCTGGGGCCCATCGAGTTGCTGGGAAAGATATGTGTTTCCTTTGTGGTGACCCTGGGCGATTTTGTGCGGTTCTTCATGGCCATTCTCGCGGGAACTCTGCGCGGCATGGACCGCTTTGGCATGCGCGAGATGTTCTCGCAGATGTTTGACCTGGGCACGCTTTCCATTCCAGTAGTCATGTTGACCGGTTTTTTTATAGGGGCCGTGCTGGTCATTGAAGCTTACCCTCAATTTCATGCTCTGGGGCTGGCCAGCCGGCTCGGCAGTGTTACCGTCCTGAGCGTGGTGAAACAAATTGGCCCGGTGCTCACGGGCGTCATGCTGGCCGGGCGTGTCGGTGGGGCCATGACTGCCGAGTTGGGAACCATGCGCGTCACCGAACAAATTGAGGCTCTGCGGTCTATGGCCGCGGACCCCGTTCGCACTCTGGCCGTGCCGCGGGTGCTGGCCTGCGTGGTGATGACTCCGATTCTGACGATTTTCAGCGATATTTTGGGAATCTTCGGCGGCTGGTTGATTGCGGTGCATGTGCAGGGCATCAACAATGACCAATTCTGGCACTTTGCCCGCGTTGGGGTGGATATTTATACCATCAATACGGGGCTGATCAAAGCCCTGTTTTTCGGTCTGGCCATCGGCGCCATCGCCTGCTACAAGGGGTTTCGCTGCGGCAACGGGGCCCAGGGCGTAGGCCGGGCGTGCACTGAGGCATTTGTTACCAGCTTTATCGTCATTTTAATATTGAACCTGGTGCTGGCTTTGCTGCTGACCAATATCTATGTCATGTTTTGGCCCAATCAACCGCCGATTTTATAATCCTGCAACGTACAAGCAGGAGACTGCAGAATACTATGATACAGCCCCCCACCGATATGTCCGATCAAGTCATCATTCGCTTCGCCGATGTCCATAAGCGTTTCGGATCGCTGGTGGTACTTGACGGGCTGAGTCTGGCAATTCCCGCGGACCGCACCACTGTGATCATCGGTCCATCGGGCGCAGGAAAATCAGTATTGCTCAAGCATATTGTGGGGCTGCTGCAGCCGGATCAAGGCAGCGTTTATTTCCATCAGCACTGCATCAATGAGCTTAGCGAACGGCAACTCGAACCTATTCGTAAACGCATTGGTTTTCTGTTTCAAATGGGAGCACTGTTTGATTCCATGAGTGTGGGCGAAAATATCGCTTTTCCGCTGCGGCATCAGGGCCTGAACTCTGAAAGAGATATTCAACGGATTATCGGTGAAAAACTGGCGGTGGTGGGGTTAAGCGGCAGTGAAAAAAAAATGCCCGGCGATCTCTCCGGCGGCCAGAAAAAGCGTGTGGCTCTGGCCCGGGCCATTGCCATGGATCCGGAAGTAGTGCTTTATGATGAACCCACCACCGGTCTGGACCCCATTCGCGCCGACGTTATCAATGAATTAATTTTGAAGCTTAAGGAAGAACTCAAGGTAACCGGCATTGTGGTAACCCATGACATGGCCAGCGCTTTCAAGGTGGCAGATCAGATTGTGATGCTGCTGAACGGCAAAATCATAGCCCAAGGCACACCGGAGCAGATCAAAACCATGGAGAATGAAGATTTGCGTCATTTCATCGAAGGCCGGGCTAATGCCGAAGACCTGAAAGCTCTTCACCGCCTCTGAAGCCATACGCACATCATAGGTCATGCCGTTCATGGTTTTCGGGATATTCGAGTAATGCACGTATGAATATAGTCCTGCTTATTATTCTGGTTGGGGTACTCCTGTGCTGGATCACCATCACCATTTTGGGCGGTCTGGGGCGCGTGCATCGTTTGATGTATGACAGCCACACACCCCCGGAAACCTTTGACCTCCATCCAGATCAACCGCCGCCGGCAGTTTCATCACTACCCCTTCCGGGCGTTACTATTATTGTTCCTGGCCGCAATGAAGGTCACGTGCTTCTGGATACGCTGGGGTCCATTTGCCGACAGGACTATCCCATTTTTCGCGTGATATTCATTGATGACCAAAGCACCGATAACACCGCAAAGATCGCCGGGCAACTGGCGGCCCAATTCCCGCATCTGCACATTCTTCACAATACTCAGCCGCCACCGCCCGGCTGGATGGGTAAAAACTGGGCCATCCATCAAGCCCGCCAATGGGCTGATACCGAATATCTGCTGTTTGTTGATTCCGACATACATTTTCATCCACAATGCATGCAACAGGCCATGCGGCTGGTCCGGCACCGCAACCTGGACCTGCTGAGCATTTTGCCTCGGCCACAGGGCAACAGCGTCATGGAGCAGGGATTCTTAATGGTAGCTATGACCGCCATGTTTACGCTTGCTGCACCGCATCGCAGCAACAATCCTGCATCAAAGGCCATTCTCACCGCCGGAGCGTTCCTGCTTTTTCGCCGGCATGCCTATGAAGCCATTGGCGGTCATGAAGCCATCAAAGGGCAATTGATTGAAGACCTGGCCCTGGGTGGCCGGGCTAAAAACCGCGGATTTCGCGTTTTTACCGTGCTCACACGGGAATTACTCTTCGGCCGCATGTATGAGGGCATGGTGGATACGTTCCGCGGAGGCAAGAAAAATGTCTATGCCGGGCTGAAATACAATCCGCTCGCCGCCCTGGCCCTGGCGTTGGGATTTTTATTCGTTGGCGCCCTGCTGCCCATTTATCCGGTCGTCGCGGCCAGTCTGGTGTTGCTGAAGCCGGCCACCCTGGCGTGGGTCAACCTGACGCTGGCGGTGGTGGCCAATGCGCTGGCGCTGGTGCACATGCGCCGGGTGCGCCGCTTTCTGGACGGCACCCCCGGATCCGAGTTCATACTCTCACCTGCTGTCATTTTTTGCCTGGTCATACTGGGAGCTTCCGTGCGGGACTATTACACGGGCGGAAATATCTGGTCTGGTCGCACGTACAGCCGCAAAACCATGGCCCATCCGGACGAAGCCATAGAGTAAAGTTCAGCAAGTACCGCCCACACGCAGCAAGACTTTGCCCATGGGGCCGGTCTCAAGCCGGGCGAATGCCGCCGGCAGTTGTTCAAAGGGATGCACGCTGTCCACCAGCGGGCGGGCGTTTCTTGCCCCGAGCAAGGTCGTTATGTGCGCCCAGACCCTGCGTGATTCTTCCGCACTGTAGGTGGCCACGGCCACGCCGCCAACTTTATTTCGCCGGAAAAACAGGCTTGCGGTATTGAATTGCGGTACCGGCCCGGCCAGTCTTCCCACGACACTGACTCGCCCGAACATGCCCAGGGTGTCAATTACCTCCGGAAAAAGCTGACCACCGATATTGTCAATGGCCAAATCCACCCGGCGCTGGCCCAAAGCCTCAAAAAGCTTCTTGCGCCACTGCGTGTCTTGGGCGCATAAGGCAATATCCGCACCGATCTCCAGCAACTTTTTCTGCTTTTCCACACTGCGCGAAAGCACCGCCACGGTGTGGCCCAAAGCCTTGGCCAATTGCACCGCCGCTACTCCCACGCCACCGGATGCGCCGGTAATCAACACCTGTCCCGGTTTAAGATCATCCCATTGAGTTAAGGCCTGATACGCAGTCAAATATACCAGGCTGGCTCCCGCGGCCTGCTCCAGCGACCACCCATGCGGAATTTCCGCCAGTGAATCCGCCGGCACCGCCGCCAGACGGGCAAACGTTCCCGCCCGCTCCACACCTGTCGGTCCACGCAAAATCAACGCCTGATCACCCACTTTCCAGGTTTTAACCTCCGGCCCGACACTGACAATGCGCCCCACACCGTCGCGGCCGAGAATATGCGGCAATTCCGGTCGCGCCGGATACTGCCCCTGTGCCAAATACCGATCAGCAGGGTTCAGTGCGGCCAGAGCCATTTCCATGACCACATCATGACGACCTGCCACCGGATCCGCCGCTTCGCCCAAATGCATGTTGTCCAGCGATCCAAGTTTTTCCAAAAGCCACGCCTGCATGATCTGTTACTCCTGATGATGGACAATCCATTCACAGCCGCTAAGGAACCGGGCAAAAATAACTTCGCACTTTTCGGCTGGCCCTTTTGGCCTCCAGCTTCGTTGTTCGCTCGTTTCAGACCCACTGCCGGGGTATGCGCCTCACTCACGCCTCGCTGGCGGCCAAAATTTCTGCGCCGGAAAACACGAATTTATTTTTGCGCGGTCCCTAACCATGATATGCGCAAGATCTCCACTTGGGTATGTTTTCGCCGGGGCCTGCGATGCCGTCCCGCCATCGGTGGCAAGGCGGCGGCCGGATCTTCCGGCCAGGCGTGCTTTGGATAGCGGGCACGAAGGTCCTTGCGCACCAGAAAGTAGCCCTGTTTCCAGAAACTTGCCAGGTCATTGGTGATCTGAACGGGACGATGATTCGGTCCCAGCAGTTGCAGTTGCACCGGAACCCGGCCGTCCGCAATTCGCGGCGTTTGAGTACAGCCGAACATATCCTGCACCCGCACCGCCAGCGTGGGCGGACCATCCGCCGAGTATTCCAGTGTCGCCGGACGTCCGCCGGGCAAGGTGATGGTTTGCGGAGCGTGAAGATCCAGCGCCCGGCGTACCGGATACGCAAGCATATTCCATATCCACTCGCGCCAGTGTTCCTGCTGCAACTCGGCTTTACTCCGCTTTCCTGCACACGCCTGGAGGAGAATCTCGGCGAAGACTTCCGGTGTAATCTCCGGAATATCCAATTCCGGCATGGCCTGGCGCAAAAGTGCCATGCGAGCCAGCACCTGTCGAGCGCCCGCATCGGCAGCCACAATTTCCCGCATTTCCGGCAGCGCCTTTTCCGCCAGCATGCCCGCAGCGACCACTGGATCGGGAGCGCCGGTCCGACTCTCCCGCAAGATCAAATCGTGATACACCCAACGGCGCAATGCCACCACACGCTGCGCTGTGGAATCCCACTCCACCGCCTGACTCTGCACCACGGCCTGTGGAAACATTTCCATCAGCCACGCGGCTTCAATGCCGCTGGCCCAGACTACCACCGCTTCGCCGCGGGAGTTTCGAGAATCGTTCTGAATGTCAATGGCCAGGAAAAATTCCGGATGCTGCACCGCGCTGCCCGCCGCCAGCCGCACGCCTTTGCCACCCACCATCAGCGCTCGCTGATGATCGTCGCCGCGCCTGCGACACACACGATCCGGATACGCCGCCAGCAATAATTTCAGCAGCGACTGCTCACGATCCGCCCCGGTGAGAGCCGGCTTTCGTCCGGCAGGTAAATCCTTCCAGACAACGTCGCGTCCGATCCTGAAAATATCTTTACGCACCCGGTCCACATGCACTACCGCGGCCATATCCACTCCGGCCGATGACCCGCCGCTGGCAAATCCACCGGCTCGTATATTTTCAAAAATCTCCATACGGTGCAGCACATCAGATTCCGCAGAGATTTTCGCCACTGCCCCGCTACGTTGCCACGTCAGGATATCCTTCTCCGAAATCAGGGCTGCCAGCAAACTTGCCTCGTCCCATAGCCCCGACGGTCCTGCCGCTACCAGCATTCTGCCCAGCCGCGGATGCACCGGCAACTGCGCCAACATGCGCCCCAAAGGGGAAAGGCCCCGCTCCGGTGCGGTGGCCAGCGCCCCCAGCATCGCCAGATGCCGCCGCGCCCCAACCAGTGCCGGCTCCGGCGGCCGCTCAAACCATTCAAACTTATCCGGATCACACGAATCCCAAGTGTATACAGACAGCAACGTTGAACTTAAATCGATACGCTTTATTTCCGGCACATCAAACTCAGCCAAGCTGCGGTCTTCCGACAGCGACCACAAGCGTACACAAGTTCCGGCAGCGGTGCGGCCGGCCCGTCCGGCACGCTGCTCTGCAGAAGCCCGGCTGATGCGTTTTTTTTCCAACCTGTCCATACCCCGGCCCGGATCGTACTCCGCCTGACGCATCAGCCCGGAATCAATCACCGTCCGCACGCCATCAATGGTCAATGACGTTTCGGCGATATTGGTGGCCAAGATAACCTTTTGCCGGTCGGCTCGCTCCAGCACACGTATCTGATTTTCCATGGGCATCGAACCGTGCAGCGGCAGTACCAGCAGGTTCCATCGTCTGGCGACCGGAGCCAATGCGGTTTGACAGCGTTGAATTTCTCCCACGCCCGGCAAGAACACCAGAATATCGCCGGGTTCTTCCCCGCTATCCGGGTCCATTGCCGCCGGTCCGGCAACGCACCGTTCAAGCGTTTGTTCAATCACGGTTGCCAGGTGGGTTTCCAGCGGCACATCGCCAGGCGGCCGATGGCTTATGTTGACCGGAAACGCCCGGCCTGGAATATTGATGATGGGACAATTTCCCAGAAATGCCGCCACCGGCTCAGCCGCCAATGTCGCAGACATCACCACCACACGCAGATCCGGCCGCACTGTCTGCTGAATTTTCCGGAGCATCGCCAATGCCAAATCCGCGTGTACACTGCGCTGATGAAACTCATCGAGCATCACGATGCCGATGCCATCCAGAAATGGATTTTCCAGCAGCAGCCTCGTCAGCACTCCTTCGGTCAATACACGCAGAGGCGTGTGCGGGCGGATATTGCTTTCCAGCCGCATCTGGTACCCCACCTGCTCTCCCACCTGCCACTGATTCTCCTGTGCCACCCGGCCCGCAATCGCCCGCGCAGCTACCCGCCGCGGCTGAAGCAGCACCAGCTTGGACGAACCCGCGGGCAGCAAGCCGGAACGAATAATGGCCGGCGGTACACGGGTGGTTTTCCCAGCGCCCGGCTCCGCCACCAGCACCAGCGACGTGTAGGAACGCAGCACTGCTGCAATCTCTGGTAGATATGGTTCAATCGGCAGCGGTTGCATTCTCGGCGGCATAATACACTTTATTGTTTCAGCGGCGGCGGCGTATGGTCGGTAACAGCCACGACGGCGGCGCAGATGTGCGCCGGGCGCTCATGGCTTGACAAACGCGACAAGGCCGTGGCTGCGGCATGCAACGTCGCCCCGGTGGTACATATATCATCGATCAGCCAGACGGTAGCCCCATGAAATCCGTAGCCCCGGCGGACCGTAAATGCCCCCTTTAAATTCTCCTGCCGTGCGCTCCTGGAGCTGGTTTTGGCCTGTGGCGAGGTTTGGCGAATTCGAATCAAGGCGCGGTGCATGGGCACACCGGAAAGCCGGCTCAGGTGCCAGCCCAGTTCTTCCGCCTGGTTAAACCCGCGCGTAAAATTGCGCTTCCAATGCAACGGTATGGGAATAATGGCATCTATCGACAAGTTACACTGTGCGGCCTGGCGCTGCATGGCCTGCCATAACGGCACCGCCAGCAACGAAGCAATCTGCCAGTGCCGGCCGAATTTCAGCCGATACAGCAGCGGCGAGAACGGCGGCGCAAACGTGCCGGCGCGGGCAATGGTGGCTACGCCCAGGTTTCGGTGGGAACAACGCTGACATCCAGCTTGCGAAAGTGACCATGGTCCCTGTGTGGCACCACAGCGGCCGCAATAAGGCCGGGCCATGGCGGAGGCGATGCTCTCACGTACGGCAAGACTTAGCCCACCTTCATTCCAGGTGGTCGCCCGACGGGTCAGCCAGCAATTCGGTGGAAAGAGAGTTTCGGCAACAGGTCGCAAAACATGGCGATGGACCCGGCGAATCGCCGTGTGCGCTAACGATCCACGCAGGCTCATTGGGCCAACTCCGTCAGGGCCGCACGAAAATCGGCAATCACGGTGTCCATCGCCTCCTGTTTTAGCGCCGTAGTCCGATATGTCACGCTTAATGATAACCGCCGGCGAATCGTGGTCAGCGTAAAAACCATCGGCAGCAGCGGCCCGGTTGGAGAAATGCGGATATAGTCCAGCACCTGGGGACCATGGGCCGAGTCAACCTGGTTCTGGTCCATCCAATCTCCCGTCAGGTTGACGTTGGAAATGCCGGCGATGGTAGGACTGGCCTTCTGAAAAAAGCCCGCCTGATGCAGAGGATCTCCCAGCAAATGATACCAGATGTGGGCGGTTTTAAGCGTGCCAAAGCGGCGTACCGCCTGGTCGGTCTGTTTAATCCAGCGCGAGTGGCTGCCAATGGATCGCGCCAACTCATGGAGCTGGCGTGTTTCCGGCCTGGCCACCAGCATCGTGCAGCAACTCAGGTACAGTCCGAAAACGTCATGCAAAGTGCGGCTGGCGCTATGTCGAATATCCACAATAGTACCCAACGCGATTTTCTTACGACTGTGCCGCCGACGCGGACGATAACGATCGGCGGCGGTCAGCCGGCCGCAGGCCCAGGCCAGCGCCGTCAGGAACAGATCATTAACGGTACAGTGCAAAATCCTGGTCTGATGCCGCAAATTATCCACCAGGCCGTCGGGCAATTGATGCAAAGACACCACCGAATGAAAATCCAGCGGATCCGCAATATTAAGCCGATACGCCTGCAGATGCCGCAGGGAATTGGCCGAACTCATACGTATTCTGGTCAGCAGCGGAAATCGCCCCAGGTAGCGCCCAAACAAACTGTGGAAGTCGGGAGCGGCCAGTGTCAGTGGTGCCGGAATCGCACCCGGATTGCGGTATCGGTCAAAAATATTGCGCATCACGCAGCGCATCGCGAAACTGTCGGCAATCCAATGGTTATAGATCACGAGCAACCAATGGCGTTCCGGTGCGGTGATTATAAAAAAACGAATCGGAAAATCATTTTCCGAAAATGGCAGGTTCATCTGTTGACCAGCCAGCGATTCAAGCGTGGCATCGGTGATCACCGGAACTTGAATAACTTCCACCGGATAAAAAAAAGCCCGCGAGCCTTCAACCTGCGGCCTCCCCAGCCGCAAGGCCGACATCACATCCTGAACCGCGGTCTGCCAGCGCGACGGATCCGGCACGCCTGCCACGCACAGGGCCTGACCGGCATTATATGGCCCCAATTGCGTCCAGTCGCGCATCAACAGTTGAAACGCGTTAAGCTCAATCGGCCCTGCCAGCGGCAGCAATCCGGCGGGTGCTAGCTGTGGTTCAATTGTATTTTTTACAGACACGCTGTCCCATCATCATGCTGCACCAACAGGTTCAAGGGCACGCTACCCCGATGTCGGCCGGTATTACAACCACTACTGTACCCGAAATCGAGGGATAAACCGTCCTACCGTATCCCGATAGCGGCTATACTGCGGCCCATGAATTTTCAGCAGGTAAGTTTCTTCACGACGTGCCTCTATTTGCAGCATGAGAATGTGAATACCGGCGGTTACCAGCATCAGAGGTGTCGGAATGGCGAGCACCACCCCCAGCATCAACAAAATGGACAACGCATAAATGGGATGCCGGACCAGCCGATATGGCCCCTGGACAACCAATTCAGTGCGCTCGCCGGGGTCGATTCCGATGCGCCAGGATAGCCCCATGCGCCGCCAGCAGATCATGGTTAAAATTAAAGCCACAACAGCCAACAGGCTGCCTATGATCGCCCCCGGCACCGCTGCTGGCTGCGCCGGATTTATCAGCCTGCGCAACCAAAACGTTTTCCGGCCCAAGCCCAAACCCGCCAACCACGGCTGCACACACCAAGCCACCACGGTGGGAGCCCAGATCAATCGCATCCAGCGGCCCACCAATTCGCGGGGAATCACATTCGGATCTTTCCCTATTTTACGGGCCAACCGCCGGGCTTTTACCACCACGGTGCCCCAATAAACAGCCAGCACGCAGGCACACACGAAAGCGGTCATGGTCACAATCAGTCGCAACAGATATCTCGTTTCAACCAGAAGCCGCAAAAGGCGTTCCATCGACGCCGACAGACGCACTTTTATTGCTTGATTGTAACATCGGAAGCGGATTTGGCCATAAGTTGAATGACGGCTCCGCCAGCCGCACGGGGCGATGGTTGAGTGGATGGCGGATGAACAGAGCCTGGCAACGTGGTAACACCCACCGTAACGGGGCGGCCCGCTGCGCGGTGCAGAGAATCCAAAATATAATGCATCATCATTTTCTGCACCCCCGGCACCGCACTGATATTGACGTGATTCACTACGGAAGTATCAAAGCCAACCTTGGCGGTCCTCAAATTGATTACCGTCATATCCGTCGCCGCGGGATTGCGCGCATCGTCGGGAACGCCGCGCCACACTGGAATCCAGTCCGTGAGTGGATGACTTTTGTAAATATCCACGCAGCGGATGACATTGGCTGGCACGGGCGGCGGCGTTACCGGGTCAATCAGCAGCAGCAGATTCACTTTGATGCCGGCCCGCCCCAAGGCCCTGGCAATGCGAACCTGATCATCCGCTCCCCACGAGTGCCCCACCAGAATCAACGGTCCCGTAAGGCGACCCGCGATGGACTCGCGGATCAGAAACTTTCGCAACGGATACCGCGCCTCATCCGCTACCGCCGCAGAGGCCACAATATGCCGGCTGTTAAGCTTGTTTACCAGCAGATCCATTCCGGTAGAAAAGATGCCCAAAAATCCACGCATCGCATACAGATGACCAGGGTATTTATACAGGTGCGCATTGCCAGGCTTTACCGTCTGGGCTACCGGGTCGTTGGGCAAACCCGTCAGATCAATACAGCCGCTGCATGTCAAAATGAAAAAAGTAATGCTAAACAAGACCGTGCCACGAATGCCACGATACCTGCGTAAAAATTGCTTCACAACAGATAACTCCGTAGGTCCAAGCCCGGCCAATCTGGGCCTTCCACCCAGTTTGATTATTACGTGCCACCACACACTGGAGTTCTTGACTGGACCCGTGGGGCCGACTACCACCGCCCAGTCAGGCCGGTTTATCGATCGCGGCAGGGTATATTTAACCGCTAAGCGCCGCGCCGTCCAGCATGGTCGATAAGGTTCTGGATGAACAACCTTGACCAGCCGCCATGCTGGCCGACCGACTTCATTCGCAGTAGCATATCCGCCATGGAGTGTCGAACATCATTTTTTGGAGCACACAAATATGAGTGACAGCGTCAAACCCGCGGATGTCGGCTTAATTGGCCTGGCCGTTATGGGCAAAAATCTGGCCCTGAACATAGCTGATCATGGCTTTAATATCGCCGTTTTTAACCGTACCACGGCGGTTATGCAGGAGTTCATTCGAGAAAATTCATCCACACCGGGCCAACTCACCGGATGTGAAACCCTGCCACTATTCCTCGCCACCCTTAAAAAACCGCGGGTGATCATTATTCTGGTGAAAGCAGGACCAGCCATCGACACAGTGGTCAGCCAACTGCTGGCCGCCGGTTTGGAAAAAGATGATCTGGTCATTGATGCCGGTAACAGCCTCTGGACTGATACCATCCGAAGGGAGAAGCAATATTCCACGCAGCTTAAATTTTTTGGGTCGGGTGTTTCCGGCGGAGAACTCGGTGCCCGGTTTGGGCCGTCGCTGATGCCTGGCGGCGACCCGGCAGCCTGGAAGCATCTGGAACCGATCTGGCGGGCCATTGCCGCCAAGGTGGATCCAAAAACCGGCCAACCAATTCCGGGTGCGGCTCCGGGAAAGCCCGTCACCGGTGGCGTACCGTGCACCGCATACCTGGGGCCTGATGGTGCGGGCCATTACGTCAAAATGGTACATAACGGCATTGAATATGTGGATATGCAACTTATCAGCGAGGCCTATTACCTGCTCAAGCATTTGCTGAAGCTCAATCCGGCCGAACTGGGCGACATTTTTGCCCAGTGGAATCAAGGCGATTTGGATTCGTACCTGATTGAAATAACCGCCGATATCCTGCGGCAGCGCGACCCGGTAAAGCCGCGGAAATTTCTCGTGGATATGGTGCTTGATGCCGCCGGACAGAAAGGAACCGGTAAATGGACCGCGGGCAGCGCTTTGGATATGGGCGTCCCCGCCAACTCCATCGCCGAAGCAGTCTTTGCCCGCTGCATGAGCGCCCTGAAAGAAGAGCGAGTATCCGCAGCCCGGCAGCTTAAAGGCAGTAAGCCCGCCCGTGTCAGTGGCAAAACTTCCATCATCGAAGCGGTACGGCAAGCGTTATACTGTTCCAAAATCTGCGCCTATGCCCAGGGCTTTCAATTGATGCGGCAGGCCCAGGAGGAATACCACTGGACATTTGATTTTGGCACCATTGCCAGCATCTGGCGTGGCGGCTGCATTATTCGCGCCCGATTCCTGCAAAAAATCACCCAGGCTTATAGTCGCAATCCGGCGCTGACCAACTTGATGCTCGATCCATACTTTAAAAAAGCCCTGGCCAAAGGGCAGCGCCAGTGGCGCCAGGTTGCGTCACTGGCCATACAGCAGGGCATTGCCGCGCCGGCGTTTTTATCCGCCCTGGCCTATTACGATGGCTATCGGGCCGCCGTTTCACCGGCTAATTTAATTCAAGCCCAACGCGACTATTTCGGCGCTCATACGTACGAGAGACTCGACGCTGCGCGCGGTGAGTTTTTTCACCTCGACTGGCCGCATCCGCAGCGTCCCCAGCACCAGACAACCGGCGCTTAACGCAGCGGCTCCACCGGAGCCTGGGCAAACGGCCCGAGTTTACAGTCGCGATAGTAGCGAAGTTTTTGTATCACCACGTGCGGCAGCAGACCCGAAAGACTCTTGAGGTCGCCTCCGAAGGCCGCGATCTGCCGGATTAAACTGCTGGAGGTAAAACCAAACCGTTCGTTGGTCATAATAAAAACCGTGTCCACATCAGCGACCACCCGGTTGGTCAACGCCAGTTGGAATTCGTATTCCAGGTCCGTCATGTTGCGCAGTCCGCGGAGAATGGCCACGGCCCGTCGGCGTCGCACCAGTTCAACGGTAAGGCCGCTATAGGCTTCCACTGTAGTATTGGGAATTTTGGCCAGCAGACCGCGAATCATTTCTATTCGGTCTTCGACGGGAAACAGTTGCGTCTTGTCCGGATTCTTGCCGATGGCCACAATAACCTGATCAAAAAGCCGGCAGCCGCGCTCGATAACATCCAGATGCCCCCGGGTGATTGGATCAAAGGTTCCGGGAAAAATGGCGATTCTCTTGGCTTTAGCCACGATTTGTCCCTTTCATAACAACGCCCCCATCATAACATCAGACAGGCGGCTTGACGCCATTACTCCAGCCCATGGGGAAATTGCGCCGAAGTAGTATTGACAGTTTAGAAAATGCGGGTAATTTACGCCGGAGAATTCCACGGGATCAAGCCCCTTGATCCAAACGGTGGACGATCCCCGCGGGGGGGTTGAACAATTGTTGGCGGAGGTTTATAAATTGCACCAATTCCCCGGCTATCGGGCTTGGCGGCCGGTTGAAAACCCGGGCGGTTTGGCAGAAGATACCGTGGTGCATGTGCCGGAAGATAAGCCGCGAAAGGTAATATGACAAAAATCGGACTGTGCGGATTGTTTCCGACAACAGTTTCCAAAAGTTGTGTTTGTCACTGTTCTCATTTGGAGAAGAGTTCCATGAACGTATTTGTGTTGTCTCCATTGCCTGCCCATGAACATCCATATTTCCCGGTGTCACCGCAGATTCTCGCATCGATCCGGGAATCAATCGGCACGGACCTGCTGCCGGCAGATTCGGCAGACTTATTCGAGGTGTGGTCCGACAGCCTCGTCGCGGATCTGTCCGCCACTGGCCAAATACAGCCGGTGGGTCTGGCCAAGCGCAAGCGTGCGGATGATGACGATATCGGCGATGACGATGACGATCTGGAAGATGACGACGATGAAGGCGAAGACGACGATGATGACGACTTCGCCGACGATGATGACGACGTGGAAGAGGGATTCGATGATGAGGACCTCGACGACGATGACGAAATTTATTACGATGAGGATGAGGAAGAGTAACCCGGTCGCCTTGCGGCCCCACGATTAAATCCGCCGGGATTGCTCCAGCACAGGTTGCATGCTCTGCTGGCCGTCCGAACAGTCAATATGCACGCTGAAAATCTCTGCTCGCGAGCCTGGGCCGCCCGGGTTTAGATTCATGCTGTGCTGTTGTACCAGCGGCCAAATGATTTGGCGGTCGGTTTGCGGAATCTCAAGCTCGCCTACCGCTGCGGGATCCACCCATTCCAGTTTTCCTTCGGGAATCTCGTGGGCAGGAAAATTAACCGCAGTCAAAGATTCAAAACAGAACATCAGCCAATGTCCGCGGCCTTCGAAGGCCTTTTCTGAAACAATTCCCATCAACCGGATATCCGCAAGGGCCAGGCGCTGGCCGGTTTCTTCGGTAATTTCTCGTAACGCGCAGGCAAACGGCGACTCGCCACTGGCTTGTTCCAGCTTGCCGCCAACCGGCGAATAAAGATCCAGGTTGGGGCTGCGGCAGCGTTTGAGCAGCAACATCTGTCCGCGGGAATTAAACAAATACACCAGCACGGCAATTCTATAAGGCAGTTCCACCAACGTAAATCTCTACTTTCCGCTTTCTGCTGAACCCCATGCTATTGGCCCGGCGGGTCGCAAGATAGACAGGAGAAAATGAACAATGGCCGGTATAAACGCCGGTCGCCCGTACAACTGCAGCCTGCGCCGGACGGTTGACTCACTTCCTGTCATGGCACAGTCCGGCATTGTTGACCTGGCGGACCAACGGAGGCGGAGGGATTCGAACCCCCGGACGAGTTGCCCCGTCACCGGTTTTCAAGACCGGCGCAATCAACCGCTCTGCCACGCCTCCTGTTGGATAGCCCATGCCAGGTCCACCACGACCTGGGGCATATCCGCATACCCATGGGCCGTGACGCTACCCTTTTTACGGTAGCGTAAGCTTTCAGTCAGGTCAAACGAAAACGGCTGGCTTGAGATGCTATAGGGGGACTTACAGCAATTAACTTTCAGCGATCAGCGATCAGCGATCAGCTTGGCAGCAAATTTTGCGGGCAAGATGCCCGCGGTCCCAAGGCTCAATGTTTGGCAGACAAGAATGTGGGATTGCGGACGCGGTGCTGCACGGCCAAAGACAAGAATGTCTGTGCTACGCTGGGGCATCGCCAGGTACGACGATGCGGGCGAGGACGCTCGCGGCCACATGGCGGGCAGGATGTCCCCCCTCCAATTTCACCGCGGGCAAGATGTCTGGTTTTCACCGCCGAAGAGCTTCAGCCTGCCACTTGCAGCACACGCTTGGTGGCCTGCCAGGCCAAGGTAGCCGCTTGCGGGGCGGGCATTTCACGAAGCTGTTGATTGAAAACTTCCAGCGACATGGGGCCGTTGTAGCCGGTACGCCGGAGCGCCTGCAAAAATCCCACCAAATCAATTCCACCGTTACCGGGCAATACGCGCTGGCCGTCCTGTACTTCGCCTACCGGAACCCGTGGGGCGTCATTCAGGTGTGCCAGCACAATTTTTTCCGCCGGGATTTCTGCCAGATGCTGCCAGGTGGTACCCGCGGTGTGGCAATGAAAACTATCCACCAGCAAGCCCACGTTAGTGCCAATGGCATCAGCCAATTCCAGCATCAGTCCGGGAGTAAAAATAAATTCATGCTTGAACTTGCGCCGCAAATGATACGGTGCCACAAATTCCAGTCCGAACCGAAGGCCGTGGTCGCGCAAAATATCGGCAATGGGTTTGATTCGGGATACATGAAAATTCCAGTTTTCCAGAAAAGGCAGATCGGAAGAAGGCATGATCCAGGTGGCGCAGGAATCGGCCTTGAGTTGGGCCGCCACCGGAGCCATTTTTTTAATTGCGCCAGCCCCTCCGGCAATTTGGCACTTTCCGCCCGGAAATCCGGTGCCCCCCATCCACCAAAGCGCAGATGATGTGTGGCGTAGAGATCCGCAAGTTTCGCAACTCCGTGCTGCACACCGTAGTTGATGTCCACATCAGCGCCGGCAAAGCCCGCCCCGGCCGCAACTTTCACAAAATCTTCCTGTGATAAATTGCCCCCGGTGGTTCCCCGATTCAGACACACATACTCCATAGAAAATCTCCATTGTCAAAATGCAAGCCGGACTGTTCATCACGCGTCGCCGAAAATCCCACCGACAAATCCTACCGACGGCGGATGGCGTTGACAATAGCGTCTCATTCTGCCGGATTGAACGACCTGTCAAATTTGTACCATCAGGGCCATCGCACCGACCGCCGTATCAGGGCACCACGGAAACTGCCCCCGGTGTGACGGCATCACCATCGTCGAGCAACCCCAGCACGGCCCCGTGTGCGGGCAGTTATTCTTTCAGGAAAGAGGCATAATTTTCGACGCAATGGCGACGCTGCGCATGGCACACTCGGAAATGGCAATCGGATGATAATCCAGAATACCGCTATGCAACCGGTCATGCAGACGTGCAGTCCAGTGAACCGGCAGCAGCGTTGCCCCAAGCATCGCTCCCATGATGGACCCAACCGTGGCACCATTGCAGTCGGTATCCCATCCGCCCATCACCGCGATGGTTATGGCGCGGCCAAAATCCCGCCCGCCCAGCAGCAGGCCCGCGACCACCAGTGCCGCATTGTTGATGGTGTGAACGGGGTGATACTGCCCCAACAGGGCATAGATTTCGTCCAAGACCATCTCGAATCGCTGCGGATCAAGACGATATTTATCGCAGATGGCCACCACCTCCTGCACGGCTTTGAAAAGCCGTGAGGTGGACGGTATTTGGGCCAGACCGGCGGTGATAATTGCGTGAACGTCATCGCAGGTGAAAGCGGCGGCAATCATGGCGGCGACAAACATTTCCCCGTAAATGCCGTTTTTAACGTGCGATATGCGAGCATCGCGCCAGGCAAATTCCGCCGCCAGTTGGGGGTTGCCCGGTGCAGCATAACCCCAGGAATCCGCCCGGATCTGAGCCCCAATCCATTCGCGGTAAGGGTTGTAATGGGTGCTGACCCACTGCCAATCCGGCTCTACCGAGGGAATACTGCAATGAAAATCATAGCCATTCACCAGATTCCGATAGGCTTGTGTTTCTGCGGTACAAACCGCTCGATAAGGAAGATGCTGCATCCAGGCACAGGCCACATCCCACGAGGTAAAATCAGCGGATTTTTCGCGTAAGATAATCTGCCCGATCACGGTATAGCGGATGTCATCATCCGTTTCCATAAAAGCGATATGTTCCCGGGTCGAAGCCTGGCACCCAACCCGCCCGGCGCGATCTTCGGCCGGAGAATGTTCAGGAAAATAGTCCTGGAGCGGATATTCTCCGTTGCCCGCGGCCGCAAGATAAGTTTTAATTCGATCCCTGGATGACATCCCCGCGTGCGGCCCCATAAAACATTCCACCGGCTTGCCCAGGGCGCATCCCACACATCGACCCAGCCACGCTCCGTACATGCGGTCAAAAAGCTGTTTTTCATTAAGTCTGACAGGCATCTGCAGTGGGCTGGACGGCCGCAACGCCTGAATGCCCGGCAAGTCGGAAGGTTCCTTGAATGGAAAGGAATCCGGTATGGATATCCTGGTCAACGCGGAATAAATCTCGTGGAGCTTTTTCGCATCGTCTCCGGCCTGTTCCAAAGCCGGCCGCAGGGCATCCAGCGCTTCTGCCGACCGCCCCTCCTGTTTAGCCTGCACCAATTCTTCCCGGACCAGAAAGCGAAGTGTATCCCATCCAGCCATGATTCCTCCTAACCGCAAGATCAGGTACTTTTTTCCGGCAGCAAGTTACGCATTACGGCGAGTTTATCGGGTATGGCGATGACCTGGCCCTGATGGTTCACACAGGCAATGGTGGAATCCGCGGTACACAGAAGTTGACGTGATTCCTGATGGTACAATTCATACGTATGATCAATACGTACATGTGTCTGCCGGACGATACGGGTGATTAATTCCAATTCATCGTCGTAGCGGGCGGGGCGTTTGAAGGCGACGGCGATTTTGGTTACCACAAAGGCGATGCCCTGGTCTTCCAGATCCCGGTAGCGCATGCCACACAACCGCAGCAATTCCGTCCGTCCCATCTCAAAATAGGGCAGGTAATGCGAATGATGCAAATAGCCCATGGAATCACATTCCACGTAGCGCACACGAATGGGGATGGTACATTGGGTGATCATACCGACGTTTTTTGTGGTTCCATTTTCGGGGCGGCGGTTTCGGACCAGCGTCGTGTGAACCGCCGCATTGATCTCACGTAAATCCGATGAATCTTTCGCCAAACTCGTTGTTGAACGACCGTGCCAGGGCATCCGGATCAATGGGGTTGCGGAACCGCTCCTGGCCATCCACCAGCAGTACGGGCACCGCATCGCGATACTTTTCCAGCAGTTCCGGATCGGTGGTGATGTCAATTTCTTCAATCACCGATACAATCCGCGGCGAAAGCACCAGGCTGAGCATTTTCCAGGTGGCCGCGCAAGCAGCGTGGTTGGGTAAAACCATCAGGGTGATGCGGTGCATAAACATTCTCCCGGTCAGGAAAGCTTCCAGTCCAGCGAGCTTACAAAGCGCCCGCCTGGCGCAACATGCCGCCATCAATAAAATAAGTCGATCCGGTTACATACCCGGCTTCGTCGGAAGCCAGATAGGTCGCCAGACCCGCAACCTCTTCCGGCTTGCCCCAGCGAGCCAATGGAATTTCCGCCATCAAGGCCTTTTCCATCTCCGGATTGGATTCCACATCCTTATCAATCGGGGTGAAAATAGCGCCCGGCCCGATATTGTTGACGGTAATTTTATACGGAGCCAGTTCTACAGCGATGGTCCGCATCAACATACGTATGCCGCCTTTGGTGGCGCAGTACGGGGCGTTGGTCTGCATGGGCAGGTCTTCATGAATGGAAGAGATGTTGATGATGCGTCCGCCGCGCCCCTGCTTGACCATCTGCCGGGCAGCCGCCTGAGCACACACCAGCGGGCCTAACAAATTCACGGCGAAAATTTTCTGCACCTGGTCAATCGGAAATTCCAGAAATGGATGCTTATATTCAATGCCCGCGTTATTGACCAGAATGTCCAGGCCGCCAAAGGTTTTGACTGCTTCCGTGATCATGTTGGCCGCCTGTTCCGGGTTGGAAACGTCGGCATTCACCGCGATGGCCCGGCCGCCCACGGCCTTGATTTTGGCCAGCGAATCATCCGCGGTACCTGGTTTACCGACATAATCAATTACTACCGCCGCTCCTTCCTGCGCAAAACGTACCGCCATGGCCTGGCCGATGCCGGTGGCCGCACCGGTGATAATGGCAACTTTTTTTGAGAGTTTCATGGTTCGCTCCTGTCATGGATTCGCGGGAAGTTCGGCACCGCAACCGTCGCAGCACCGGCCCGGATTCTCCGGTCACCCGCCATTCCTGTGCACTACTCTATCCGCTTTGGGGTGCAAATGGCAATGTTACCATACCGGCACCGCCGGGTTGGGAACAGTTTGCGCCATGGCCAACCGATGCTACACTGTACCGGTTGATCTGGTGTGGAGTTGCAACATGGATTGCCTGGTAAGCGTTGGTGCCAAGAGCTGGACTGCGGAATTAGGCCCGGAAGATCGCACTGCGGCATTGGCCGCCATGGAAAATGGCCAAGTGGTCTTTTTACCGCAGCTTGATTTTACGTTTCGTGAAGCGGAGAAAAAGTTTCTCACCCCCGTTTGGAGTAATGGCAGCGCTAAAAACATCAGTTACGACGCTTCCAACAAGAGTATCCGCGGTATGAAGGGCGATTCGGCCATCCGTGATGAGTTAGCAGCACTGCTGCAGCGCTATGCCGATGCCACGCGCAGCCTTATGCACAACTTGCTGCCTACGTATGCTCTGGGCCTGATCCGCGGCCGCACCAGCTTTCGCCCGGTCGAAATTAAGGGGCGGCCAACCAAGGTTACCAAGGATGATACCCGGCTACATCCGGATTCCTTTCCGGCCCGGCCATCGGGCGGCAAACGTATCATCCGTGTATTTTGCAACGTCAATCCGGAAGGGAAAGGGAGGGATTGGCGTATTGGCGAGCCATTTCCCAGCTTCGCGGCAAAATTTCTGCCGCGGCTCAAGCGGCCCGTGGTGGGCAGCCGCGAACTGATGTATTTGTTGCGTGTTACCCGATCCTGGCGAACCGATTATGACCATTACATGCTCGCCCTTCATGATGCCGGCAAGCTGGACGATGAATATCAAAAGCATGCCACCCAATACAGCTTTAGTTTTCCCGCGCATAGTACGTGGATCTGCTTTACGGATGAAGTTCTCCATGCGGTAGATGCCGGCCAATATCTGCTGGAGCAAACTTATCTTTTGCCGGTGGAGGCGATGGCCCGGCCGCAGCAGTCCCCGCTGCGCGTGCTGGAACGATTGGCAGGTCGGCCGCTGGTTTAACCGGATCTTCCTCCGAGCATCGCGACCAAATTAAAAAAACATCACCACTTATCCGGCTGCGCCGGTCTTTGTTCGCTGCCCGGCGAGCAACTTAGATGAATGTGTTATAATTATGAGTTTGGCCCGGCGCGGCGCGACCGGGGAAGCGGGCAGCCCACGGACAGGCAATGCAGGAGCAGCATATTGGCGAACATTGAACAGATACTCACGGATCTCACAGAGCCGCAAATTGAGGCCGTTACACATATTGACGGACCCTTGCTGGTGCTGGCGGGTGCGGGTTCAGGCAAAACCCGGGTTATTACACGGCGCATCGCGTACATGGTGGCCCAGGGTCTGCCGCCATGGAACATCGTAGCGGTTACCTTCACCAACAAGGCGGCGGCGGAAATGAAAACCCGCACCATGGCCTTACTGGCGGATATGCCCGGCCGGCCGGGAGAACGGGTGCTGGTAAGTACCTTTCACAGCCTTTGCGTGAGAATATTGCGTCAATATGGCCAGGCTGCGGGCCTGCCCCCCGGTTTTGGCATATTGGATTCTGCGGATCAAACGAAACTGTTCAAACAGGTACTGGCCAAAGTCGGACTCTCGCCAGAAAATTTCAATCCCAATGCCGTGCAGGGGCAGATAAGCCGGGCTAAAAATAACCTGCAAGGTCCGGCCCAGGTAACGGCCAAAGCGGTAAGTTTTTTTGACAAGGGCATGGCCCGGGCATACGTATGCTATGAAGAAATGCTCAAAGCCGCCGGCATGGTGGATTTTGATGACCTGCTGGTAAAAACGGCGATTCTGCTGCGCGACAACGCGGAAGCCCGCGGTCAACTGCAGGAAAGGTACGGGTACATCCTGATTGACGAATACCAGGACACCAATAAGGCACAGTTTGTCATTGCCCACATGCTGGCGATGAACCACAAAAATATCTGTGCGACCGGAGATCCGGATCAATCCATTTATGGCTGGCGTGGAGCGGACATTCAAAACATTCTGGAATTTGAAGAATTTTTCCCCGGTGCCAAGGTGGTACGGCTGGAGCAAAACTATCGCAGCACCAAGATAATACTCAAAGCCGCCTCCGCCCTGATTGAAAACAATCGGGGTCGTAAAAAGAAGGATCTCTGGACCGAAAATGAATCGGGTGAAAAAATAACCGTGGTTCATGCCCGCGATCAGCATCACGAAGCGCAGGAGGTCGTGCAGATGTTGCAGGCTGCACGGCGGGAAAGCGGCCTGACGTGGGATAAAATGGCGATTTTCTACCGTACCAATGCCCTTTCGCGGGTGGTGGAAGATGCGCTGATGACGGCAGGGGTGCCCTACCAGATTGTGCGCGGCACAGAATTCTACGGGCGCAAGGAAGTCAAAGATGTGCTGGCGTATTTGAAGGTTATTGCCAATCCGCGCGATGCGGTAAGCTTTGAACGCATCATCAATGTGCCGCCGCGCGGAATCGGGGAAAGCACCGTAACCCGGCTTTCCGCTTTTGCCGCGCAGCACGGAATCACGTTACTGGAAGCCTGCGCCAGAGCCAGGGAAGTTCCGGAGCTATCCATGAAGGTTGCCGATACCTGCCGCAAATTGGCCGGGCAGTTTGATTCCTGGCGAAAGGATACATCGAATCGGGAAGCTCCGGCTTCCGCTGCTGACCATGATAGCACTGCGGCTTCATCGGATTTGGCCCCGAATGCAGATCCGCTTTTTGATCCGGCGTTGGCTCAATTCGCGCAAGGCCAGCTTAACCCAGACGATACGGAAGAGTATGAATACGAAGCCGGTGAACCAGAACCTCCTGGCGCTGCCGCCCAGGCGGATCATGCCGATGCGGTAGATGATCAGCCACCCACCACCGACAGCCCCCATGCCGCGTCTGAGTCCATGAGCATCCGCGATCTGATGGAAAAAGTGGTTAACGAGGCGGGCTTTCGCCAGAAGCGCAAGACCAGTCCCGACGATGAAGAAATTAACGCCAACGTTGACGAATTAATAAACGTGGCCACCGAATTTGATATTCGTAATCCGGGTGGTTCGCTGCAGGAATATCTGGAACAGGTGGCTCTGGTGTCCGATGTGGACCGGCTCAAGGAAGGATCCGGCGCAGTTACCCTGATGACGCTTCATGCCGCCAAGGGATTGGAATTTCCACTGGTGGTGATGATCGGCCTGGAAGACGGTTTGCTGCCGCACCAACGGGCATTCAGCGGTCCCGATAGCCGACGCGACATGGAAGAGGAACGGCGCCTGGCATTTGTGGGCATCACCCGGGCCATGCGAAAACTGATTTTAACCTGCGTGGAATCACGCATGGTACGGGGGCAAATTGAACGGCAGAAACCGTCGCTGTTTCTGGGCGAACTACCGCCGGAATGTCTGCAAACGCGGGACCTTGCTTTTCATGCGGTTTCGGCAGGTTCATGGGGTGACAGCAACGGCGGCCCCAGAATCCACGCCCCGGCTTCGCAGTCGGAGCCTGCAAGCAATGGAAGCTCACCGCACCGCACGGGATATCGGCGGGGCTTGCTGGTGCGCCACGCCAAATTCGGGTTGGGGCGCATTGAAGAAGTATTGTCTGCGGGGCCAAGCCAGCGGGTACGTGTGAATTTTCAGTCCTGCGGATTGAAAACAATGGTAACCGCCATGGCCAATCTCGAACCACTGGATCGGTGAACACGAGCAGTTACGGGCGGATGGCGGGATAGTCACGGCAACTACGTGCTGAGGGATTGACTTGAGGGCACTGCGGGCAAGACGCCCATCCCCAATGTGATGGCAGGCAGGATGGGCCTGGAAGATTTTATTTTTGCCAGGCCGCTAAATCTGCGGCGGGCGCAAATCCCAAAACCGTGTGGGTTTTCGCGGATTGGCCTGCCGTTGGAGTTCCCGGACCGCCTGCGCGGAAGTAAAAATGATATTGGCCGGAGATCGCAGGATGGTTCGGGCCTGCTGCCTGATGCGCTGCCGGAGGCTTTCGGTACTGCGATGCAGCGTCACGTGCAGCGTAATGCGGTCGCTTAGGTCAAAATCCTGCTGGGCCACAATAAGAAAATCGGCCACAGCGGTAACACCTTGCAGCCATTCGGAGATGGTGCCGGGGAACAGACTTACGCCGCCCACTTTCAGTCGCTGCTGCTTCCGTGCGACCACCGGTCCCAGGCGGGGTGTGGTGCGTCCACACGTACACGGGTCGGTGGACAGTGCCGCCAGGTCCCCGGTACGAAAACGCAGCAGCGGCATGCCCTGTACGCCCAAAGGCGTTACCACCACCTCTCCGGTTTTACCATTCGGCACCGGCTGGCCCTCGGGATCGAGAATTTCCACCACGGCCAGGCGTGGATTCAGGTGTCCGCCCCGGCATTGCGGCCCCTCGGCAAAAGTGGTGCAGGTTTCCGTGGCGGCGCAGGTGCTCAGGACCGGGGCATGAAAGTACTGCCCCAGCCGGGTAGAAAGAGCATTGGGCGAAAGATCAGCTCGCCGCACCGGCTCGGCAATGCTGATAATGGCAGCAAGTTCCGGTGGCGTATCCGCACCAGTCAGCGAACCAGCCAGCAGCGAGGGCACCGTCAGAAGAAAAGGCCGGCGATAGTCCGCCACCAGCGCCGCCAGGGCGGAAGCATCGGTGGCATAAGTTGGTCCGGCCCGCACGCAAGCGGCTCCCAGTCGCTGGGCACCAAGCCAGTAGGCAAGTCCGGCGACAAACATCCGATCAAAAGCCACCGCAATCAAGAGGGTATCGCCAGCATTGATACCGGCAATATTTAAGGCCACAGCTTCATTAACGCCAAGGCGATGCAGATCTGCTGCGGTCAAGGGCACACGCAGCGGTTTTCCCGTGGTACCGGAAGTTGTTACCCACTCACGCACTGCGTCCGGCGCACACGCATAGGCGCGGCTTCCGGCCTGCATTAATTGCTCTCTGCTGGTGGTGGGCAGGCTCGCCAGATGAGGCAACCCGCCGCGTCCGGTGCGAAGAATTCGGCCGGCATAAAGCGGGCTGCGGTCGACGTAGGCGAGGTGCCGCGCCAGTAATCGCTGCTGCAACGCCTGCCAGCGTGAAACGGGCCAGAACAGACACGCGCCGTCGGGACATACGGGTACCACGGTGGATCGCGGTAGTTTTCGGCGGGCAGGTGGACGGCTCATTCATGGCTCCCGGTAAAATCCAGTATCAGCAGCCAGCCCTTATGGCGCTGGCGGAGATAGATCCTGAGTGGGTGTCCCGCGGCATTATAACGGGTATAGAGAACCTGCAGGCGCTGATGGCTGGTCAAAATAATATCGGCACGACGTAAATGACCTTGCCGGCCGGTAAACAGGCCGTGGTGAACATTTCCCAATTCATCGACGTAGGATAGCCGCATCGCGTGAAGATTGGGAACCACTCGCCATACAGAGCGGGGCGAACGGCGTACCGGCGGCAACAGGGCAATGACGACATCCTGCGCCAGGGCAAGAGCAAGCCGATGCGGAATACCGGCGGCAGCCTGTACCAGATCGGGATGCGACGGCCGACGGTGCACCAGAAAAAGCAGCCGGCCAAATTCATCCGCCGCGGTAAGTTGAAAGCTGGTGGCGGAAATCAGGTTTAACCGCCCAATCATGGATATCTGTTGATGCGGTAATTTAAGCGTGGCATAAAAAGTGCGCCGACAGCGGGCCGGCATGTGCGAAAGAAAATGGGCCACAGCGGCGAAGGCGGGTGTGTGGCGGCCAGCGGACGGCAGCGTCGGCAAAGCCGGTACCGTCCTGGAAATACAACCCACCAGCATCATCAGGCCCACTGCAACAGCGCTGATGAGCGACTGGTGAAGGAATGGAGCGCACCAGTTGCGGCGGATTGCCGGCATCCATTTTTTGTATTGCGGCATTACGGCGATCTCCGAAGGGTGGTGGAGGATTTTCGGCGAAAGAGCCAACCGGTCATCGGACCGACAACAAACAACGAGGTAAAATATCCGCCGGCAATTCCAAACACCAGCGTTATACCGATCCAACGCAATACCGGCTGGCTGGGGAGGGCCAAAACGCCGGTTCCAAGAATGGTGGTTAAAGCGCAAAGCATGGTGGCCAGGCGACGATCGGGCTGGCCATCAGGATGTTGCTGCCGGGGGTCGCCGGCTGCATAAATGCCATAATCCACCGCCACGCCCATAGTAAATAAAATCGGCACCATGCTCATCAGATTCAAGCCGCCGCAGAATTTTTCAGCCGCCCCCAAAAGCCACACAAAACCCAAGATCATGGAAAGACAGGCCAGAGCGGCCAGATCAAGCCGACGAAAGTACATCCACAGCGGCAGCAGAATAAGGAGAACAACGCATGGAAACAGCCGCAGCGTTTGATCTTTGGCCCGCTCGGTGGCGTGAGACAGGAGTACCTGGCCGTCGATGATGGCCAGGTGGCCAGATTGCCGCCGCAGCATGCTGACCCACGCACCGCGCCGGCGCTGCGGCAGATGTTTATTCTGGACGACTGCAATGCCAATGGTGGTACGGTTCGGGCTGTATTCGATCAGCCCGGGCAGCAAAGCAACGGGAGAATCTGCCAGGCGCAGTGCCGCCGGCGGCACGTGCGGCGGCCGGGCCAGGGAGCTTAGCCATGGGTTCCAGGCGGAAGCGTGCATGCCGGCAACGGCAGCAGCGTGGGCAATATCGCCACGAAATTGCTGTTGGCGAGTCGGAGTCCAAAATGCCTGCCAGGCCGCCAGACGACGATGTATGGTGGCAGAATCGGGCAAAAGCTCAGCCGGGCTGTAGAAGCGGGCAATGAGGCCACTGTTCTTAAATTGTTGTAAAATGCGTGTAACTTCATGCAGGCGCAGCAGAGCCCTGGCCGTGGATTTTTCCTGAATTAACACCACGCCCTGCGGATTAGCCGCACCCCAGACAGCGGCAAAGTGCGCTTCAGCGGCACGGGTTTGAGGGGTGATATCGTCAAGGCCACGCGGCTGGTAGTTGTACGTAATTTTGGCCGCACCCGTGGCCATCCAAAGGCTGACCGCCAGAAAACCCACCGAACCAAGGTAAAACAGCCAGCGCGACGCACGACTGATTGAACCAGAAATTGCAGCCGGCAAACGGCTTTTTGTGACGGAGCGAATTAACCAGGGGCCAAAGTAACCGGGCAGAACTAAAAATGTGACCAGCCAAATGCAGATTGTGGCTCCGGCAATAAACAAACCCAGTTCCCGCAGGCCCGGGCTGGAACTGATCGAAAGCGCCGCATAGCCGGTAACACTGGTGCAAACGCTCATGGAAATGGCACCGAACAGATCGCGCGTGGCCTGCGCGGGCAAGCGCGGATGCCACCCTTTGGCTTTCGCAGCATGGCGGTTTAAAGCATAGAGCAATTGAATGCCGTAATCGGTTGTGGAGCCACAAAGCAATCCGGCAAATCCCAGCACCAGCAGGGGCAAATGGGCGTGCAGCAGACCCGCCACACCCAAAGCCAGGCCCAGTCCCACCATTGGCGGCAACAGGCAAATGAGAAGTGTGCTCCAGCGCCGAAAAAAAAGAAGGATGGCTCCCGCCACCAACAGCGTGCCGAGCAGAGAAACCCAGGTAACCTGGCTGCGAATGGCCTGGGCATTTTCGGCATAGTGCAGATAAGAACCAACCGTCCATACCCGCAGAGCGGGAAATTGCCGCCGGACTGAGGCAATAGCCTCGTGCAATCGACCCATCATCCGGATGGAAGCCGGGGTATTGGCCGGTGGAAAGTTGGGGGTCAGCACGATCATGGCGTGCGCACTATTGGCCGAGAGCAGCAAGCCGCGGGAAAAATGCGCCCCGGCAACAGGGTTGACCCCGCGCAGTTGCCGGCGCAGCACGCTTTGCATATTCAGCGGATCATCAACCAGTTCGGCCAGCCCCAGTTCCCCGCCGGGTTGGGCCAGACGACGGGCAACTCCAGCCAGGCGAGCCTGGAAAAATGCGGCATTGGCGCGATGTTCCACCATGCGTAACTCTCGGCGTGACAGCAGTGCCGGCCCCAGTTGCAGCAGATGTTTTTGCGCAGCCATGAGCCGTGCCAAGGTAACCCCGGCCCATACGTGGCGAAAATCACCCGTGCGGCGTAACTGGCCGACCAGTGCGTTTACAGCCGCGTTTAGCCGGGCGGTGCCGGCCGCATCTGCCAGGTGAACATCCAGGCGGATGCGGTTGACCAGCCTGGTGCCATGCAGTGTTGAGGCTACATCACGAACAGCGGAACTTCTGGTGGAGAAAAACCGCAGGATACTGACCTGCCAGTGAATGCCCCTGGAAAGAAAGGAAAACACACCGGCCATGAGCAGCAAAACGACGGTTAAGGTCAGACGGTGACGCGCCAGCAGTGCATACCAGCTATTCATGAACACTTCAAGAACTGCAAGAAAGTTTTGACGCACCCCGCACCATTTCATGGTGGCCCCTTCGGCTGAAATTCATCGGGTGGAAAGTGCGGATTTATTTGAATGTCCGTGAGCCAGTAACAACTGTTATTGCCATGCACAAGCTGCATTTTAATGTAACGCAGTTGCGGATGACGGCCGGAAAAGCCCAACTCAATGGCACCAACAGCCCGGCGCACGGTGCGGCTTTTGGGAATCAAGGTAAAAAGCTGCAAAGTATGCGGGAAAGGCCTTTGTTGCAATTGAGACTGTGCCCGAGGCGCATGCGGTGGTGGCCGGACCACCACACGGCTGGCGTTTTTTTGAACGTGGTATGCCCCGGAAATATCTTCCGCATGGCCCAGCGACCAGCCGGCAAATTGTTGCATGATCTGTTGCACTACCTGTTGGCGTGAACCTTTGCCAACATGCCAGCGGCGATTGTTCTGCGTACGCATATACACACGGTTACCATGCAGGATAAAACAACTGCGGTAAGGCCAGCGGGTAGTAAAACGTACCCGGTCCGGCTGGATCATGGCAATGGATCCGCTGCTGACAAACGGCCGTTTCAGAACGGAGAGTTTTTTTTGACAGGTAAAGTGCATGGAAAGCCCGTGAATCCGGCGAAAGCTTTCCAGAATGTGTTTAAGATCCAGCACGGCCAGATGGCTGGCGCTGGCCGCAGGCAGAGAAATGGTTAGCCAGGCCCCAAGCAGCCCAAGCGTGAAAACAATTCGCGTTGTGGTCACAACTAACTCCTGGCTGGTGATTCCGGTGCCGATATCAACAGGTCCTTGAGCCGCCGGGCAACATCCGGATCACTCATGGCGGATTTGCCAAAACCGGCTATCGCACCCACGGCCATCGCCGCAGCCTGTGCCTCAGGCAAATTACTCACCAGCATAACAGGTGGACATGCCCGTTGAGCACGAAGCTTGGCGACAAGATCAATACCAGACGAGCCGTCACCATCAATAATGCGATTCACCAGCACCAGATGGTATGAACCAGCAGCAAGTTTTTTGATGCCCTCGGCAGCAGTGTCGGCGGCATCGGTACGGGCCTGCAGCGTGCGGGATAGAAACCGAGCGATGGATGAATGATCAAACCCGCACTGACCGATGCTTAAAACGTTGACAGGCATAAAATAATATCTCCGTACATTTTATTTTGGCGATGTGGTGTCCGGGGACGGATGGACTTCGGCTGGCGGAATCCAAAATGGCAGCGACCGCAGTGTGAGTGTGGTTGGCCCCGCGGCGCAGCAGGCATTGAAGTGCCGGTTATTCTGGGCCACACCGCGTTTGACATAACCCATGGCAATGGCCACCTGCCCCAACATGGGCGAAATGCAACTACTGGTAACCATGCCGACGGGAGTGGCTTCATCCCGCAGTTCTTCCCCGGCCACAGGCGGCACTGCGCCCTGGACAATCAGGCCGGTGAACACCCGGGCCACACTGTTGTGCGCGTGCATACGTGCTACCACTTCCTGCCCCAGATAACATCCCTTTTTCAGGCTTACCGCCCGCAAGTACCAGGAGCCTGTTTCCATAGGCAGGTTTTGGTCGGTAATGTCGATCCCGAAAAATAGCGAACCAGATTCGATACGGGCGATGTTAAAGGCGGACCAACCAATGGCACGAACCTGGAGCGGTTGGCGCGATTGGCCCGGAGCCGGCGATGGCAGGCCGTTTATATTTTGCAAAGTCTGCCATAACGATTCCAGATCGGTCCGCGGCACAATAATTTCATATTGGCTTGTGCCGCAAAGATCGTTGCGAAAAATAAAAGCCTCGCTGTCTGCAAGGCGAACCGGGCCAATCGCCAGATTCACCATCTCGGCAGCGTCGTGAGCCCCGAGTCGCTGCAGTACGTTCACTGCCGTTGGGCCAATCAGGCTCAAGCGGCCATGGCTTTCACTATAGTTGCGGACCTTGACGGCCTCACCAAAAATGTAATTTTCCAGGGTACGGCAAAGGTCTGCGGTTAGCCGGGCGTCCACATCCAGCAAAGTCCGGTCCGTCAGATTCAACACGTTCATATCTTGAACAATGCGCCCCCTGGTGTTAAGCAGATAGGCATAACACCCCCGGCCCGGCTCCAAGGCTTTGATATCATTGGTCACAAGATTGTTGAGAAATGCCAGGCGATCGCGGCCGGTCAATTCCACCACAGCCCGATGCGGGCAATCCATAAGTGCTGCGGATTTGCGGATGGCGGCATATTCCAGTTCCGTTGCACCGTAGCTTTCCACAATCTGTATATCCGGGCCAAATGGCAGCAACAAAGCCTGAGCCTGTTCATGCCATGGCAACAGGGGATTTTCGAGCATTCACAACTCCAATACACCATGAAGATTATACCAGCCTTAAGGGACCGCGCAAGCTGCACTCCGATGGCGAAAGTATCTTGCTCTTGCATTCGCCTGAGGACTGCAGGTGAGCGCGTCAGTCGGGGGCGTGAGTCGGCAGCACCAGATGTCTTTTCCGCGGAGCCAAACTCAGATACATACAAATAGCGCATGCCAACAGCACCGCATACGCCGGACCCGGCTCCAAATGTCGAATGCGCCAGAACCAGTACATGTATCGGTGATTTTCGGTAAGTTCTACTGCCAACACCATCATCACCGTGATCAGCGACAACAATATCCCCAGCAGGGTCAGCCCCACACCGCCCACATCCACCACCATCCCGGCGGAAGCCAGCATGGTTGCACCCCACAGCAAATATCGTTCGTGCATCTGCGGCCCCAGCGCAAAGAAGGTAAGCCAGGGCGTAATCATGGCGATTACAAACCGCGGATCGTTACGTCGCCGCTGAATGGCGGCACCCAAGGCCGCCATCACCAGCGTAATGACGTATAACCCGAACAAAAAGTAGCGCATGTTGACGGTCCAGGACCATGTGGTACCGGGTAGATGCAGGGTAAACACAGGATCCAACAGCCGCCAGCCAAAACTACGCTCCAGGATATTAGCCAGGCCGCAGGTATCCGGGAACGAGAGAATCATGTAATGGTGCGTGCCGTAGCCGTAGCTGACCCGAAGCCAGCCGAATTCAGCCGGCAACGTCAATGCGGTAACCGCCAGGCCCGCCGCCAGCGACAGGGCCACGTAAAACCAGGCTCGCCGGGGTGCCACAACCCAAGGTCCCGTGCATAAAATGGCCGCCAGGGCCACGCCGGCCCACCATCCGTACGTAATGCGTCCGCTCATCCATGGCCACAATATCAATACCAGTGCCGGCAGCATGAACAACACGCCATAGAATGAAGGAAGTCTGGTTTTATAAAATATCCAGGCTCCCGTCAATATCGTTGCCGCCAGGACACCGCTCAAAAATAGCCAGTCAATCCGGTTTTGCAGCATCCACGGCGAGACCAGCAGGCCAAAAGTCAGGGTAAGACCAGTGAGAAATTCCATCGCCTTGAGCACACGTAATTCAAACAGCGGCCAGAATACAAAAATAGCCGCGACAAAAAATTGCTGCCCCTTGAGCCATCCGCCAACGCCAATGACCACCCCGGCGGCAAACAGCCAATCGCGCGAGGCCAGGTACACCGCCAAGATGTAGAAGGGGACGATCCAGATATCATACTGCACCCAGTTATGGGCAGATTGAATAGCCGCCGGATTAAACCAGAAAATGGCGGCGGCAATTAAACCCAGAATCCACGCCCGCGTCAGAGGTGAGTACTGCGCCGATGGTTTGGCATTCATGGCTGGGGGAACCAGCACCTGTTTTTTACCGCGCCACGACAGAAACAATTGTTTCCAGGAGCGTGCAGCCAGAGGTGGTTCGCGGCGGCGGTTAATCCAATGCCGCACCAATAGAAAGATCGCCACACAACCGAAAAGCTCGATGATTGTATTGACCCATAACATCGGCTGCATTCGCCAGGGCCGCCAATGCCGGGCAGTGGGATCGATCTCACGTTCATGCCAGTTCCACAGGGCTACAATGGCCATTTTTCCGGGCACGTAATCCAGCACGTAATGATCGCGGGGACCGGCATCCATTTCGGCCCGGTGATAGACGGACCGCAACCGGTGCCAGAAAACCGGCCAGGTAACGCCGGAGGCACCACGTTCGTGTATTGCAGCCCCCCACCGACTATGGGCATCGTTAACCGTATAGGAACCCCAATACCAGGCATTGAGGATATCGGGCCAGAAGTACAGCCGCTGCTGCACCGAAAATTTCCAGGCCCATGACCGAACCTTCAGACCCGACCATAAGCAACCAACAACAAAAGCTATGGCCAGCGCCATCAGTATCAGGTGCCGGACCCGGCCTGGAACGGGATGGGCAACGCCTGGCCGACCTCCATCCGTTGAAGCCGGGGATGGGGTATCGGATGAGCGTGGAACAATATCGGTCACAAACTTACCTTTTCCGGAGGTTCTCTCTTGTACCAGCAACAGGCGCAACAACACTTATGGAGATGGCAGCCTTCCACATGCGAGCCAAGAGCGGCTTAGGTCTTAACGCTGGGCCGATCCGAACATTGCGTCACATACCTCTATCACGTCATCACCAGGCCTTGAGATGGCACCTGCGGACATACTCCGTCAGCCGGAAAAATAATTCCGGTGGTAACGAACCACGGGTTTCGCTCCAGCGGGCCAAATCACCGCCGCCAGGTCAAAGCGGGGGTTCAGGTGCGTAAGCCGACGGCGGGCCATATACCAGCGTGCAGACCGCAGCAGGAACCGCCGTTTGCGGTGATCGACCGTTTGTTCCGGCGGCCCGTTTTGATCGCTGCTGCGGGTGCGTACCTCCACAAACACCAAGTCTCCATCGTGCAAGCCCACAATGTCTATTTCTCCGCCGGGGCAGCGCACATTCCGGGCCAGGATTTTCATTTTTAATTCGCGCCTGGCATAAGCGGCCACCAAAGATTCTCCGCGGGCACCAAGTTTCGCGGACTTTGTCCCTCGACGCGGAAATAATATGGTCCATAGCCCCATGATGGTACTGCCTGTCTTGTGCAACCACGTGCGGACACTGCAGACGATGCCAGGTGCTCGCCCATCCAACCCCGGTAAAGCTATCCGAAAGCAAGGATTGGTGAAAGTCCGTGAGTTTCGTGGCAGGAAGTGCATTTTAATCCACCGCCATGGCCCGCAGCGTGGTCGAAACGATGATATTGTCAGGTGCTGGAAGCAACGAGTCTGGGGCAGAGGTGTTCTCGCATCGCATCATGACTGCTCAATTGTCGCTGGTGCAGTTTGCTTCCCGTCAGGACCAGAAGGCGACTTTGGGTCGGCATTATTTTGAATATATACGGCACAATTGCTGACAACCGGAGAAATTGCTGCGATGGAATTACAATTGGGCTGCAGCATCCGCATATCGAACCGAAGGAAATATACGTCGTATAACGTTTGATATTGTATGGTGCCTGCTTGACTAGAAATGTTATACCTTGTATAAATAGTGCTTGTGTCGTCCGCGGGTGGCCGGCCCGGCAAACATGCCTGTGAACACGCCGGTATTGTAAATCCGTCTTGTGATCTAATACATAAAAGGAGAATACCCATGGATGAATCTATTCATCCCAGCGGCACAGCCCGTTTTCTATTGCGGACCACGGCATGGTTAACCACGATTGCAGCGGCGATTCTGAGTTTGGGCATGGCGCCAGCCGCCCAGGCCAAAATCCGGGCTATCGGAGTGGAAAATCAGTATGCCAATGTTATTGCCCAGATCGGCGGAAAATATGTGCAGGTCAGATCCATTGTCAGCAATCCTAATACCGATCCGCACGTTTTTGAGGCCAGTCCTTCCGTGGCCATGGAGGTAGCCGGGGCGCAGCTCATCGTCCGCAATGGACTCGGATATGACACCTGGGTAAAAAAGATTCTGGCCGCGGCCCCCAATGCCCACCGCCAGGTGATTGTGGCGCAGCAACTGCTGGGATTGCCGGAAAATACACCCAACCCGCACCTGTGGTACAAGCCTGGCACCATGCCAAAAGTGGCGGCGGCGATTGCCACGGCGCTGGGTAAGTTGGACGCCGCTCATGCGCGATATTTCAACACCAATCTCAAAATATTTGATGCTTCGCTGAAACCCTGGTATGCGGCGATAGCCGCTTTCAAAGCCAAGTTCGGTGGTACGCCCGTGGCCGTCACGGAGCCGGTGGGCGATTACATGCTGGAGGCGACGGGCTGCCAAATCAAAACCCCATGGACGCTGCAAGCGGCCATCATGAATGGTACCGACCCTGCGCCGCAGGATGTGAGCATTCAAAAGCGGCTTTTGCGGCAGCATCTGGTCAAGGTGTTCGTCTATAATCAACAGGTGACGGATCCTCTTACCGCCTCATTCCTCCACCTGGCGGAAAAGTCGCACATTCCAGTGGTGGGTGTGTACGAAACCATGCCCACCGGTTACAGTTACCAGCGCTGGATGCTGGCCGAAGTAAAGGCTTTGCACTTGGCGCTGACGCGTGGTATTTCCACCACCGTTCTGAAATAGCAGCGGGCGGCGATTCCATAAACCTCTGCCATCGTCAAGATGCTAAGGTTTTGTGCCAGGGCCTCAACCCACGGAGCAGTGATAACGATGCACGAACATACCACTCTGCCTCCCCCCGTTCCATCAGACCATCACGCTGATGCCAACTGTGCGTCGGTGCTGGCCGTAGAGGACCTCACGGTAAGCATTGGCGGCCGGATGCTGTTGCAGGGGGTTACCTTTGCGCTGCAACCCGGGCAACTCTGTGGTCTGATCGGAGAAAATGGAGCGGGCAAAACCACCCTGCTGCGCAGCCTGATTGGAGTGCAACCTTCCCCCCATGGCCAGGTAAGCATCAGCGGGCTTTCACCGCGCAAGTCCCGCGACCTGGTGGGTTATGTACCGCAAAAAATCAATTTCGCCCCGGATTTGCCCATGCGCGTCTATGATCTGGTACAACTGGGGTGCGATGGTCATCGTCTGGGGCCCAGGTGGTTTTCCCGGCGGCTTCACCAGCAGGTTATGGCCGCACTGGATGCCGTGGGTGCCCAGGATTTTGCTTACCAGCGTATCGGCGAGCTTTCCGGCGGCCAGCAGCAACGGGCGGTCATTGCCCACGCGTTGGCCCGGCGGCCGCGATTACTTTTGCTCGACGAACCGCTGGCTAATCTCGATTTTCGTTCGGCCAATGAATTAGCCGGATTGCTGGGCCATTTAACCCGGGTACACGGTATTGCGGTTCTGGTAACCGCCCATGATATGAACCCGCTGCTGCCGGTGATGGATCATATTGTTTATCTGGCCAAAGGCCGGGCGGCCAGCGGGAGTGTGCGCGAGGTTGTGCAATCGGCAACGTTGAGCATACTCTATGGTTATCCCGTAGCGGTTATCGAGCATGGCGGACGGGTGCTGGTGTTGCCGCATGCCGACGCACAGGCAGGAGAAGACGGCTGCTACCTGATGCCCAACGGCTCCGCCAGCGGGGGTCAGGCGTAAATGTTGACTTGGCTGGCCCATATTTTACATTGGAGTTTTTTGGACAGCGGTTCCGTGCAGACCGCGTTGCTGGTGGGAGGCAGTGCGGCGGTGGTATGTGCCGTCATTGGCGTATTTACCATCTTGCGCGGCTACGCCTTTGCCGGCCATGCCCTGGGAGATGTCAGCAGCGCCGGCGGTTCGGCGTCTTTTCTTTTGGGAATCAGTCCGCTGGCAGGGTTTCTGGGAATTGCCGGGATAGCGGCGGTGAGCCTGGAATTTCTGGGGGTGCGCCGGGCCCGCGAACAGGATGTGGCAACGGGTATTGTACTGGGAGCGGGCATCGGGCTGTCCGCCCTTTTTCTGTACCTGGATACAACCACTACCAATACCACCGGTACGGCAGTGACGGTGATGTTTGGCTCCATGTTTACATTCCCGGCGAGTCTGCGATTGCCGGCCATGATGACAGCCGCCGCAGCTTTAGTCATGATGGCAATTCTGTACCGGCCGCTGCTTTTGAGCATGGTAGATCCGGAACTGGCCACCACACGGGGCATTTCCACCAGATGGGTGGGATTGCTGCACCTGCTGACGCTGGCCGCGGCTGTGGCTTTGGCCGCCCTTTCGGTAGGGGCAGTGCTGGCCTCGGCGCTGGTCATCGGACCGGCCGGGGCCGCTGTGCGCATCAGCCGCCGACCAGGCGTGGCTATCCTGCTGGCGATGCTGCTGGGATTAACGGCGGTTTGGTGCGGCATCTGGATGGCGTATGAAAGCTATTACTGGTTTGCCGGCCGCGCGTGGCCGGTGAGTTTTTTTGTGGTAACGATTATCTTTTTAAGCTACCTGACCAGCGTTCCCCTGCAGTACGTACGGCGGAGGCGGTTTGTCAGAGCCATGCCGATGGCGGCCTACGCCGGAGGTTAAAACAAATATGTTCGACATTTTTATGATCCATACCTGGATCGCCTCCACGATCATCGCGGTAACTGCGGGCATTCTGGGGTTTTTCGTGGTATTGCGGCGATCGGCCTTTGCGGCCCATGCCCTGCCCCTGGCAACTTTTCCCGGTGCAGCCGCAGCTCAACTTCTGGGAATTCAGCCGCTATGGGGACTCATGGGCTTCGTAACTCTCGCCGTGGTGCTGCTGCACCAGCTCCAGAAACTCGGGCGCAAGGATGTCGCAGCCGGACTGGTGCTGGTAACACTTCTGGCGGTCGGCTCGCTGCTGCTTAGCATGACTAACACGTATGCACCGGCAGTGTTTTCTTTGCTGTTCGGACAGGTGCTGGGCATTTCCGCGGCGGATTTATGGCCGGTGGCCACCATTGCTTCGCTGGTGCTGATTGGGGCCATGAGCCTGTATCGGCCGTTGCTGTTGCAATCAGCATTCCCGGAACTGGCCATCTCGCGTGGCATCAGCGCAGGCGTTATTGACATTATTTTTCTGGGGTTGCTGGGACTGGTTACGGCCATGGCCATGCCGGTGGTGGGCGCATTGCTGGTTTTCAGCTTACTCATCGCACCTGCCGCAGCGGCTCAAAGCCTCTCCGCACGTCCGTTGCAGGCCCTGGTATTAGCGGTCATGTTTTCCGTGGGAATGATGTGGCTGGCTATTGCCTTGTCGTTCTGGACCAACTGGCCGATCGGCTTTTTTGTCGGAACTATGGGCGCGTTGCTCTTTACCAGCGCCCGAATGTTTCGGTATATTCGACACCGCTGGTTTTCCACAGCCCTGCCGACGACCATGAAAAACTCGTCTATGAAGTTGATTCTGGCGGCGCAGCCTGGCGAAGCCTGAATCACGACAAGGGGCTGCGGCCGGAGTGTGTTCATGATTACCGTCGGCTGTTTTATTTTTGAAGACATGACCGCATTGGATATTGCAGGGCCGTATGAGGCCCTTACGGGCCTGCCCAACATCCAGACGATTCTCGTCGCGGCCAGCGCCGGGCTGGTGCGAGCTGAAGGCTCCATGCGTATTGCGCCGGATTGCACGTTCGCTTCGGCTCCAGCATTGGATGTGCTGATTATTCCTGGCGGCTCCGGGATTAACCGCATTATGGAAGATAACCTCTGGATGGATTTTCTCACCGGGCGCGCAGCGGAAGCCCAATGGATAACCTCCGTATGCACCGGAGCGTTGGCCCTCGGAGCGGCGGGACTGCTGCGGGGCTATCGGGCCACCACGCATTGGCTGTCTTTGGATCTTCTGGCCAAATTCGGAGCTGTTCCCTGTCCGCAGCGCGTCGTGGTGGACCGCAACCGCGTAACCGGTGGGGGCGTGACTGCAGGTATCGACTTAGGCCTGGCTCTGGCGGCCATGATCGTCGGCGAAACTACCGCGCGGGAACGGCAATTGCTGTTGCAATACAATCTCCAGCCGCCCTTTCCGGATAATAACCCGGACAGCGCCGACGCCCATATTGTCCAGGCTGTCCGCGTCGCTCGTTCCGGGATTCAGCAGGCTCGCCTGGAAATAATTGACCGCATCACGAGGCGAGCCGCGGGTACGCACCAAACATGAGAGCACTTCGGTGGGGAGGCACATTTCCCCAGAAATCCGTATGGCCCCGGACACAGGTACGCTGCGGCCAGCTACTCCACACGAGAAAGCAATACCGTGCGGCTGCGGATACCCGCCTTCACATAAATATGCTGATGATTGCCAGGCAGCCCCAGCGTCATCAGTTGGGCACCGGAAAGTCTAAGCAGTTCGCGCTCCGACGCATTGGTAATGCGATACGTTGCTTCAGGCACCAAGCCGCGCAACGGGTGACATGGCACCTGATGGCCCAAAAGCGAATGGACCACCACCAGCGAATAAACACTTTGCGAACCATCCGGCTGCACCATTTGCCAGGCGCTGGCCCCATGATCGCTCGCCGTAGTCAGTCGATGCAGCCGGCCTTGCTCGATAATCGGACGAATTTTGCGGTAAAAGGCGATGTTGCGGCGATACGTGTCCAGTTCTTCCGCGGAAAGGCGATCTAAATTCGTGCCTATTCCCAGAACACCCCGCATGGCGGTATCAAATCTGACTTCCAGCGGAAGCACCCGTCCGGTCTGGTGATTGTGTTCATGTGTGACCCAGGATTCCATCACTCCGGGCGGATAAAATAAAGAAAATCCATCTTGAATGTACACACGATCGAGGGCATCGGTATTGTCGCTGGTCCACACCTGTTCCACGCGGCCCAATATGCCTAAATCCACCCGCCCTCCCCCGCCGGAACAGGATTGAATTTCCAGCCGCGGATATTTTTGACGAAGTTGATCCATAATGCCGTAAACACCCGCAACATGGCGAAACCAGATTTCCTGCCCGGCCACGCTGCCCGGCTCTATGGCATGGCGATTCATATCCCACTTGAAGAACGTAATATCGTACTCCTGAAGCAAGGCATCGAGCATGGTATGCACATGGTGGACAACTTCAGGGCGGCCAAAATCAAGAATCAACTGGTGACGCAATTCGGTACGTGGACGGGTAGGAAAATGCAGCACCCAATCAGGATGGGCCCGGTACAAATCGGAATTCGGATTGACCATTTCCGGCTCTACCCAAAGACCGAACCTCATACCCAGTTTTTTGACTTCCTCAATCAGCGGGTTTAATCCATTCGGAAAAATAGTCCGGTCCACCACCCAATCGCCCAGGCCGGCATGATCCGAGCGACGCCCCTTGAACCAACCATCGTCCACACAAAACAGTTCCACCCCAATGGCGGCGGCAATGCGGGCCAGCCGCACCTGGCTTTCAACGGTCATATCAAAATATACCGCTTCCCAACTGTTATAAAGCACCGGACGGGAAGAAGTATGCACCGGCACAGGAAGAACATAATCACGGGCAAAACTGTGCAGGCGGTGGCTTGCTCCGTCAACACCATCGTCTGCAACGCCAAAGACGAAGGCAGGTGTGGTATGGCTTTCGCCCGGAGGCAGGTGCAGCGCAAAATCATCAGTTTCATAACCGCCATGAATACGGATAGGGTCGGTCGGCAGTAATTCAAAACGGATGGACCAGTTGCCGGAGTAAGCCAGTGCGCCAAAATAAGTCGGGCCGGATTCCGGCATGGCCTGGCCGCGAGGTTGAACTAAAAAGGCCGGGTTAATACTGTGGCCGGTGTTGAGGCCCTGCTGTTTAAGCACTGTCAATCCCTGCTGCAGAGATTGGGTAACCGGAATAAATTCCCTAGCCCAGGCACCGGCCGTGCGTGTCAAGTCATATTCGCCCAGGGGCAGATGGATGGTGGCAAACGCCAGCGATTCAATAGTTACCGGCATCGTGGTGCGGTTTTCCAGCTCTGCCCAGCGTTCAATGATATCCCATTCAGGTGTGAGGCGATAAAACAGACGCACGCAAAAATCCAAGCCAATATCCTGCATATCGATGATCAAGGTTTGCCGGGCCGTGGCCTGTTTACGTACAGGCCGGCCATGCACAGGCGAAAGCCCGGGGACGGCATCGGTACGAATTTCATGGCGGCGATAGCGCGGGCGCAGATCGCGGATGGGATAAATGGCAGCATCCTGCGCGGCAACCGGTCCACCGGCCGCAGGAAATGCCGCCTTCACGGCAACATCGTGGTACGAAATGTCGCCAAAGGCTGGAAATTCCCATAAGCGGGTTTGATTTTCCCAGGAAGCCCAATCAGCTCCAGGATACTCATCCAGCAGCGACAACCGCAACGGCTGTACCGCAGGATCAATGGCCGCAAATTTAACGTGTACCAGTTCACCATTCGGTAGAATCTGCATGGCATAAAAGGACCGATGCGTGCGGAGTAAAAAAAGTTTCTGCTGTGCATCAAATGTAATGGCTTCGGTCATGGTCTTATCCTAAAACGTGGCCAACAGGACCACAAAAATCGCCAGCCAGACAACATCCAGAAAATGCCAGTAAATGCTGCAATATCTTACACCGGGATAATAATTACGCGAATAACCGCCCTTCATCGCCCGCCATAGCACCACCCCCAGAGGAATCAGGCCACCGATGACGTGCAGTGCATGCAAGGCGGTAAATACGTAAAAAGCTGCGATTAACACATGAGTCTGAACCACCGGAGTCAAACCGGGAGTCAGGCCTCCGGTGTTGCGTATGCCAACCCGCGCCATGGCCATATCGGATAGCTGCAAGGTGTGGAAGATGTCCACCGCGCTGATAGCCTGTAAAATTAAAAACAACAGACCAAGGCCGAACGTGGCGGCAAGATTCCGCGTCAATTGCGATTCCCGCCCCTGCTGTATCGCCCGCAATGCCATGTGCATGGTGATGGAACTGATTAACAAAACTGCGGTGCTAACCCAGAGCAGTTTTGGAAGATGCAGATGTGCAACCATTGGAGACTGAGCGCGAATATACAAATAACCTGTTAAACTCGATCCAAAGAGAACCGAGAGTGAAAAGACCAGCAGGCCCACCCCCATGGCCCCGGCTCCCGGCACAAATAAGATCGGCTGACGCGAAGATCCAGTGGCAGCATTTAAGAAGCGTGGCGGCGGGTCGATGTCGTCTGTCATGTTGTGCTCCGACAACCCATTTCGCCCGACAACAGCGAATGCGCCCTCACCGATACAGGTATCACGGTGCTCATGGCAAAGCTAACTTACGGTGTGGTCGGGGGTAATGCCGCGGTTTTAGCCCGCCCCTGCGCAGCCTGAACCATTGCCGGGGCCTGACCTTTTATGAGTTGCGATTTATATTGCAGGGTATCGTGGGCGGAAAAGGAAATAAAAATCGCGATGAAAATAATTACCAAAATCAACGCGGTAAGGTAAAAAGGATGGTCGTAGCGCAGATGCATAAAATACATCGCAGCAACAATGGCCATGGCCGACGCAATGGCTAAGGATACAACCACACTCAATCCGTGCAAATGCACCTTGTCCAGCAGCAAATTCAGCACCGTCAGAGCGCACAGTGCAACCCACACCGCCACCAAAATCCGCATGGGAATAACTGTTGAATGGGACGGGGTTACCGGTCCAGCACCATGAGCATGTTCTGCGTGATCTGACAAAATCAATTCTCCTTGACGTTCCAACGGTATAACGAGCTTAGTGGATCAGATAGAGCAACGGAAATAGAAACATCCAAATCATATCCACCACGCCCCAATACAAGCCGATAAAATCGACGGGAGCATAATAACCGGGGCCAAAATCCTTGCGAATCGCCCGTACCAGCAGATAGGTAAGCAGAATAATGCCGACAATCACGTGAATGCTGTGCAGCCCGGTCATTAGAAAATAAATACCAAAAAATATCTGCACATTGTGGGGTTGACTGGCCGCGGCCGTGACGGATGCTGCCGTAACGGGATCTGCCGGTCGCTGCGCCAAAGCCGGTCCAGCCGGACCGATGGCTGCCGGGGCAATATTAGAATGAGCCACCAGGTACCCCTGCTTGCCCAGTTGATTAAGTTGACTCCAACTGCCGCCGACAGCTCCGGATTTGGGCACCATCACCTGCTGTCGCGGTGCATTGACGGCGGGATGATAATGAGTGCCCCACATCAAGTGCTGCTGATATTCTTCAAAATATTCATAGCCGTGAATGACCAAAAAACCGAATCCGCCGGCGATGGTCAAAAGGAGAGCAATAATCAAAGCGGTACGTTTTCCCAATTGGGCACAGCGAATGGCCCAGGCCATGGTAAAACCGCTGGATACCAGTACCAGAGTACACAATGCGCCTGAAACCGGGTCTAGGTAGCGCGAAGCATAAATAAATATTTGCGGATGCAACATGCGATATACGGCGTAGGCGCAAAACAATCCGCTGAAAAGGAGAAATTCCGTCCCTAAAAATAGCCACATCCCCAGTTTGCCGGAGTCGAATTGCTGCTGCGGCGTATCAAAATGATGGGCCAAATGCCGGCCAGCCACTTCTTCCGGACTGGCAAGCGTCAAGGTCGCGATGGCGTTTTCACTCATCTTTTCTCACTTATCTGTTTGGTCTTCAACACGGTTCATTTCGGACAGCATAAAGATCGTGCTTTACGTCCGCCACGCTATACTGCCGGCTCAGCGGATTAATGGCCAGCACCCACACCCGCCAACGCCGGCACAGGCTCGACATGGACAAATCCTCCCAGACGGCCATCATATTCCATATCCTCATAGTGATATGGCCCTTGAGTTACTACAGGCATCTGCTGGAAGTTGCCGGTGGTGGGCGGCGACGCCATCGACCAATCCAGCGTGGAAGCACCCCACGGATTCGCCGCCGCCTTTTTACCTCGGACCAGCGAATGAATCAGATACCCCGCCATCAGTACAAACGCTGCGAGCTGAATGTACGCACCCACCGTGGAGGCAATCATGTAGGGCTGATACTGGGGCAAATACGTGGCGTAGCGCCGCGGCATCCCTTCGGCACCCACAATAAACTGCGGGAAAAAGGTCAAATTAATACCGATAAAAAGCATCACGCACGTGATTCTGCCCAGGGTTTCGTTGTACATCCGGCCAAACATCTTCGGCCACCAGTAATGCAGGCCGCCGATAAAGGCAATGATCGTCCCACCCATCATCACATAATGGAAATGGGCCACTACAAAGTAGGTATCATGCAGCACCACATTGGTGGCCAACGCCCCCAGAATAACGCCCGTGAATCCACCAATGGTAAACAGTACAATAAAGGACAGGGCGTAGAGCATCGGGGTGGTCAGCGAAATCGCCCCCTTGTACATGGTGGCCAGCCAGTTGAATACCTTTACAGCGGAAGGCACGGCCACAAAAAAGGTCATAAAGCTGAATATGGCATCCCATTCCGCCGATTGTCCATTCACAAACAGATGGTGGCCCCATACCACAAAACCAATCAGGGCAATGGCCAGTGAACTCATGACAATAAATTTGTAACCAAAAATAGGCTTGCGGCTGAACACCGTGATAATTTCCCCGACGATACCCATCGCCGGCAAAATCATAATGTACACGGCCGGGTGCGAATAAAACCAGAAAAAGTCCTGAAACAACACCGGATCTCCACCCAGTGCCGAATTAAAAATTCCCACTCCCATCACCCGCTCTGCAACCAGAAGGAGCAGCGTAACGCCCAGTACCGGCGTGGCCGCCACCTGAATAATGGACGTGGCATACGAAGCCCAAACAAACACTGGCATCCGAAACCACTTCATTCCGGGAGCCCGCAATTTGTGAATGGTAACGATGAAGTTAAGCCCGGTGAGAATAGAACTGAAACCCAACAGAAAAATACCCAGGACCATCCAAACCACATAGGTTTCAGTTTGAATGCTGAAAGGAGTATAAAAAGTCCAGCCGGTATCCACCGCACCCAGCAGCGTGGAAACCACGGCCATGATCGCACCAGTTACATACAGGTAATAGCTTAAAAGATTCAGACGTGGGAAGGCCACATCCTTGGCCCCAATCATCAACGGCAATACAAAGTTGCCCAAGGCCCCGGGCGGAATAGGAACCAATACCATAAAAACCATGATGATGCCGTGAAGGGTAAATACCTGGTTGTAATGTTTATAAGCCTCATAACTACCATGAAAAATCAATCCATTGGGTACCAGCAGTTGGGTGCGGATGACCATAGCCAGCATGCCGCCGATGAAAAACATCGTCAGCCCGGAAATCAGATACATCAGGCCAATGCGCTTATGATCCAGGGTAAAAAGCCAGGACTTAATACCCTTACCCTGATTGAGATAATTTCCGCCAACCGGAATTTCTTCACGAGCGTGTTCGCCAATATCCACTGTGGTTGTGGTCATGTCACGGTCCTTATCATAAAAGACGTCCCATCCATTGATAAACACCCACTATTTTTTTGCCCCGCCGCCCGGCGGCCAGCTCGCTTTATTCGCATGGTCGCTTAGCGAGTTAAGGTACCATATTATAGCCTCGAGTTTTTTCTCGTGTGGATGTTTCGGTCCGGAAAGCATGGCCCCAAAGGTTCCCGGCATCACACCGGCAGTAGCCCCCTTCACCAGCAGTGTACCGGGATGCAAAATCATTTCACTTAGATACTTGTAATCGGCCGTAACCACCTTCCCATTCGTTAGCGTAACCTTTGAACCGGCCAAATTCTTCCAGGTCGGCCCAACACCTGTAGCTCCGGTGGTAGAATGGCAGCCAGTGCAACCGAAGGTCTGCACCAGCAGCTTGCCTTTAGCGACAAGCGGCAGCGCTGCCGCCGGCAAACCGGATGTCTTGGCCGGTGGGGAATTCAGCTTTACCGGAGGTTGAACCGGCGTAGATGATTTCCTCAATTCCGGAGGCAGGGACTGTTGATTTGCATATTTACTCTTGCTGTTAATATAGGCAATCAAGGCGTCCAATGCCCGGCCATTGGGCGATATTTTCTTTAGCTGAGCGGCGAAAGTATTGGGCATAATACCGCGGGGATAACCTTTCACTTTCAAATGACCGGGATGGACAATCGCATTTTTAAGGTATGCATAGTCCGCAACTACAACCTGGCCATTAGTGTCATGCACTTTGGAACCAGCCAGATTTTTCCAAGTCGGTCCCACACCCCCGGGAGCACCCGTCATGTTGTGGCAGGCTATGCAACCCAACGTGACATGCAATTTCCGCCCGACCTCCGCCAAGGACAGGGGCTTGCCATTTTGTTTCCAGATATCGGCTATGGCATGAACACTCTTTTTAAATTGCGCATAGGGTTCCACAATCACCCGTGCACGCATCTCGGAATGGCCGGAGCCGCAATATTCCGCGCATTGCAACCACATCCGGGCAGGCTTTTTGGCCTCAATCCAAACTGTCATCACCCGTCCCGGCACCACATCTTTTTGAATACTCAGCCGCGGTATCCAAAATCCGTGCAGAACATCTGAAGAGGTCATATCCAAACGCACCGGCCGACCGGCAGGCAAATATAATTTGTCACTGATGCCGCCATTGGGATAGACAAATGTCCAACTCCATTGCTTGGCCTGCACATCAATTTTATACGCGCCGGACGGCACTGTATCCATGTTCAGATAGTATTTGAACCCCAGCACAAACATGATCATCAATAAAATCAAGGGGATAATCGACCATGTAAGTTCCAGCGGCGTATTATGGAGGTGACCATGATCGCCCACCTGATTTTTGGTTTTGGCATGATAGCGAATGCTGAAATAGACCATCAGTACCACAATCAGCACGGTGAAAAACACCGCCACGCCCAAAATGAAATCCCACAAAAATTGTACATCCGGACTCGTTACCGCATCGGAATGTGGCAATCCCCACGCGGCCAGCACTCCGGGCAATTTCAGTGTCGCCATCTGAATGATATTGGTTGCGCCTGTCGCAAAATTGAAACTCAAGTTGAAGCTCCCGATGAACTATTCTTTCCGCGGCGTTTTTTATCCCAATAAAATACAAATCCAAACATAGTGCCCAGCGCCACCACCACCAACACGCCAGACAGCGTCATCACCCGCACCGCAATGGCCGCATAGCGCCCGGTTACAGGGTTAAATGAGCAGCACAACAGCAGTACCTGATCAAAAGCCGTGCCAAGCGTATGATCTCCAGCTTGCACCAGGCTTAATTTCAGTGTCGTGGGATGATAGCTGATCCCATAGAGATACTGTGAAACCCGCCCCCCCGGCGTGAGTACAAATATGGCCGCCGGATGGTCATAGCGCTGTAACTGCTTGAACCACACATAGTGAAAACCTACCGCTGAAGTCATGGCCTGTATTGCCGGTTCTTTGCCAGTAAGAAAATGCCAATGCTTAATCGCCGTGGCACTGTGCAACATGCTGCCATACTCAACTTTTTTCTCCGCGGCCATCTTGGGGGTATCATGAGGATCAAAGCTAATTGTAACCACATCATAATCAGACCCTGCCACCAGCGGCATTTTGTTCATCGCTTTGGCCACGCCATCCATGACAAACGGACATACTCCCGGACATTCAAAATAGATGAAATCCAGAATAACCGGACGGCCTGGCTTAAAATACCGCTGCAATGTCACCCGTTTGCCGCGGGAATTGCGAAAGGTCAGGTTCAACGGCACCTTGGCCCCAATGTGCTGGGTAATGCCCGCCACCAGATCTTCATGTTGGTCATGGGCCGCATTTTGAAAACCGCCGAGGTAATTTTGGGCATGGAGTTTAGAACTCATGGACATACCAATCACCAGCATCATTAGCAGCATCACGCGACGAGGAATCCACTCCATCGCGGAGCAATTCCTGGGTACAAAATGACGCCTGCCAAACATGGTCAAATTCCCGACAACCCATGCTACTGGCCTGTCGGACTCACTTTCCGTCAGGCCGTCCACAATAACCTCAAACTCCGCCGCTATATATTACAAAATCTATCGGCCAAACCAAACCCGCCAGCCGATTGCCTGCCCGGCCTATTTATTGGGAACCGGCGGCTGAGTGGCCTTGGAGCTTTTGTTGCTTAGCGTGTTGATGTACCAGATCAAGGCATTGAGCTTGGTCTCATGTGGATGTTTCTTCCCGGCCAACTGGGCATAATAAATGTCCGGCATAATGCCTGCCGGTGCCCCTTTCACCAATAATTTCCCGGGATGTAAGATCATGATTCTAAGAAACTTATAATCCACGGTAACGGTTTTACCGTTGGTTAAATGTTCCGGATAGCCGGCTAGATTTTTCCACGTCGGACCCACCAAGGGGTGGCCGTTGGTGGTATGGCAGCCCAGGCAACCCAACGATGTCGCCAGCTTTTTGCCCATAACACTTAGCGGCTCCGCTTTGGCTTTGGCGGGGGTGGTGGCCATCTTGACGATCTTGTGTTTTACCACCAAGAGCGGCGACGGACTGCGCGGATTCGCCTGATGGACCACTTCATCCATCGCCAGCTCTATGCCCATGGTGGCGGTACCCCGCTTCTGGTTCACCCAGTGGGCGGCAAGGTCGGCTTTCTGGCGATGAATAATCGCCTGGCTCTGGTTGACAGCCAATGCAGCCTTTTTGAGAGTCAATGCATTTTTCTCCCGGTGAAAATAGGCCATCACACCGATGACAAACACAATCACCAACAAAGATGAAAACAGCATGGTCAGAAGAATGGTGGCGATGTTGGTATCATCCCGCACGCCTTCGGGCAAGGGGTGGTTGACTCCGGTATGATTTTTAGTTGGATCCGACATCGGTGCAAACTCCTTATATTATCGGTCAATAATTCTCAAACGCCAGCGAGGCCGGTAATTTTGGATCTTTCAGCGGCATCAGCGCCCTGTCGCGCAGGAAGTATAGCGCGGATGCCACAAAAATTCCGCCCAGCCCCACCACGCACAAAATATCAATTTCAATGGCCGTGGCCCGCAGCGGCAGCCACACAATGCCATGCGCCGGCCCCATGAGCTTATAAGGATCGTGCGGACTGATGTATCCGGTTTTAGCCTCGCGATTGTTAATCCACAGCGTCGGGGCAATAAGCCAATAAAAATCCAGCCACTCCGCCGCCAGCAGCCACACGCACCAGAAAGCCAGCAGCGATCTATTCCGCTTCACGCGCCGCGACATCATGGCAAAACCAGGAATAACCAGGTGCACAAAAAGCAGAACCAGCGTGATAATCCACCATGGCCCCACCATGCGGGCCACATAAAAAGATGTTTCCCACGGAATATTACCGTACCAGGTAAGCAAATACTGGGAAAACGCCAGATACGCCCAGATGAGATTCCACGCATAAACCCACTTACCCATATCGTGATAATGCTCGGTGGTAATGGCATGTTCCAGCCTGCCGTTATCCTGCAGCCAGATCGCCAAAAGCGGAATAGCCGCCATGGCCATCACCATCACCGCTGCGAAAAAGTACCCACCCGCCAGATAGCTGTACCACTTGGGATCCAGCGACATGATAAAGTCAATCCCAACAAAGTTCAGTATCCAGAACATCGCCACCAGTCCCCAGCGGCTGTTTTTATACATCGCCTGCAGGGGCTGGATGGAACCAGTCTGATCCTGTTCAATGCTTTTGTTGCGCAAATAAAAAGCCATGCCGCAAAGGGCCACAAAATAAATAAATACCCGCACCAGAAAAAAAGGTTCGTTGAGGAAGGATAACTTCCGGGCCAGCAGCGGATCGGAATGCATATATGCCGGATGGCTCCAGATATAAAGCTCGTGCAATCCAAGCAGAATCGGCACAGATAACAAGGCCACAATCACCATGTTACACGCCAGCGCTTCCACCAGTTTACGGATCACCACACTCCAATAAACCCTGAACGCATGGTGTATCATCAGAAAATACAAACTGCCTGCCGCAATGCTGAAAAGACAGCACCAGGCAATCAGATAACCAATTAAAAAAGTCTGCATGTTGTCATGCACGGATACGCCCAGAAACAATGCCAGCGCCAGTGCCGCCAATCCCACCATCAGCGACACGGAAAACGCCCGCGAACCAAACTGTTCCAGGTGTATCTGTCGATCCGAAAAACTGCTGGATTCCTGCGACACGTTGTTCTCCATTACTGCTTGTTGCCGACGGTCAAGGATGCCCGTACCTTCGCCGGCAGCCGGGCCGCTGATATCGTCTTACTGCTAAGCCCCAGCGCCCGCACATACGCCACAATCGCCCAGCGATCCACAACCGGGATTTGGTCCTTATAAGCCGGCATCCCGGCGATACCGTTTGCGATAATGCTGTAAATTCCGCCATCTGGAAGAAATGTAACGGCCGGACTGGTCAAATCCGTCGGCCTGACCCACGTACCCGCATCCGGGGAGCCTGCCTGCCGCAATTTATGTACCCATTGATTGACCAGTCCATTACCACGCCCATTGGCCCCGTGACATGGCATGCAGAAAATATCAAACTGCTGTTGTCCACGATGCACCAAGGCTTTGGTAACCGGAATCGGCATGTGGTTGATAAACCGGCCCTGCCCGCCGCTGAGCACCTGGCCGAGCAGTACACGTTCGTACTTGAGCCTGGTGCTTAGCACCACATGATCAAGTTTCCAGTTGTTGGGCGTTACTCGCATCTGGGCTTCATTGTTGTAAATAAAATCCTGCCGGGCCATGGTCCCGGGAATATGCGGACGCATGGCCCGCCCATCCGCAAAAAATTTGCTCGGGCGCTGCGGTTTGCGATAGGCCATTTTGTCCATCCCCAGCATGATATGAAAACGCGGAGTGGGGGAATGTTCATTACGCCGCAGTGCAATGACCGCCAGCGGAATCAGCGCGGCCAGTATCAGGCTGCCAATAATTAAAACCCGGTTCACCATGGTTTAGTCCTTCACCTCGTCCAGCGCCACCGCACCAAGGCTTTCCAACAGTTGTCGCGTGCGAATGACATCAAAGCGCGGGTCCGCCGCCTCAATGACTAAAAACAATCCGTCATCGGTGGCACGCTTGAATCGCTTGACGGTAAACAGCGGATGATACAATTTGGGCAAGCCACAAAGCAGGGAAAAGCCGACCACCGTTGAAAGCACCCCCAGCAGTATAAACAGCGGAAACGCCACCGGCACATTGGCGGGCAAACCCCAATATGGTTTACCCGAAAAATTCAGCGGGTACGCAATGCCATTCACCAGCAGCGGCAACACCAGACCAATCAAAACCCCGGTCAAGGCCCCACCCAGCGACAACCAGGGCAGAATGGTTGGCTTGATCTTCATCACCTTATCCAGGCCATGCACAGGAAACGGCGTATGGCAATCCCAGCACGTATAACCTTCCGTCTGCACCCTTTTGGCCGCCGCCAGCAGTGAATCCACGTTCGGGTATTCGGCCATTAAACCGAAAAGTTCGGGGCCAGTTGCGTTGCTTACTATCATCACATTTTCACTCATAGGCTTTACCCTGTCCGCAACCGCGGATCAATGGCCCTCCAACTGCGGCCTTGCGCCATCAATATCATGTGACGGTATTCCCTGCGGCACCACCGCCTTCACTTCGGACATGGCCACCATAGGCAAAAACCGGCAAAACAGCAGAAACAGCGTGAAAAACAGGCCGAAACTGCCCGCCAACGTACAAAAATCCACCCAGGTTGGAAAGAACATGTGCCAGGATGACGGTAAAAAATCTCTATGCAGCGATATGATGATAATCACAAATCGCTCCATCCACATACCCAAGTTACAAAAGATGCCGATCGCTACGCAGATCCACGGATTGGTTCTGGCCCATTGGAACCAGAATACCTGGGGAAATACCCCGTTAAAAAACAAAATACCCCAACCCAACCACCAATACGGACCAAATAACCGGTTCAGATACGGCAACTGCTCGTACCCGCTGCCACTGTAATAAGCGATGAAAAATTCAATCACATAAATGTACAACATGATCGAACTGAAGAGCAAGGCAATTTTCGCCAGGTTATCAATATGCCGGTTGGTAATAAAATCCTTAAGCCCAAACAGGTACCGTGCCGGTATCGCTAATCCCAATACGGTGCAAAATCCGCTGAATAAAGCTCCGCAAGTGAAGTAGGGCGGAAAGATGGCCTCGTGCCAGCCGGGTATCTGCCCCACTGCAAAATCCGTGCTCACCGTGGAGCTTACACCCAGCACCAAGCCTGTACACAACACCGCCAGCAGCATGTTGGCCCGCTCATAAATATGCCAGTGGCGGGCCGAACCACGCCAACCCAGACACAAAATTCCATAAATTGTATGGCGAATGCGCGACGTGGATCGATCACGAAAGGCCGCCAGGTCCGGAATCATACCGGTATGCCAGAACAGACCTGATACCGTTGCATACGTACCTACCGCACAGGCATCCCACAGCAACGGACTGAAAAAATTAGGCCAATCACCCATGATATTTGGATATGGTATCAGCCAGTAGGCCTGCCACGGCCGCCCCACGTGAATCGCCGGAAACAAGCCCGCACACGCTACAGCAAACACCGTTGTGGCCTCGGCAAACCGGTTGATGCCCGTGCGCCATTTTTGCCGGAACACCAGCAAAATTGCAGAAATCATGGTTCCCGCGTGGGCAATACCCACCCAGAACACAAAGTTGATGATCGGGAAACCCCAACCCACCGTGTTGTTGTTGCCCCACAAGCCGACGCCCGTAAACAGTTCATAGAGAACCATCGCCCCCAGCAGCCCCACCAGCGACAGCGATATCGCCAGTGCCACGTACCATGTTTTGGGCGCACGCCGGGCCTCGGCCACACCACAGATAGTTTCTGTTATGCGGTGCAAACTCGAATCGCCACCCACCAGCGGCGTTTCGCCTTCAATGCGGTCGAACGAATTATCGAACTCGCGATTGATATCCTGATCTACCGGTATACTGGTCATATTTCACATTCCACAATTTCACCCGGCCACACGACACCTTCAACAACCAACCCGTAACCCCGCTTTACTCCGTTCCCAGTGGTGTATAGGTTACTTCCGCCAGAGCCGGATTCGGATTGGATATCTTCGGCAGATAGCGCGTCCGCGGCAGAGTTCCCAGTTCTTCATCCAGAAGTCCATAGCAGCGCCGCTGACCAAACAGAACAGCCACTCGGCTTTTCGCATCCCGGATATTGCCGAACACCAGCGCCTGCGTCGGACATGCCTGGGCACATGCCGGGGTTATTTCCCCGTCCCGAATCCGCCGATTGCCATCACGTTCCGCCGTCACCCGGCCAATTTCAATGCGCTGCACACAATACGTGCATTTTTCCATCACACCGCGCATGCGGATGGAAACCTGCGGATTTTTCTGCAAAGCCTCCAAATCGTTCATGGGGGCGCGTAACAGGTTCGGCTCGTACTGATTTTTCAGAGTGCCGGAGTTGTAGTCAAAGTAGTTGAACCGCCGCACCTTGTACGGGCAGTTGTTCATGCAGTACCGCGTGCCGATGCACCGGTTATACGTCATGGTGTTGAGTCCATCCGGAGCAGTGGAAGTGGCACCCACCGGGCATACCGCTTCACAGGGAGCATTCTCACACTGCATGCACATCACCGGCTGATTCACGGAGGCCGGCTGTCCACTGTCCGTGCCGCGGAAATACCGGTCAATGCGAATCCATTGCATCTCCCGCCCCATAAACACCTGATGCTTACCCACCACCGGAATATTGTTTTCCGCCTGGCAGGCAATCACACACGCCGAGCAGCCGGTGCAGGCGGTTAAATCCACCGCCATGCCCCACTGGTACCCCGTGTCAAAACGATGGGCTTCCCACAACGGAACCACCGTCTTTTTCTTATGGCCCAGGGATGGATCTTTTTGCAACTCGTCAAATGTGGCTTCCCGAATCAATTCCGGCGCACGGGTACCAATCGCTTCCTGGCTGACCACGGACATTACAAAATGATCCTGCGTGGTCGCCAGGGTGTAGTCTTCATCCAGCACTTCCACTTTGGCACCGGATTCAAAATTCAAGGCCGCAGCGGTGCGCATTTTGTACACATCAAAACCTACCCCATCGCCCACACTGCCGGCTTTGGTGCGGCCATAGCCCAGGGCCATCGCAATAGAATTTTCCGCCTGCCCTGGCATGATATATGCTGGAATTTTCAACGTTCGACCGCCGACGCTCACTTGAAGCATCTTGCATTTGTGCGGATTAATACCCAACTTTTCCGCCGTTACCGGATTCACCAGCGCCACATTATCCCACGTCAACCGGGTCATCGGGCCGGGCAATTCCTGCAGCCAGCCGTTGTTGGCAAACCGCCCGTCATAAACCTTGGTGTCGGCAATATAAACGAGTTCCAAATTATCCAGGCTAAGCGGCGTGCTTGCCGCCGCAAGTAACTTGCTTAGACCTCCATGGATTCCCTCCGCCTTCAGCAATGGTGTGGCCGGCGACCATGCCGTTTTTTCCACATAGCCGTCAAAGAGAGCCTTTTTCCACCGCCATTCGCTCGCCTTTATACCCAGAGTTCTCTGCACAATTTCGTAGCCGCCACAGGTGGAATCCTGCATCACCAGGGCCAACACCTCAATGATGCTCTTACCCCCAAAAATCGGGGCTATCATCGGCTGCACCAAACTCACGGTGCCGTCAAACGTACGTACATCGCCCCAGTTTTCCAGGTAGTGCGCCTCGGGCAGATGCCAGGTACACAACTGCGACGTTTCATCCACGTAATTGCCCAGCCGGACGCTTAAAGGAATTTTCTTAAGCAGTGCGGCAAAATCGATATCCACCGGAGAATCGTACGCCGGATTACCATCTAAAATCAGCAACGTAGAGACTTCATCCTTGCGGATGGCCGCGGCCAATGCCTGCATGGCATCCACATGCGTCGGGCGTTGTGGATTCGGCTCATCATAGTAAATCACCGTACGTCCGTGATTGCCCAATGCGTCATTGAGAACTGCCGCCAAAGCGTGCACGGCGGGAGGCTGCTGACTGCCAACCACAATAATGGATCGTCCCTTATGCCCAAGCAGATCGGCAGCCAGTGCATGAATAACCTCCGGGTCCGCCTTGGCCGTACCCGCTGCCGGAATCGCCACCGGAAGCGATAATCCCTGCCGCACCAATTCCGCCGCCAATTCACACGCCACCACCTCCACATCCTGCGCCGCCACCGGTATCCGATGGCGCACATTTTCGGCCTGGGCCCCGGTTTTGGTGTACTGTGATTCCACCACATACAACCGGTTCATGGACTTGGCCATGACGCCGGTTTCCGGATCGGTCAGGCGCCGCCGCGATACAAAATCGCGTGCCAGCTTGATCGAAAGTGGATCTCCCACAAACAAATCCATATCCAGCGAAAGCACCACGTCGGCATTTTGCAGCTTCGGCACCACCCGGTACGGCCGGCCGAAGACCATCGCCGTTCCTGCACGCACGTTGTCACGGGAGATCGGTTCCCATTCATACCAGGATGCTTCCGGGTACATCTTGAGCAGCCGCTCGCGCATGTTGTGCACACTGGGCGAAGAACTCTCCCCGGCCAGCACCGCAAAATTCCGCCCTTTGGTGGCATGCAGATAACCTGCATGTTTTTTCCAGAAGGCTTCAAACGCCTCCCAACTGGAATCGGTCAGTGTTCCATCCGCACCGCCGCTGCGCATCAGCACGCTGCGGCTCCGATCCGGATCGTACACGTTGAGCACGCTGGCCTGGCCAATAAAATCGGTGGAGCCACGGTTGAGCGGATGACTGGGATTGCCGTTCACCTCAATGGGGCGACCATCCATACTGGTCACAAGCATCCCCTGCCCGATACCGCCAAAATCCATCCCGCTGGTGTAATACACCGGCACACCAGGATCCCTATTGGCCGGTCGGTGGGCATAGGGGGCCAGCGTGTCTTTGGGCATCCGCGGCCAACTCTTGCAGCCGCCCAAACCGGCCAGTGCCAGCGACGCTCCCATGATTTTCAGAAAAGTCCGGCGCGATCCATCCAGCCATTCCCCCGCCATCGAAGGAAATTCACGATGCAGCATTTGCCGAAATTCCGGCGTATCTGCCAGTTCATCCAGGCTGCGCCAGTAGCTTTTGCCATCTAACTTCAGGTGTTTTTCTATCTGTGACATGTCTCACAATCCGTCAAAAGCTTCGTCGAGGGAATCTTGTAGCGCTTCATCAGATACTTGCCCAAGTTCTTGGGCAATGTTGCTACCGTCAAATTCAGATCATGGGCCAACTGCGCTTTATTGTTCGGCGTCCACTGCAAATTTGTTACTTCATTGCGGGGCCGCAAATGTGGCGCCGGATCACGATGGCACGCCAGACACCACGCCATATTCATAGGCTTGGCCTGATACACCCGGGTCATTTCATTGATGTGCCCATGGCAGGTAAGACAACTTATCCCCGCATTGACGTGCGCGGCATGATTGAAATACACGTAATCCGGTTCATCATTTACTTTAATCCACGGCACCGGCAGCCCCGTGGCATAACTTTTGTGAATCCACGCCAGCTTTTTACTTTTCGGTGCAATTTCCGCATGGCAATTCATGCAGGTCTGGGTGGGTGGCAGCGCCGCATACGCCGCACGCTTCACATCCGTATGACAATATTCGCAATTAATGCCCAACAAACCCGCGTGCAACTCATGGCTGAAGGGCACCGGCTGCACCGGTGCATAACCCACATTGAGAGTACGGGCATTGGCCCCATATCCAAGCAAAATGATCACGTATACCGTCAACAACCCGCCAACGGTAGCCACAATTATAGGAACCTTGTTGGCCCACTTGGGAAAGTGCAGGTAAGGCTTTTCGCTGTCACTCATAATTTAAGCCGCATCTCCAGGAATATTGCCAGTTCGGGCAGCTTGCCTACCGCCACAGTCGCAGTTGCACAGTTTCCAGATACCAGGCACCGCCGCTTTACCTCCCCAGTTCGCCCGCAACTCTTCCCGACATGCAAATTCCAGACCTCACACCGAGGTTGTGAAACTTTGCACAAAGTTTGGGCATCATAATAACCTCATCGCCGCGAGTCAAATACCGGCACAACGGCAACTGTCTCACTGTTTCACCCCAAGTTGCCGGACTGTATACGACTCATCGTCGCCACCCCAACTCCACTCCCGACCCCTGCTCTACTGTTCTACTCTCGCGGTCCGCACACACACGCCATGATCCGCTAAATATCGCTTCACCTGCTCGATCGACCATTGACGAAAATGAAAGATAGACGCCGCCAATGCTGCATCCGCCCCGCCCTCTGTGAGCACCTTGAGCAAATCCTCCGGTTTGCCCGCGCCCCCGCTGGCCACCACCGGAATGCGCACCGCCGCGCTTACCGCCCGCGTCATTTCCAGATCGTAACCTTCCAGCGTGCCATCGCTGTTCATCACATTCAAAACCACCTCGCCGGCCCCCCGATCCTGGGCCTCTTTCGCCCAGGCCAGCACTTCTCGCCCGGTTCCCACACGCCCGCCATTGATAAATACCTCCCAAAACTCACTGCCATCGCCGCGCTTCACCCTATTGGCATCCAGCCCCAGCACGGTGGCACAACGCCCGAACTTGCGGGCAATTTGCGAAATCAATGCCGGATCACGCACCGCCGACGAATTAATGCTCACCTTTTCGGCCCCCGCCTGAATCAACCTCGCCGCATCGTCCACACTGCCGATACCACCCCCCACCGTGATCGGCATAAACACGCTGTCCGCAACTCGACGCACCACTTCCGCCATAATCCCCCGGCCCTCGTGGCTGGCGGTTATGTCATAAAATACCAGCTCATCTGCGCCGCCGGCATCATAAAACAAGGCCTGTTCCACCGGATCGCCGGCATCCACATGATCAAAAAACTTCACCCCTTTGACCACGCGGCCACGATCAACATCCAAACAGGGTATGATACGCTTAGCTAACATAGGCCGTGATTATAGGGTCCGCCGCGATAATGGCCAGCGTGGCAACGGTCCATAGTTTTATTCCAAGGAAACCGCCATGATTCGTAAAGCCCGCATTACCGATGTTCCCGCCATCGCCGACCTCATCAGCCAATACGCCCGCGCCGGCAAAATGCTCTTTCGTTCTCACGCCGAGCTTTATGAAACCTTGCGGGATTTTTTCATCTACGAACAGGACTTGCCCGCTTTACCCCGGATCCTTGGCGTATGTGCCCTGGAAATTGTCTGGGCGGATCTGGCCGAGGTGAAAAGCCTGGCCGTTGATGGCCGTGCCCAAGGCCGCGGCATTGGCCGAAACCTGGTCCATGCCGTTATCGCCGAAGCCATTGAATTAAAAATTCAGCGACTCTTTGCACTCACTTATGAGCGCATCTTTTTTGAAAAGCTTGGTTTTACCGTAGTCGAAAAAAATTCCCTGCCCCTGAAAGTCTGGAGCGACTGCCTCAAATGCCCAAAACGTGACCAATGTGATGAAATTGCCGTGGTCAAAACCTTGTTTCCGGCTCCCACTGTCCAGGAGATCAATCCCGACACACTGGCGGACTTGCGTTACGACGTGCCCACTCCGCTGGTAAAATTGAAGCTGCCGCAGGCTTGAATCCTTGGCAAAATGGCCGTACATTAATCCTGTACCCTATGGAGAGCGGATGTTTATGAATGATCGGAGCGTCCATGCGACTTGCGGATATACTCACTCTGGACTTGGTAAAGGTCCCTCTGGTAGCAGTCGACAAAAAAGCCGCCATCACTGAACTGGTGGATCTGCTGTTTAATAACCATCTGGTGAAGGATCGGGACATGGTTTTAGCCAGCGTATTGGAACGCGAAGCCACCCGCACCACTGGCGTCGGTCACGGCCTGGCCATTCCCCACAGCAAGTGCGGCGGAGTAAATCGGCTGGTGATGGCCGTAGGTAAGCCCGCCCAGCCGATGGATTTTCAAGCCATCGACGGCCAACCCGTCTTTATCATCTGTCTGCTGGTGAGTCCGCCCGATCAGACCGCCGCGCATATTCAAGCGCTGGCTAAACTCAGCCGATTGATGATCAATGATACTTTCCGCGCCAAACTGAAAGCGACGCAAAACCCTGCGGAGGTATTCGGCACCATCATGGATCAGGATAAGACCTCCGTGCCAACCTGATGGGCCATCGCCCTGACCTAGTGAACGTGGCGAATCATCTGGCCGCGCACCAGGTATACCACCTCTTCGGCAATGTTGGTGCAATGATCCGCGATGCGCTCATAGTTTTTCGCCGCCATAATCATCGCCAGATTCACCGGCACACGTGTCGTGTCCGTAATCATCGTGGCCTGAAGATCCTGATATATCTGGTGGTACAGGGCGTCGATGACGTCATCGCCCTGACATATCGCCCCCGC
>JAJZNX010000047.1 GCA_021852275.1 Planctomycetota bacterium | reverse complement strand
GCGCCTCGGCGGTGAAAAACAGTTTACTGACCATTGAAAGCTGACCGTTGATCGCTGAAGGCTGATCGCTTCGTTCCCCTTTTCGGCATGGATGCCGAAATCTCCCGGCGCGGCCGGGACAGGCCTCTGCATTAGGGAAAAAGCCATCGGGATCTACTGACTCCTTCCTCCTGACTCTCGTAAAAAATGTTGGATGATATTGTTAGTCTTGCTAATCTTACCTCATCCTGCCATCGCTACCCGCAAGTTTCCTACCACATTCACCTTGATTCGCGGGTTATAGCCAGCTTATGGCGGCAGCGGCAATTTTCCCGCTTGTTGGCATATGAGGTATGGCGTATACTTTCGGCGATGCCGAAGCTGTGGTTAAAAATACAATTGTTCTGTGTGGTTGCCGTGATACTGATGGGGCTGGCCGCTGCGCGTTGCTGGGCCAAAGCTCAATCGCCGTTACCACCGAATCCCACCACGCCCAACTGGGTATTGCAAAATGGAGTATGGGTGCCGGTGGTGGTGCCGGGGCGGATAAGTCCGCCGGCCCAGGTGGCGTCCATGATTAACTTTTTGAAAACCGGCCATCCGGGCCGCGTTGTGCATCTGGCAAAAAAATGGCTGCGGCATCACAAAAAAGATCCTTTGGTGCCCCAGGTATTGCTGCTGGAGGGAGATGCCCAAAATGACATGGGCAACAAATATGCGGCCCTGTTTCCGTATGAGGACTTGCTGGATAATTTCCCCGCCAGCCCGCTTTATGAACCCTGTTTGATGCGCGAATACAATATAGCCTGCGCATTTCTGGCGGGTTACAAACGCCGGCTTTTGGGCATGAGAATTCTGCCTGTTTATGGGGATGCCATTCGTTTGCTGCGCAGAATTCAGAATCGGCAGCGTGGGTCGCCACTGGCGGAACTTGCGGGCATCCGCATCGCTGACTATTACTACCAAAATGCCCGGTTTCAAAGAGCACTCGCGTCGTACACCAATTTTCTTCGGCGTTATCCATACAGTCAATTTGCGGTCAAAGCGACGGTGCGCAAGGCGGAATGTTCGCTGGGTACATTTCGCGGGGTACGCTTTGATTTGACCCCGCTGCGTAACGCTCAGGCGGAACTCGAAAACATTGCGGAGCTTTATCCGGTGCTCGCGGCCAAAATGCAGGTCAAGGCGCTGGAAGAGCGCATCTATCAGGTAGAGGGCAAGCGGGAACTGCAAATCGCCCGTTTTTACTGGCGATTTAACCGGCCCGATTCCGCCGCCTATTACTATCGCCGGGTCATTCACGGCTGGCCCGATACCATCTGGGCGCAAAAGGCCCGCAGGGAATATGCCCATCGCTTCCATCATCCCATGGAGAAAAAGCCATGATGAACCTGCTTCTAGGCCGTTGGCAAAGGGCTGGAACCACCTTGAGTATGGCGCTGGCCGGGCTGGGTATTATGGCGCTGGCCGGGTGTGGGTACACCACCCGTTCCATCTATCCAACGAGTATTGCTACGGTGGCGGTGCCGGTGTTTAAGAACAGCACGTTTCGCCGCAATCTTGAATTTGAGCTCACCGAGGCGATTGATAAAAATATTGAGGCACGCACGCCGTATAAAATCAGCGGCGAAGCCCATGCAGATTCAATTTTGACGGGAAAAATTGTTTCGGTGCAGGAAAATGTCCTGACCAACCGATTGCAGAATAATCTGCCGCAGGAAACGCAGGTCACCATTGTGGTGAATTTCACATGGAAAGATGCGCGAACCGGCAAGGTGCTGGTCCGCCGGGTTAGTTTTGCCAGGTCCAGCACGGTGGTGCCGCAAATCGGTCAGCGCCTGACCGATGCCGAAAACGCGGCCATCGATAGTTTAGCCCGCTCTATTGTGGATGAAATGCAGTTGCCTTGGTGATGGTGGTCGACCGCGTGCCGGCCATCACAACGGCCTGAATTGCCGGGGGCAGGGCAAATCTCGCCGGGACCCGAACCCAGTTCGGTTTCATTTGCAGCGGGTTTGTGCCTATAATGAATGAATGTCGCGGCGAGGTGCGATTTTCGCCGATGGCATAACACAGGACCAGAGGATTTCGATGGCAGACCAGAAAGATAACCCGCAGGATGGCGATAATACCCCAGGCTCCAATCGCCCGGGGCGCGATCCCAACAACAATCTTCGCTTCAGCCGCAGTATGCTCGCCTGGCTGGTGATTCTGGCCGTGGGGGTATTGGTGCTGCTGGTATTGCATCCTATAGGCGGGCCATCCACCGTTGCTTACAGCAAATTTCGCCAGGAGCTTAACCAGAATAATATCGAGCAGGTGGTTGTGCATGCCAGCGGGCGCATCACCTTTAAGCTTAAAACCAGGCTGGCTGGCGAACCGGCCAACAGTCCACTTTACATGGTAACGTATCGTCCCAAATCGACAGTTGACGGTGTCGGCTGGCATCAGCTTGTCGAGGACTTTTCAAGCCACGGCGTGCCGACGTACAAGTCCCAGCCTTCCAATCATTTGTTTTGGAATATATTTTTAGATTATGGTCCGCTGATTCTGGTCGGCGTTATTATTTATTTTCTGTTTTTCCGGCACATGCGCTCGGCGGGCGGCGGCATTGGCATGTTGGGCAATTTCGGTCGGTCGCGACATCGGCTCTTATCCAAAGAACATACCAATGTGACCTTTAGCGACGTCGCGGGCATCGATGAAGCCAAGGAAGAGTTGACCGAAATTGTGGAGTTTTTGCGCAATCCCAAACGCTTTCAAAAACTTGGTGGGCGCATTCCGCGAGGTGTTTTGCTGATTGGTTCGCCGGGTGTTGGTAAAACCCTTTTGGCCAAGGCTATTGCCGGCGAAGCGGATGTACCTTTTTTCTCCATCAGCGGTTCGGACTTTGTGGAAATGTTTGTGGGTGTGGGAGCGTCGCGGGTACGCGATCTGTTCAAAACCGCCAAAGAAACCTCACCCTGCATCGTATTTCTTGATGAAATTGATGCCGTGGGCCGGAGGCGAGGCAACGGATTCAGCAGCGGCGGTCATGATGAAAGAGAACAAACCCTCAATGCCATTTTGGTGGAGATGGATGGTTTTGACACCAACGATCAGGTGATAGTCATTGCCGCGACCAATCGTTCGGATGTGCTGGACCCCGCATTAACCCGGCCCGGTCGTTTTGACCGCCAGGTTACCGTGCCGCTGCCGGATATCAAGGGTCGGTACGAAATTCTCAAGGTACACGCCAAGAAAGTGAAATTGGCGGCGGATGTGGATTTACTCAGACTGGCCCGGCAGACACCAATGTTCAGCGGTGCGGATTTAGCCGCGGTGATTAATGAAGCGGCTTTGATTGCGACCATGGTGAACAAAGAGGCCGTGGAAATGACGGACCTGGAAGAGGCACGGGATAAAATTCGCTTTGGCAAGGCCCGCAAGACCCGGGCCATGGACGAAGAGGATCGCATTCTTACCGCGTGGCACGAGGCTGGCCATGCGGTGATTCAATTCTTTTCGCCGCAGGCGGATCCTCTGCACAAGGTGACCATTATTCCGCGTGGTCCCTTCGGTGGTGCCACTTTTTCATTGCCGGAAAAAGATCGCTATTATCTGAGTCAGAAACATCTGCTCTCGCAACTGCGCATATTGTTTGGTGGCCGGGTGGCCGAAGAATTATATCTCAATGAAGTGGATTCCGGTGCAGGAATGGATATTCGCCAGGCCACGGCCATTGCCCGGGAAATGGTGTGTTCTTATGGTATGAGCGAGGCTCTGGGTCCTATTCGTTTCAGTCAGGATGAAGAGCAGGGCTGGATGCCTCGCTCCCGCGAATACAGCGAAAAAACTGCTGAGTTAATTGATTCAGAAGTCCAGCGACTCATTAAAACAGCGCATCAGGAAGCCACCCAGATGCTTATTGAAAAGAAAACGGAGTTGACGAATCTGAAAGATGCTCTGCTGAAATACGAAAGTCTGGATGCCGAGGACGTAAAACGAATTATGACCGGCCAGGCGCTCTCCAAGCCCACCGTAGGAGAACTGCTGGCGGCGGAACAATCGCGTCGCGGGCTGGAAGTGCAGGGCGCTGCATCCCCAACCGCTACCGGACCGGGAGTAGGTCCGCTGCCCCAACCCGGCTGATTGTCGCACATTGGACATCATCAGATTATCAGATGTTATCGTCTTGGCGATATACCGCAGGATTCAGTTAAAACCACACGCTGAAAACTTTACAGATCGCTTATATTAGCCTTACCGCTTGCAAACGTGCGTAGACTATACTTTGCGACGTGGGTAATAGATTAGAACATCTGAATTTGATTGGCCAACGCGGCTTGCTGGTTGCAGACCCAGATAACGCTGCGGGAATCGTCTTGGCGCGAGGCGATGGAATACGGCCATTCTTCCCAAGCAACATCGGTGATCGCCTGGAGTGCTTGGCAGGCAATCTGGATGGTCCGCCGCTGGATGCCATTATTATCTCCGACATTCATTTGGGATGCGAAAACTGCCAGGCCAGGCGGCTGTGTCAGCTTTTGGAGGACATCCTCGAAAAAACCAGCGCCGGTCACCCGCCGACCCGTCGCCTGATTATCAACGGCGATGTGTTTGACTCCATCGACTTTCGCCGCCTGAAAAAAACGCATTGGAAGGTGCTTTCACTCCTGCGGCCCCTCTCCGACAAAATCGAGGTGATATGGACTTGTGGCAATCACGATGGACCGGCGGAAATTGTTTCGCACCTGCTGGGTGTGCAGGTACTCGACGAATACATTTTTGAAAGCGGCGGACGACGGATGCTGGTAATTCACGGCCATATTTTTGATGACTTTATCGATCACCACCCGATCCTGACCTGGCTGGGCGATCAGATATACAATGTGCTGCAACGGGTGGACCGGCGGCATTATGTGGCTCGTCTGGCTAAAGCCAAGTCCAAAATATTCTTGCACTGTCTGGATAAGGTACAGATTCGATCGTTGGCGTATGCGGCCAAATCAGGGTGCCAGACCGTTATTTGCGGCCATACCCACCATGCCGTGGCAGTGCCGGGTCCGATCTCATATTTCAACAGCGGATGTTGGACTGAAATACCCTCTACCTATCTGGAAATTAGTGGGGGACAGGTGCGGATATGCACTGCGGAAGATGCCAAACATGTTACCCCGGCCACCGCACGGACCAACCATCGGGAAGAAATACCGGAAGAATCGCTTAGTACGTGTTGAACTGATCTTGGCGGTGCCTTGTTCGCAATAACCCACCAACACCGCCAGGGCTTGCGGAACCTTGGCCGGGTATAGCAATCATTGTCGGTGCCATGGGGCTGCGCATAGCCGACGATATGTTTACCATCGGAGAAAACGCTACGTCTGGCGGAAGATACCTTTCAGATTGGCCATGGTTTGCGCCACATCATCGCTTTTCATCAATGTTTCGCCGATCAGGACCGTGCGTATCCCGGCGGCAGCCAGGCGCTGCACATCCGACTTTTCACGAATACCACTCTCCGCTACAAGAATGGTTTTATCTTCGGCAAATTCGGCCAGCCGCAGGGAGGTGGAGAAATCGACCTTGAATGTGGTCAGGTCGCGATTGTTAATGCCCAGCAGACTGTAGCTGCGCATGGGGAATCCCATCACCGATCGCACACGCAGCAGCGCGTCCATTTCGTGAACCTCCACCAAGGCGGTTAATTTCAGTTCCGCCGCCAGAATCAGCAGGTCCGTCAACATCGAATCGGTGAGAACCTGAGCAATAAGCAAAATCGCATCGGCCTCCGCAACGCGAGATTCCCATACCTGCCAGGGATCGATGATGAAATCTTTGCGTAACACCGGCAGGGGCACGGCCTGGCGCACCTGCTTAATATAATCCAGACGGCCATGGAAATATTTTTCGTCTGTGAGCACGCTGAGTGCATCGGCACCGGCCGCGTGGTAGGTATGGGCAATGGTCACCGGGTCAAAGTCCGGCCGGATCAGACCGGCCGACGGCGAGGCCTTTTTGATTTCCGCAATCACATTGACGATGCCATGGGGTGGTTTGGTGACCGCGGAGAAAAAATTACGTACCGGTCCGGCATCTGCGGCCATGCGTTGCAACTCCGCCAATGGACGGCGGAGTGCACCGGCGGCTACTTCCTGCTTCTTGGTTTCGACGATCTGGTGAAGTATATTCAGTGGTAAGACCCCCTGGTACTGGTAAAAGGAGTGGCCCATCAACCATCACAACGAACCTATTATAAGCGGAATCATTATTTTTATCTGGGTACCCATCAGCATCTGGGTGCTGTTTCACAAGCGGGTGTTTTCGGATGAACCGCTGCTGATCAGGCCCAGGGATCCCAACAAGTTCAGTATCGTGCATGTGGTGGTCGTTATTGCGGCGGTTTTTCTGATTGGAGTGCTGGGTGCACCTTTTTTATCTCATCGGTCTCACATTTCAGTGGTGGCCATGCAGCCGGCGTTCTGGCTGTTGGATACCACATGGCGCCTGATCACGATTGCCCTGGTGCTGGCGTTTGCGACGACAGCCTGCCAGAGGGGCATTCAGGGGGTGGGGATGAAATCTGGCAGGTCCTTTTGGAGCGGTATTCTCATCGGGTTAGGATCCATTGCGGTTGTGTGGCCCCTGGTATTTTTAGGCGACGGCATATCCGTAACGGTGGAAAAGGCATTGTGGCACCATAACGCGCCGCAGAATTCCCTGCTCAAGGCAGTGCAGCATCATCCTTCTCCGGAAGTCCTGGTACTCATGACGTTTAGCTTGTGCGTACTGACACCTCTTTCGGAAGAATTATTTTTTCGGGGCCTGGTACAGAGTTATCTGGCCCAGGTTTTGGCGCATTTACGCGGTCATTTTGTGCTCCCACAATCGGTCGGAGGGGATTCTCGCGATAAGTCTTCGCATGGCACCATTGAACCCACAGACCGATGGGGGGCCATTTTCATCAGTAGTGCATTTTTTGCCCTGGCACATGCGGAGCCTTCAGCATTTGTTGCACTGTTTCTGCTGGGGGTGGCATTGGGTTATGTTTATGAACGCACAGGCAATTTATGGACCGATATCACCATGCACTCGGTGTTTAACGGCGTGAGCCTGTTTGCAACATTGGCTTTGCATGCACCGCACTGACATTGTAACCTGGGCACTTTTACCGGCGGTGATGGCCGATAATAAAAAAAATACTGTCATGACGTCGAAAGGTCGATAGCTCCATGAGATGGGGAGGGTAGGAAGTAACAGCTCTACTGGCAAGGGTATGCAGACGCAGAGAATGAAGTTCCGTAGGGAACTTGCCGCGAAAGCGGTTGAAAATGAATTGGGCCGGGGTTTGCCCCGGCAGCCGCTTGCGGTGGTATTTAAGTGGATCGGCTAGGTTCCACGCCGAAAAAGGAGAGAGAATCATGGGTAAACAGAACACGGCTCGCAATGCAATGATTTGGTCGGTGATGGCCGGCTTGGCGCTAGGCACTGGTGCCGTAACGATGGGCAACACCGTTACGGTTATCAATGTTTCGCAAAATGGCCCCGCCGATCTGATGAATTCCGGAACCACGCCGGGCACACTGTTTCGTACGCATGCTGGCAGCGCTACGCTGGCGGGGAGCAACGCCTACTCGCAGTTTTTTGATGGTGTTTCGCGACTGGATTTTAACGTACAACATGAAAGCGTAAGTGTATTTGTTGGTACTAATGGCGGCGAAGGTGCGCTGGGCGAAGCGGATGTGCAGGGCGGTGAACTTAAAGAAGTGTCCGGGAATCAGGTGTATGTGGCAGAGGTTATCTCGGATGGCGGTGATGATGTAGGCACGGCAGGCAATAACGACTTTACGCCAGTGGCAGGTTTTCAACCGTATCAGATTGGGTCCGGCTTTGACAGCATCGCACCAGGTCAATCCATTCCTGGTCCTCGACTCACGACGCTTACTAATCCGCCCATCACGTCGGTGCCGGAATCCAGCACGCTGGGGCTTATGGCCGTGTTGGGCTTATCCCTGTTGGGTGTAAAAGGCCGCCGACGCTGAGCAAAACATCAAGGGGCGCGGCAGCCAATATCTTGTTGGGCCTCTATATCGTGCGTAGAATCTGCACCACTACAATCACCATCATGATAATGACATAAATGCGCAGCGCCCACAAAAGTATACGCAGGCCGGGTGAAATCTCTCGCCGTCCGAAATGGGTCTTCTGTTTAAAAGCGTAGAGTTGGTCCTCTTCCAGTACGGCGTGAACCAGCTTGGAATCGGAGGCTCGGTTGAGATGCGGTCCGTGTGGATGGTTGCTGTCGTTGGTTGTGGTTGGCATGTCAGACTCCTGCTTAAAAAAGTTGCGGAAACACAACGGTAAGAGCGTAGCTAATACCAGCGGTGATTAAAGCTACGGTAACGGAGATTCCGGCGATATTTAGCCACAAACTATTCACCCGGTTACCCATTACCTGTCGGTCATTGACTAAAAGCAGCAGAAAAAGCAGAGCCGGGGGCATGGCCAATACGGCAATCACATTGACGATAAGCACGATGAATTCCAGGGGGGCATGGGGAATCAGCACGATGGCCCCGGCGGCCAGGGCCGAGCCGGTCAGTACAAGATAGAACGGCCAGGCCTCTTTAACCGTCCGGTTGAGGCTGTGGGCGTGATGCATCACCTCTCCAAAGGCGTAAGCAGAAGATGTGGAAATACTGATGGCGGCGACCAATCCTGCTTCCACCAGACCCAGGGCAAACAGGGTGGCCCCAAGTCTGCCAACATATGGTTCCAGCGCCTGGGCGAATTGTGCTCCCTGGAAATTGGCCGCACTGATGCCATGGGTAAACAGCGGCACCGTGGCCAGTACTGCGGCAATACCAAAAACAGCCGCCAGCAAGGTGCCGATGGAAGTATCCCAACGCCCAAAATTGACATCCCGCGGCTGCATGCCTTTGTCCGTGGTGGCTCCCTGTTGAAAAAAGAGCATCCATGGTGTCACGGTGGCCCCAATGTCGGCCATCATCATGATGAGGTTGCTGGAGCCCAGGCCGCCCGGCAGCGGACTCCACGTGAGAAAAGCGTGTCCTACTGCGCCCCAGTCCGGGTGGGTAAGCAGCGCCACGGGAATAAATAAGCCGTTAAATAGCGCCATAGTCAGCAGAATACGTTCCCATGTCCAATAGCGGGAGGTCATGGTAACGGCCAGAATAAGCACCAGAGCACCGCCGACGGCTACTAACGGCGGCACGCCGAAAAAGCCCAAGCCCGCCCGGATACCGATGAATTCGGTGATAAGGGTAAGAAAATTGCCCAGGACCAGATCTATCATGGAGAACACTCCCCAGAATGGTCCAAAACGGTCGAAAATCATTTCCGCATGGCCACGGTGGGTAACAGCACCCAGACGCACGGTCATTTCCTGCACGACCCAAGCTGCGGCAAACGTAAGCACAATAAACGGCAGAAAAAATCCGATACCGAATTGCGAACCGGTTGCCGCATAGGATAGCATGCTTGGCGCATCATTTTCTCCCAGGAAAACCAGCACTCCCGGACCTGCCAACAGCCAAAGCAAACGCAACCAGCGCCAAGAAGCAGGCAGTCGAAAATTGTGCCTGGTCCGTTCCACGGCGAAACGATCCTTGGCCCGCGCCAAGTCTTCGCGAGTGAGCGATTCCGGCGGCGCAGTGTAAGCATTGGCCGTGTTATCAGAAACCAAAAGTCCCGGAAGATTTCTGGCGGGCGGGTTTCTCATTGATTCTATTGGCTCGGCCATATTTCGAACGCTCCTGTCTGCGGCTCGCAGTTTGATTCGGCCCCGCGCGATCTGTTGCACCCTCACTCGAACGCGGATTACTGGTTCGAGGTCTCAGCATCGTCCGGAAATTTGATGTTTAATATAACCAATTATGTATTGGCTTGCAAACAGATTTGACTTATAGCATAATTAACTTTGTCTTATCAAAGTTAATTGCAGGGTAAGTATAGTATGCGGGTATTCAGGTTTGTGATTGGCAGCCTATGTGAAATATGAAATTAAACGAAAGGCGATCTCATGGCAAGCCGGACGATTGAAAATTATCTCAAACAAATTTATCTCTCTCGGCCCGCCGATGAAACCCAATGGCTCACCATGGGGAAGTTGTCAGCGGCGGTGGGGGTTACGCCGGGCACTGCTACTTCCATGGTTCGTGCCATTTCTGATGCTCATTTGGTGGAATATGAACCGCGAGCCGGAGTGCGTTTAACTCCGGCAGGTGAACAATTGGCGCTGCACGTGTTGAGACGGCATCGGTTGATTGAATTGCTCCTGGTACAGGTGCTGGGCCTGGATTGGTCCGAAGTGCACGACGATGCCGAGGAATTGGAGCATGTGGTATCAGACCGTCTGCTGGCCAAAATTGATGAGATACTGCAGCACCCCGCGTTTGATCCGCATGGAGATCCAATACCTACGGCGGGTGGGGTAGTTCGTCGCCAGGATTGCTGCACTTTATTGGATTGTCCGCTCGGCGAGCCGACCAGCATTGCTAGAATTCTCGATCAAAGTGCTGAATTTTTGCAGTATGTGAATCAATGCGGTTTGTTACCAGGGGCCGAGATTCGTGTAGCCAGCCGAAATCATCAGGCCCAAACGGTGGAATTGATGGTGATAAAATCTGATGAAAACCAGTTGGTGGCGATGAGTTTTTCGGTTGCCGAAAAGTTTCTCGTGCAACTGAATGAGCGAAAAAAATGAAATAAAATCCATTATCTCGGCGATGATAAGGATGGTGATAGATGGGCAACGCTGCCCATAGCCGGCTCTCGCTTGCACTTTTAAGCCGGTCAGACGGTATAATACATTGGTGGTGGCAAGCTCGTACTTGGTTGGGCGTAGCCATTACTAGAGGTGCTTTATGAAAAACATACGCAAAATGACGAATGGCCTTAATCAGGGGCAAAATGGTGCTGATATTATAGGTAGTATAAGGAAAATATCGACGCCATCATCTGGGAGTCGCATATTGACCTTAATCTGGATTGCCGCGGCTACCTTGGCCGGTACAGTAGCACAGGGGCAGGTTCAGGTGCAAAATGGCCAGGCATTGGATGCCAATAATCAGGTGGGCAGTGGCGGCAGCAATGCCACCATACCTGGTTATGTGCCCTTCAACGGTAACCAGTACATGAACAATATCAACTCTACCGCCCATACCAGTTACCAGACGGTACCGATTACGCTGCCGGGCGGAGGCGTCACATACGCCCGAATTCCAATTGTAACCAGCGCTCCGCCCAGCTATAGTTCGCCACCCGGAGCACTGCCCATCAATACTTATTCCAATGCAGGCAATGTAACCGGTTCCGGCTCGCGCATTAACGCCACCATTAATGGTGTATATTCTCCAGCTTCCCTGGGCATGACCGGCCAAAATGGGCTGGGTCAGAATTCAGCCATCTACAACGGGCCTGTCCCGGTGGGACCAGCGAGCCCCTTTGCATCGATCTACGGCAGTCCGGCATCCGCAATTTCTCCAAGGACTATTGGTTTGGCGCAAAATGGTCTCATCGCGCCGACCGGCAGCAATGTCAATTCTCTTTTTGGTTTGCGTGAAATCCCTATTCAACAACAGGCGGCTTATGCGCGCATGACCGGCACCGTGAACCAGAATTCCAATAAAGGTCCAGCCTTGATCCCGGGACAGCAAAGCCAGAAGGAACGAACACATCGGCCCAGCGGAGCCGCTGTGGGTACCACGCCATTAAGTGGGGTGGTCAAGGCTACGCAGCTCGGCAAGCCCTTGGGATCCAGACAAAATGCCCAGGTGAATGCAGTAGGCGTCGGCGACGTTTATCAAAATTTACTCCATGAATTGCAAACTGGAGAAAAGATCAACATTGTCGCTCCAGGGCTGGCCGGGCAGCCCGCGATGACTCTCACGAATCTGGTGCCGCAAAGTGCCGTCGCACAGAGCATGGTCACCATCGATCCCATCACTGGTCTGCCCATTATGAATCCATCGGCCCATGTCGTAGCAGGCTTGACGAAACCGCATGGTAACAAACCAACGGTGGCGGCCAAGCTTTGGAATCGGGCTAACGGCGTAGCTATTCCTAAAAAGCTTGGTACGGAACTGCAGGCGGGTCGCAAGCTGATGCCCCTGCAGGCGCTGGCCGGCAACATGACCGATAAATTTGATCGCAGCATGGCTTACGGCCAGAAGCTTATCGACACCGGCAAGTTTATGCAGGCTATCCAGGCTTTCCAGGGAGCTTTAGCCATGCGCCCCGATAATCCACTGGCAATTATCGGTCAGGCCCATGCGGAAATTGCTGCCGGGCTTTACGGCAGTGCCGCTTACAACCTGCAATTCGTGTTCAATCGCAATCCCGCGTTAACAGCCGTGCGGTATAACATCAAAAAATTGATTCCGGCGGGTTCACTGCGGGCGGCCAGGCGGGAACTCAATAAACTGGTCAAGCGGGATAACCCCTCCGCCGCGATGCTGTTGGCCTATATCGATTACCAACTTGGTTATCGCAGGCAACTGCGGCATACCCTTACACAATGGGTTGATTTTCAACCGCAGAGTGTGTGGCCTCGCATCTTGCGCAAGGCATGGCTGGAACAGCCCGTCGCAGCACCGAACTAGCTGCATCAGCCGTAGTGCCGGCACCGCTCTTGGCCCGAAGCGCGGCTGATCGGTTCAATCAAAGGCGTCGGAACGACGTGGGGCAATTAACTTGCGCATAATTTTTGTTTTGCGCATCAGACGTGGAAGTGGTAGAAGTGACAGATTCTTCAGTACAGATCAGCACGGCCGATGGTCGAGGCCAGGCGCGTGAATCGGCAATTTCGTCGGGCCGCGGTTTCAAATCGACAGATTCCGTGGAGATTGGGCCGCAGGCCAAGCTTACGGACTATATCGATTCAACCACGCTGCAGGATATTCAAGATTCTCTGGCGTCCGTAGCCCAGGTCAAGGCTACGATTTTGGATACGGCCGGACAACCCCTGACGCAGACCACCGTGAGCCAGCGATTTGAAACCAGATCCGCCGCCATCGCTGCCGCCCGCCACCAAAAAGGGGATACGGATCTCGATCAGCCGTTTTCCGCGCCCATCATCGTCGGCGACGTGCGCCTCGGGTCGATCGTTATTGAGCCGGCCAAGGCCGCGCCAATGCGCACCGCGATGGTCAAGGAGCTTTCCGAAAAACTCAACATACCTGCGGCTCAGGTGCGCGTGCTGGTGGAAACCATCAATCAGGATACTCTCCGGCGGCGCACGGCGAGTGTACAATTTTTACATATGCTGGCCGATGCCTTGTCGCGATTGTGTCAGCAGGAAATTCTCATTCGCCGTCGTTTGCTGGAGATTTCCACGCTCTTTAACATTTCCACCATGCTCACAGGAACTCGCGGCCTGCAGCAAACCCTGGACCGCGTCACCTCCAGCGTGGTGGAGGCCATGGGGGTAAAGGCCGCGTCATTGCGGCTTTTGGACGGTCAGAACAACGAACTGCGCATCAAAAGTGTCTGCAATCTTTCGGATGCATATTTACAAAAAGGCCCCATTCTTCTGGAAAAAAGCGCGGTAGACCGGGAAGCTCTCACGGGAGCAGTGGTATACGTGGCGGATATGGCCGCAGATCCGCGGGTGGCCTATCCGGAAGATGCTGCGCGCGAAGGCATTGCCTCAGTGTTGTCGACCGCCTTGATTTATAAAGATCGGCCCATCGGAGTGTTAAGAGTCTACAGCGGGCAGCGCAAGGAATTCTCCGAATATGAACAAAAGTTGCTGCAATCCATAGCCAGTCAGGCGGCCGTGGCCATTGAAAATGCCAGGCTGCAGGAGGAGTCCATCGAAAAAGACCGTCTGGAGCGGCAGGTGCAGATTGCCGCTGATGTGCAGCGCCGTATGATCCCCGCCCATCCGCCTGTCATTGCCGGCTTTGACATCGGCGCATTGTACGTACCTTGTTTTGAACTCGGCGGCGACTTTTACGACTTTCTGCTTTTCGGCGAGCGGTCCATCGGCGTGGCTGTTGCCGACGTGGCAGGTAAGGGACTGCCCGCTTCGCTTTTAATGGCTTCTGTGCGCGCGGCCTTTAGGGCTTACGCCGGTGATGTTTACGATCTGGACGAAATCATGGCCCGGGTGAATCGTTCCGTGGCGAGCGATTCCCGCAGCAACGAATTTGTCACCGCCTGGTATGGCACCATCGACTGTGACAAAAAACGGCTGACTTATTGCAATGCCGGCCACGATATTCCTCTACTGCTGCGTAACGGAGAGTTCCGCGAATTACGCACCGGTGGCATGGTGTTGGGCGTGAACCCGCAGGAGCATTACGAAAAGGAAGTGGTGCAATTGCAAAGCGGCGACCTGCTTTGGATATATACCGACGGCGTGACGGATGCCATGGCCTTTTCCGGTGAAAAGTTCGGTAAGCAGCGCATGCGCAGTGCTTTGTTGCAACACGCCAACCTTTCCGCTGACCAGATCTGTCGCCATATGCTCTGGGAAACCCGCCGTTTCGTTGGCCTTAGCCGCCGTTACGATGACACCACCATGGTTGCCATTAAAGTCCTCTGACGGCCTGATTCGGATACTCTTGATGCGGTCCGTCGGGTCTTCCACAACCGTCATCAGCCGCCGATGCTTTCATCAATAACTACGCCCAGTGCGGCCAGTGGGGCTTTGGCTTTGACTGCTATCTCCCGCGATTCTTCGGATGGACTGCTGTCCGCGACGATGCCTGCTCCGGCATGGATTGTGGCGCTATGCCCGCGCATAAAAATACTGCGAATGGCGATATTCAGTGCGCCGTTTGATCCGTTGATCCAGCCGATGTGGCCGCAATAAACGTCACGCGGAAATCGCTCCAATGCCGCAATGATCTGCATGGCCCGAATTTTGGGTGCTCCGGTGATAGATCCGCCGGGGCACATCGCCTTGATGATGGATGTCCAGCCCGATCCGCTCCTGGGCTTGCGCAGTGTGCCTATGACGGTTGAACAGGTGTGCCAGACGGAAGGATGAGCCTGTAGCTGGCGGGGATTCTCGACACGTACTGACCCATATTCACATATTTTGCCCAGATCATTACGCAGCAGGTCGGTAATCATGTTCAGCTCAGCCTGATCCTTGACACTTTGCAGCAATTCCCGGAACTGAGCTTCATCGGCTGGCGGATCGTGGCTGAAACGCGGACGGGTGCCCTTGATAGGCTCGGTACGTATACTCTGCCCCGCACGCTGTAAAAACAACTCCGGTGAAGCGCAAATAATATGGTGATTGGCGAAACGTAAAAAGGCGCTGTAGGGTGCCACGGTGTACTGACACAGTCGCCGGTAAATGGTCACCGGTGATTCTCGCGTGCCGACCGTCCACGGTACCGCAAGATTGGCCTGATAAATGTCTCCGGCAGCAATGTATTGCTGCACGGCGGCGATGTCCTCCATCAGACGGGCCGGCTGCGGTACTGCCAGTACGGTGGCCTGTGTTACAGTTGGTTGGGCCATGGGCTGGTTGCCGGTCGCTTGCAGGGCTTCTGTCATGACGGCCAGGGCACGACCGGCTCCGGGATCCTGGGCATAATCCAGGGCGCAAAGAATCCAGCGCTGCGTGGTGGAATTGAAGATATAGTAGCGGCCGAACAGTTGCCATCGCATCAGCGGCCATTGACCAACTGCACTCGCTTCGGCGGTGGCAGCTTCAAGCAGTTCTCCGGCGGAGTAGCTGATAAATCCCATCCATCGCGGCGGTATCATGCCTGGGGCATCGCAATGTATGCAGGTGCCATCCAGAATCGCCTCCCAGTCATCCAAGGCACATAAAATGGACCTCTGTGGTTTAATTTCTGCGGGCTGGGGCGGCAGTATTCCAGACCCGGCTAGCAGTTCGGATTCCAATGTGCCACGGGCTGTACGGTAAAGTGTCCAGGTGATAATTGGCTGGCTTGCGATGACCGTTTCGTCGCGGCAATCGCCAAATTGCAGCGCGGCCAGATCGCCGTCGTTGACGGATAGCGTATTTAAAAAATCAATGGGCTGCTGGTGAGGTGGATCGGGCAGGCAACATTTGAAGGTGAAATTGGTCATCGTTCCTAGCCTCTGGCCTCGGCCATTTTACGATTTGGCTTCGCCTTGGAACATGTTTCGCAGAATACTTTCGCTGTTCAATGTTTCCCCGTTTAAGGCCATGGCCAGTACTTCGCCGCCGAGAATATCCGGTGCAATGACCAGGTCCGGTCCTACGCGGCGCACGCGAGCCAGGTTCTTGCTGTTTTTCACCGCGGCAACCGTGCGTGCTTTACCGCCAATTTCTTTGGCGGCCAGCACGATAAAGGCATTTTCACTGTCATCGGCTCGCAAAGCCAGAATGGCCAGGGCATCGGCACCACCCGCTTTGCGCAGCGTTTCCGAATCAGAAGCATCACCGATCATTAAATCCTCCGCATTCACCCAGGATGTGGTGGGCGGGGCGGCCAGCAGCACCAGTACGGATAGATGTCGGGCCTTGAGTTCGCGATAGGTGTTATGAGCCAAAGCGTTATCGCCGGTGATAATGTAGTGGTTTTGTTTCATACGTTTCTTTTCTCCTGCAAGCAGCCGCTGCATGCGTCCGTTAACCAGCGGCACAATCACGGCGGAAATGGAAGTAGCAAATACGGTAATGCCCAAAATGATGATGGAAACCACAAACATCCGCGCATCCACAGTTTTCGGAACGATATCGCCATAGCCAACTGTAGATAGTGTCACCACGGAAAAGTACAGGGCGGTGGGCAGCTTGGTAATCGGCGGTGAAAACCCTGCTCCCAGAATATAGGAACCGAAAACCGCATAACCCAGCAGCAGCACCACGCTGACAACGCCAAACAGGGTCCCGGCCGCGAGGCTCGAATGTGCAAAGGCCCGATGAAAAATCAGAATGGCAGCCAGCAGCAGCCCGTTAAAAGCCACCAGCGAGCCCCAATGAAGACCGCCATGATGGAGTATCAGGGCCATCGTGGCTGCCGCCAGCAGCAATGTAACCGCCCAGGCAAAGCGTGAGCGAAATGCCAGCCCGATAGCCATGACCATCAGCACCGCACCAGCCAGACCCTGCGGAATTCCCGCCAGAGCTTTGAAGGCGGGTATCTGTCCCAGATGAAGCACCGGCTTCAGGTTCATAAAGCCCGGCAAATTTGGTGCAATGCGTGCCAGACCATCGAGAAAATTAATCAGTCCGAACACGGCCACCGCTACGGCAATGGCAATATGCGGAAACCAATGGTCCCAGAAAAAACGCTGTCGCAGTTGCGAAAGAATGCGCATCAGACGCTGCCTGAATGGAAAGTGTAAGACAGGTCGAAATTGTGCCATCCGCAAACTCCTGTGATTCTAATCGGACCAGCATAATCTGCAGCCATAGTAGCGAAAGTAGGGAAATTGCTCCAGCAGCGCAGCCGCAAATGGTTGCTCAACATGGCCAAGGCCTGTATTTCCGGACTTTTCAGGCAGTGATCTTGCCTTTGATACGCGGCGCGCCTACAAACTAATAGCGGGGCATCGAACAACTTGGTTGCGGCATGAGGCCGCCTGATTGGAGATGACTCTGTCAGCAGAGGGGTGCATGTTTTAACAGCCTGCGAGTTGCCATAAGTCTATGGCAATTCCAAGAGGTCACAATGAAACGTCATGCGTTTAAATTTTTCAGCCGGCCCGGGTGCTGGAGCACCATGGGATTGTTGCTGGCGGCTACGGTAGGCGTCGCTCCAGCCAGTACAGTGACGGTGTTGAATTTTTCGGAAAATGGTCCGGCGGATATGGCCGCATCCGGCAATACCCCGGCCATTATGTTTTCGGTTAACGGAAATAGTCATTCCTCGGGTTTTACGCTTTCTGGCAATAACGCCTTTTCCCAGGAGGTAGATGACATCAGCCCGTTAGGCTCGAATGTGGCCTTGGAATCACTCAATGTGTTTGTCGCACAAAGCGGTGGGGAAGCCGCAGTGGGGCGGTCCGACGTCGTAGGCGGCGAATTAGAAAACATTGGTGATAATCAGGTTTATGTAGCGGAACTATTGGATTCCAACAACACCGGCTTTAGTCCGGAAAACTTTGCAGGCTTCTCTGCCACCGGTAGTGAGGTTGCCACCTGGTTCGGCCATGGCTTTTCCAGCTTTGCCGGTGGCTCCTTGGTGAATGCTCCAAAATCATCCGTCACGCCTGTACCTGAACCTGCTGCGTTGACGCTGCTGGTTATGGGGGTCTTGCTACTGATGCGGCGACGAATGGCGTGAATATGCCCACCCAAAGTAAAATTATCTTAGCAGGGGGCAGCGGCTTTCTAGGCACTGCCATCGCCAAAAAGTTCGTCGATGACGGTTGGGAGGTGGTGGTATTAACCCGCCGCGCACGCACCCGCGAAGCGGATGGCATCCGCCAGGTGGAATGGAATGGACGCAGCGTGGAAGCATGGGCGGCAGAGTTTGAAGGTGCCTTCGCCGTAGTAAATCTCACGGGTAGAAATATCAATTGTCGTCATACTGCCACTCATCGGGCAGAAATTATCGAAAGTCGCGTGAGCAGCGTGCTTGCTATAACGCAGGCCATCGCCCAGGCACGCCAACCGCCGCCCGTCCTTATTCAAACCAGTGCCATCGGCATTTATGGTGACAGCGGGGATTCGGTTTGTACAGAACTCACTGGGACAGGTACAGGGTTTATCGCACAAACATGTGCGATGTGGGAGCACGCGGTGTTACGCCATCCCATGCCTCAAACCCGACATGTCATTCTGCGCCTTGGGTTGGTGCTGGATGCAAGTGGCGGTTTGCTGGTGCCGCTGGGCAAACTCACTCGTTGGGGGTTGGGTGGGGCCGCTGGCTCCGGTCGTCAGTGGATGAGTTGGATTCATTTGGCAGATGTTGTAGGGATCGTTGCGGAACTGATTCGGCGGCAAGATTCGGATGGAGTTTATGTCGCCTGCGCACCGCACCCGGTCCGCAACGCGGAATTCATGCCCCTCCTGCGCCGGGCCTTGCATCGCCCCTGGAGTCCGCCTGTACCGGCATTGGCTGTGCGGATAGGAGCGGTTATGCTGGGCACAGAGCCGGAACTAGCTCTTCACGGGTGCCGTTGTTTGCCCAGCCGACTGCTGGAAATGCCGTATGCTTTTCAGTACCCGGATTTGGCGCAGGCCTTGGCCGAAATCTATGGTCAAGCGCACTCGGCTGTGGGATTGGCAACGCGTAAGAATAAGACATAATGGTGACAGCATGAGTTTGCCGGAAGATTTCCTCGGAGAATTAAGTGATGACGCCTGAATTGAAGGCTTTTAGCACCATGATGGACCCGCCCACGCTGGCGGACGGGGGATCGGTGCGGTTCTTAAACCGAGATCTAAGCTGGCTGGATTTTAACTATCGCGTGTTGTATGAAGCCATGGACCCGCGCAATCCCTTGCTGGAACGGGTGAAATTTTTAGCCATTTTTGCCGGCAACACGGACGAATTTTTCATGAAGCGATTTGGTCTGCTGAAGCGACTTATGAGCAGCAAGGCCGGAGAACAAGGTATCGACGGCTTGTCCCATACGCAGCAGTTCGAACGCGTGCGTCAGCGGCTGGCCAACATGGTTCTGTGCCAGCAGAAAGTGTGGCGTGAGAAACTTCAACCAGCTTTGGCTCGGGAGGGTATCGTACTGCGGCAGTGTGCGGATTTGACGCCGGAGCAGCGAGAAAAAGCGGCGGCGTATTTTCGCTCCGTGATATTTCCGGTGTTGACGCCCCTGGCGGTGGATCCGGGCCATCCTTTTCCATTTATCAGCAATCTAAGCGTGTCGATCGGGGCTTTATTACGTGCCCCCAGCCATGCCGAAACGCTCTTTGCGCGGGTAAAAGTACCACGGTTATTTCCGAGATGGCTTGCGGTAGAAGCTGATACGGGAACGGCATTCGTGCCGCTGGAAAGTATTATTCAGGATCAATTGGGCGTGTTGTTTCCGGGCATGGAAATATTGGAAGCACGATCGTTTCGGGTTACCCGCAATGCCGATGTAGAGGCGGACATCGAGGATTCTGAAGATCTGCTGGAAGTGGTGCAGGAAGAACTGCGGGCCAGACGATTTGCTGACACCGTGCGCGTGCAGATATCCGAAGGCATGTCGGAACAGATGCGCCAATATCTGATCAATGGTCTGGAAATTCCGGCATCAGACCTGCTGGAAGAACCGGAACCGCTGGGCATGTGTGATTTGATGAGCCTGGCCTCGCTGGATAAGTCAACGCTGAAATTTCCGCCGTGGCGGCCGGTGTGCGCGCCGTCGCTGGCGGATGAGCAGGCCAATGTTTTTGCCATCATTCGCCAAAATGACATTCTTGTGCATCATCCCTATGAAAGCTTCGACAGCTCGGTGGAACGTTTTATTCTCACTGCAGTAAAGGATCCGCAGGTGCTGGCGATTAAAATGACGCTGTACCGCACTAGTGGAGATTCACCCTTTGTATCGGCTCTGGCTCAGGCCGCCGAAGCCGGTAAGCAGGTGGCCGTGCTGGTGGAACTTAAAGCCCGTTTCGATGAGGAGAGCAATATCCAGTGGGCTCAAGCCTTGGAAAACGCCGGCGCTCATGTTGTTTACGGAATTCTGGGGCTCAAAACCCACACAAAAATCGCCTTGGTGGTCCGCCGGGAAGAACATCTGGTACGTTCTTATGCCCACATCTCAACCGGCAATTACAATTCACGCACCGCCCAACTCTATACCGATCTGGGGCTGTTTACCTGTCGCGAGGATATCTGCCAGGATGTGGTAGACCTTTTTGCGTTTCTCACCGGACGGTCGCTCAAGACGGATTACCGTAAAATGCTGGTGGCTCCGGTTACGATGCGCAATCGCTTTATGGATATGATTGCACGCGAGGTTGCCTGTGCAAAAACTGGCCGACCCGCCCGTATTGTGGCGCGAATGAATGCTTTGGAAGATACGGAAATTATTGAAGCACTCTACAAAGCAGGACAGGCCGGTGTGCGGATCGATTTGTTTGTCCGTGGATTCTGCTGCTTGCGGCCGCAGGTGCCGAGTTTAAGCGAGAACATCCGTGTCAGCAGCATCATCGGACGATTTTTGGAGCATTCCCGGATATTCTGGTTCACCAACGGCGGCCGTGAAGAGTTCTATATGGGATCCGCCGACTGGATGAGCCGTAATCTTTCGCATCGCGTGGAAGCCGCTGTCCCTATTGAAGAACCGGCCCTGCGCGAAAAACTTCGCGAGGTTCTGCAAATTATGCTGGAAGATAATCGTGAAGCCTGGGATCTTGGCGCAGATGGTGTATGGCGGCAACGCCGCCCACAGCCCGGCGAAGAAGAACGCGGTACACAGGTGCGTTTGATGAAACTCTCGGTGGCACGGCAATTCCCGCATCCCTGATGCCCTGCCGTAACCTTGGTTGGTAGACATCATGTTCGCCATGGGATCGCGGGCATTTTGGTTGTAATAACACTCTGTCATCAGGATGCCTCTACGTTCTCTTGTGGCTCAATAAAAATGTCTTCCGCGACCTAATTGTCTCAGCGGTAAAACCATTTATTTGAATTTGTATGCTACAACAATACGTATCTCCCGTTTCCTACTCCCGTCTCGCAGGCTGAAGTCTGTGCCATGTCTCATTCACGTATACGTCTTCAATCCCCTTCATGTCCGCGTGGTTAATTTGCGCCCGGTCAGATACATCATCAGCACTGTCAGGTCCGAAGGGGTAATACCCTCCAGGCGTGATGCCTGTCCTACATTGCCGGGTTGAAATCGCACCAGCGAGTCCCGGGCTTCACGGCGCAGTTCGGTGAGAGCAGAGAAATTAAACCCACTCGGAATCACTTTGGATTCTAATTCATGCATACGCCGGGCGAGCTGCTCTTCGCGTTGAATATAACCGGCATAACGCGACTCAATCTGAATCTGTTCCAGAACCGCCTGATCATGGCTCGATTCAAGGATTTCCATCAGCCGCCCTGGTGGTTGAAACTTCATGGCCGTCAAATGTTGCCAGCCGATGTCCGGCCGACGGATCAGCTCCGCCGCCGTGGTGCCATCCGGCAGCCGCGACGCCCGCAGTTCATCCATTATCCTTTGCATAGCCGCAAGCTTGGCCATGAGAATCTCCTCACGTACCGGTTCGGCCAGTCCGATCTGCCGGCCCAGCGGTGTCAGCCGCTGATCTGCGTTGTCACTGCGCAACGTCAGGCGAAACTCCGCCCGGCTGGTGAACATGCGGTACGGTTCGGTGGGAATTTTTGTCACCAGATCATCAATCATCACGCCTATGTAGGCCTGATCGCGGCCTAAGATAATCGGTGCCTGGCCCTGAATACTTCGCGCCGCGTTAATGCCGGCCATGAGTCCCTGCCCGGCAGCTTCCTCATAACCGCTGGTGCCGTTGATCTGACCGGCAAAAAACAGCCCACGCACACGGTGGGTTTCCAGCGAAGGACGAATCTGATGTGTGGGCGCAAAATCATATTCCACGGCGTAACCCCATCGCAGCACTTTGGCTTTTTCCAATCCAGTTATGGAATGAACCATCTCTTCCTGCACATCCACCGGTAAAGAGGTGGAAATGCCGTTGCAGTAGATTTCATTGGTGTCCAGACTTTCCGGTTCAAGAAATATCTGGTGCTGGGTCTTGTCGGCAAAACGCACCACTTTGTCTTCAATGCTGGGGCAGTAACGCGGGCCGCGGCTTTGAATCTGTCCGCTGTACATCGGTGCCCGGTGCAGATTGGCCCGAATCAAATCATGCGCCCTGGCATTGGTATACGTGATATGGCAATACACCTGTGGCAGAACGGGAAATGTTACGGCCAAAGGGCTATTCGACGAGCCGCTAAGATAGCCAAAAGGTAACGGCACGTCATCCCCAGCCTGAACATCCAGGCCGGAAAAATCAATGGTTTCGCGGGCCAGACGCGGGGGCGTACCGGTCTTCAATCGGGCCAATTCAAAGCCTAGCCTTTCCAGGCTATGGGATAAGCCGGTGGAGGCCTGTTCGCCAATTCGTCCGCCCTCGGTTTTCCGCGGACCGGTATGCATCAGGCCTCGCAGAAACGTGCCGGTGGTTAAAATCACGCACGTGCAGAAAAGTTCATACCCGGTGCCCAGCCGCACGCCCGTAATTTGGTCCGGCGTGTGCTGATCGTTTCCGATGGAAACGGTGGCGCTGGTCGAATCGCCCTTGGTGAATATATCATCCACGGTTGCTGCAAAAATGGTCAGGTGTGGGCAGTTTTCCCGAAGCAATCGTTGTACCGCAGCTTCGTAGCGGTATTTGTCTGCCTGGGCCCGCGGTGACTGTACCGCCGGCCCCTTAGACCGGTTGAGAATGCGGAATTGAATGCCCGCGGCATCGATGGCATGCCCCATCAGCCCACCCAATGCGTCAATCTCCCGCACCATCTGCCCTTTGGCCAAACCGCCGATGGCGGGGTTGCAACTCATACGCCCGATGGCACGCGGGTCCATCGTGATCATCGCGACTTTGCCACGATCTCCCAACATCCGGGACGCAGCCCATGCGGCTTCGGCGCCAGCATGTCCGCCGCCGACAACAACGACATCAAAAAAATTATTCTCTAACTGCATAGACAAAGCCGTGCCGTTTAAGGCCGTCCTTTAATGCCATACATAGCCGCCGTGGCCGGAAGAATACGTACCCGTATGATTTTCGGTTTGGGGCCGACCACAGTACCATTAGGCCCGCGCACGGGCGTATCCGCAATTTTATCCACCACACGTATACCCTTGATGGTTCGGCCAAAACCGGTGTATTGACCATTCAATGATGGCGTATCCTCCTGCATGATAAAAAACTGCGATCCGGCGGAATCGACTGATTGTGACCTGGCCATGGCAATAACACCGCGATTCATGGGGTGGGAATTAAATTCCTGCACAATTTCATAACCAGGTCCTCCGGTACCCGCCCGGCCCGGAATATTGCTAAGCGAATCGCCACCCTGAATCATAAAACCTTTGATGATACGATGAAAATTGGACCCGTTATAAAATCGTTCCTGCGCCAGCCGGATAAAATTGGCCGCCGTATGGGGGGCCACGTTGTACCAGAACTTCACATCAATAATGCCCTTGGAAGTTTTGATCTGAGCATATTGCAGCGGCACCAGATGGTACACACACGGCTCAAACTGCATGCGAACCTGTTTTCGTTGTTGCGCCGTCAGGGCGGACCACTGTTGGGGCGGAATATTTTTGAATGCCGCGGGAGAAAAGCCGGGATTGTTTAACGTTTCCAGCACTACAGGATTGGCGCTTTTCCAGGTGATGATGTACGTACCAGTTTTTTTAACTTGTGGATAAAAGCTGCTGATATCCAACACGTTCCCACGCAACCTGGCCTTGTTTAACGGGCGAGCAGTCAAAAGCATGCCCCGCATGGTATAAACATGGAACACCGGCTGGCCGTTGGCCAGAATCACGGAGTGGGCAGGTGGGGGGGTGAACTTGCCCAGCAAATGTGCCGTACGAAATCCCGCCCCGACGGCTTTTTGGTCCAACACCGAGCTGCCGGTAACAAACCGTACATTGACGGCGTGACTGGGGCGGAAGTATCCGCGGGTTGGCAGGATGGCAAAAAGAATAGCAGCGGCGGCATGAGCAATGGGCATTGGGTTTCTCCAAAGAGTAGCAGTTTCCATGATGGTTTCGGCAGCGGCTATGGCCGATGCCCAAACCATGTATTATACGCGGCAATTGGTCGATTGGACACTGCATTTAGGGGCTGTCAGGAAATAAAAAATAAAGTGTATTAATACGGAGCAGGCATTATGGCGGCCGGCGAGGCGCGGGTGCGTGGCACGTAATGCGGGAGAATTGGTAGAATAGCAAGCTGGCGGCCTAAGGATGGGCGGCTAAGAATCAGTGCGGTGATAAACCGTGAT
>JAJZNX010000143.1 GCA_021852275.1 Planctomycetota bacterium | reverse complement strand
AGCAGCAGGACGATATGCCACCAGCGGCAACCGGCCAGCAGCATCAGTATCACCGCAACAGTGCCAATCAGAACGGCGGTGCCGAAATCTTCCACCAGAATGGGCAGGCAGATCAGGCCGGTGGCGACAACAAGAGGAATAAATCCTTTCCAGAAACTGCGGATATGGTCGGCCTGGTGTACAGCAAAGGCGGCGATAAACAGGACCATTCCCCATTTTGCCAGTTCGGATGGTTCAAAGCTGATGCGATGGCTGCCCAGCGGTATCACGAGCCAGCGTTTGGCGCCGTTGATTCGGGCTCCAAAATGGGTGAGCACCAGCACGAGCAGACAAAACGACACGAGCATCAGGATGGTGGCGGGCGAGGAGGCCAGGCGTTGGCCGATGAGTTTGCGATAATTGAGTCGCGAGAGTGCCCACATGGCCGCCACGGCCAGTAGTACGTGTATGGTGACGGCACTGAAAATCAGCCGGGTTAATTCTGTGCTAAAATTTACCGGCCCAACCCGGGCATCCGCGCTATGCACCATAAGAAAGCCAAAACCCAGCAAGGTCAGGGCGATGAGCAAGAGCACCTGATCCAGCGAAAGAGCGAGCGGACGGATGGCGAGCCGTTTCCAGGGGGCAACGGGTACGGCGTGCTGCGCTGTGGCGGGCGTGTGCCCATTGCTGTGACCATCCTGCCGGTTCATACGTGTGGGAACCAGGGTGTGCTCGTGAAGTTCAGTCATCGGCAATCCTTAACGTAAAAGAGGTATCGCGAAAAACGAACGCAATTGCCAGGCTGGTCTGCGAAGTGTGCTGGAGCTGTAATGCAAAATATCAGTCACGTTACGGACCCATCCCTGGTCTGCACCGATTTTACATCCGTGCGCTGGCCGGAGATACGCGGGCATAGCCAATCGCCTATCGGGCCAGTTGCCGATATTGTAGCAATTTACCATGCCCGGACACAAGGGCTTGCAAGAGCGCATGTGGTCCCAAAGCAGCAATGGCACTTGGATATTGATCGCCGTGAAGGCGAAATGGAAGATCGACAGGAATGGCAACCGGTGCGGGAGTCCTGGCGGCTTGGCGGAGTGCAGGTGCGGTTGGGGCCATCGGCGACGCTTGGGAGTGCCTCTATGCCGGCCGGGCTGCAGGATGGCTAAGGGGCCGCGCACAAATAACTTCACACTTTCCGACTGGTTCTTTTGACCGCGGGCGTCGTTGTTCGCTCCTTACAGACCCATTGGCAGGGTATGCGCGTCGCTCACGCCTCGCCGGCGGCCAAAACTCCTGCGCCGTAAAACATGAATTTATTTTTGCGCGGCCCCTAAGTCTTACTTGCGGTGGGCAAAGAGGCGAAAAGGTAGTTCGAGAATGCTTAATGCGGTTGGCAGGACTGTAGGATGCTGGAGAGTTCCGTAAACTTGAAGCTGCAAAAGTTGGGATCGCACCAGGCCGAAAAGCAGGCCCAGCACGGGAATTCGGGTGCCGTGCGGTGAATGGGTAACAAGCGTAAGCCTTAACCGCTGCGAAGCCAGATGCAGGTTGCCATGGCCATCCAGATTGACTCCGGGGCTGGTGAGAATAATTTTTTTGAAGTGAATGATTCCATGGTCGATGGAATATACAATTTTGCAGAATTGAAACGCGTGACTGACCGGCAGCCGAAGTGTTGCCACCTGCAAAAGTCCCATGGCCAGCGGTACATTGTATATATCCGCATGGCGCACCAATAAAATGCCGTCGCCGCGCATGGTGCTGGTTTGGCCCCAGATTCCGCGCATCTTAAAGGAGGCGGTAACTTTGCCGGTATTTTTGCCGGGAATTCTGGATGGTAGATTGTCATCAGTGTCCGCCGGGGCGGTGGTAGTCGGGCGGGTGGCCCCGGGCTTCTGGGTGGGCATGGTGGACGGCTGGGTGGAGCTATTCGGATAAATCACGATCGGCCGTTGCGGCTTTGCTGGGGAGGGCTGCGCAGGGCCGGATGTTGGGATGGCGGGGTTGGTACGAATGGTGGGATGGTGTGATGGCGGTCGGCTCGGGGTGTGGACCGGCCCCGGGCTGGACAGCAAATCGGCAAGCTCAGCGTGATCAAGGATAAGACTTGCGTGAAAAGCCGGCCTTTTACGGATGCTTAAAGATAAATGGCCGGCGATGGCTCCACCGGCAATGGCTCCGTTGAGGTCATCCACCTTCAATAGGTGCGTTACCGGCGAGGCGCTAAGCTTTCCGGTCAGGGCTTGCAGGGTCTGGCCGGCGATGGAAAATCCAGCCAGCGCAAAATTGGCGCGAATGGAGGGCGCGTTGTCCTGCGTATTCCAGCTTCCAGTGAAGTGGGTGGTTAGATGTTCGCAGTTGCTTTGAATGGCACCATGCGTGGTAAGATCATTTAGTTTCAGCCCTCCCTGAAAACTCCACAGGGCACTGGTTTTGAGAGGTGTTCGCGTGAGGAGATTCAGGTGCAGGCTCCACTGGGCAGTGGGTGCCAGAGGGGCAATGAAGTTGCGGGATTTGGCTGGAAGTTTTGCAAGCCAGGTTGCGGCAATGGTGCTGGAGTCCGCCTGGCCATGCACCGCAAGTGTTTGGGTTTTGTAGACGTAGCTGCCGCCGGCCTGAAGTTTGATAAGTCCGGCAGTACCGGCGATGTGGTGTAAAACTACCCTGTTTTGCGTGATATGAATCATGCCCGTCAAATCGGCAATGGGTGTCGGCAGGGCTGCCGGAGCCAGGGACATTTGTTGCGGCTGCAAGTGGATATTCAATTTAGCCAGTGCGACAGTACCCATTGTGGCTGTGCGGCGCTTATGCACCATCAGAGCGGTGCTGAAGGTGCCATTCATCGGGCCTGCGGGCCGCCATTTGGCCCACAGAGCTTTCCATCGCGGCGGTAGGGCCGACGGCGGCAGTGGATTGATGACAATATGGTTCCAGGTTCCGGAGGCATGCACGGTGGAATTGCTGTTGGATTGAGTGTTAATATCCGCCTGCATTTGCAGGGTTCCGACGGGTGAGCCGGGCTTGGCCACGCCGGCCTGAGCGGTGAGATTGTTAATGTTGAAATGGTCTGAATCAATGTAGGCCTGCATGTGCACATGAATCAGGGGCCAGGGCAGTTCCGGCGGCCGCATGATTCCACGGGTGAGGCCGATGGTGCCAACCACAGCAGGCTGGCCATGGGGACCGCGGGTGATCATGGCGTTCATCGATACCAGACCGGTGGCGTAGAGCTTGGCAATCCAAGCTTGATAGTAACGGGGCAGGCTTTCCAGCAGGCGATGGTTGAGAGGCACAGCCGAGGCGGTCAGATGAACCTTGGGCTGCATGGTTGCGAGATTGCTGGGGTTGTAGTTGACCGTGCCGGTAAAGATAATTTTCCCTCGATGGGCGGGTCCGGTGGCACTAAGACGGATAATTTTGGTTTGGGTGGGGGTGAAATAAAGCTCGCCATGAACATGGCTGAGCGGGTAGGGAAAATCGCGATAACTGGCCCGCACATTGGTCGGAAAAATATGGATGGCGATGAGCGGAGCTCCGGTCGTTCCGGCGGTACGGGTAACGTGGCAGACGAAACGGCCGGTTCCATACGGATGAAAGCGGTTCCAGATGCGGTGGATGGGGCGGGGCAGGCAGTCTGCCAGTCGCCGATCAAAGAACGCATGGTTGGAGGAAATATGCAGGTCAATAGGCGCGGTATCGGAATTGATGCCGACCAGGCCGTTGAGGGAACAGGGAAATGTTTCCGCAAGACCTTCAACATGAATAAAATGAATAGCCCGGGCGGAAAAGTCCACCACGCCGTGTACATGATGCAGGGGGTACGGAAAATGTACGTAACGGGCCTGCACGTTTTGCAAGGCGATGTGGCCATGGAGGGTGGGCATTTCACCTGCGGTGGCGCGCTGTATGGCCATGGTCAGGGCCATAGCTCCGCTGGGCCGCAGGCGATTGAAGATGGCCCGGGCTGCTCCAAAGCCTCGCATTTGTAAAATGGCCGGTGCCGGCCGCGGAATGTTCAAATGGGGCATGAGCAGAGTCAACTGAAATGGCATGCTGGAGGTGTAACCGTCGAACACGGCTGTCGGTACAATAAATTGATTTCCCATGACTGTTCCGGTCAGATGCCGGATGGCAATCGCATGGCGGGAAAAGCTCAGAATGCCGGAAAGACCGGTCACAGAGAGGTTATATCGGCTCCCGCGGCGCGAAGTGAGTGGAATTTGCAATGTTACAGCGCGAAGCGCAAATCGCAGCGTAATGCCATCGGTGGGATTCACGCCAAATACAATGTCCGCCAGATTGCCCTGCAAGTGATATTTCAGCAGATAATTGCGGATCTCCAGGGGAAGGCTGCGTCGCAAGGCATGATTCAGGGCAATATGCCCGATATGAGCGACGAAATTCTGCGTCGAAAGGTCCCAGTAACCTGTTACGTGAATGCCTGGCGGACCGCCGCGATGAGTTCGCTGGTCGATCTCAAATTGGTATGTGGACGAGACGTCTGGACGGGGTTGAAGACGACCTTCGACATAGCTTTGGCCCGCGATTTGATAATGCCCATGGCGGATTCTTCCCCAGCGGATGGAGGCGTGCTGGAGCAAAATCACTGGCAGTGAACGTATAGGACCTGGTGCGGTGGTAGCGTTCAACGATCTTTTCTGGATTAAAGTTTGATAATTCCAGCGGTCGGTATCAAGATTGTGCACCAGGTTGAGTGTGGGATCGATGGCCACGAGACGCAGGGCATGAAGCCGGCCCGTGATAAGGCCCAGCCAGTTGAATCCCAACTGTACCTGATGGGCGGAAAAAAGCACCCGTCCCGGACCGCTGCCGCGATGTGTGCGGAGCGTGACTCCGGTGAGTTGCAGTGTGCCGGCAAGTGAAAGATGTGCGGACTTAACCGAAACGTCACCGTCGAGCACATTGGAGAGCACAATGGATGCCATGCGGCTGAGTCGCTTTGGACTCATCAGGTAAAACAATATGGCGATGATTGCCGCCAGCACCAGCAGCACGGCCAGGGAAAGCAGCCGTCGCCAGGGGCTTACAAACATGGCGTGTGGAGACCGGTGGCCGCGGCCGACGGATCGGGTTTTCCACCATTTGGACGGATTGGCTCGCGCATATTTAGCCATGAAGCACTTCACAAAAGGTCGGCCGGCCGGCCACCGGAAATTCCATTAACGCTATCCCCTTTTCATGGGCCTGCCCTGATGCCGTAAATGCGACGCTCCGGGAGACGCCGCCGGAGGTTGAGGAACTCCTTGCAGCCGGCATAACGCGACCAGGCGGACAAGTCCGGCGGCAGCCAGCAGGTCCACCAGCGGTAAAAGTTCCACACGATATCGCACGCTGCCGATAAACAGCGCGTGCATCATGGTAAAGTATAGGATTGTCAGCAGCATGATGCCCAGGATGCCTGCCGGAATTAAGGCGTGTCTGGTACCGAGGAGACCCCACAGTGCCAGGGCGAATTGTGGAATAGTCCATAACATCAGAGGAACATTGATCCACCATTGTCGATAATGCCGCGCGTGGAGCCAAGGCGACCAGGTACGCCAGATTTTAATGACCGCCAGCCAGGCGATACGTAATGGATCAGCGAATACACAGCGCCATGCCCGGCGTGTCCAGGCCAGATCACGCTGACTTTCGTTGAGATTTTTTATAGACGGAGGCGGGCGAATGTCGCTTTGTCGGGGGCCGCCGGTGGCTTGCGGATAAACCGCCTCGTACAGACTGATTCCCTGAAGGGTGGACATGCGGAAAAAGTCCTGTCCGAAAATTCGATAGTTGCGGATCCACCATGGCATGAGGCACGCAATCATCAGCAGCAGCGAAAGAGTCATTTTGAGATAAATTCCCAGACGGTGCCCAGCCTGGTTTTTGATACACATCCAGCCGCCCCATCCGATCAGAGGAAAAATCAGCAGGACGGCTTCGCCGCGCAGATACGTGGCAATACCCCACGATAATCCCAGCATCACCCATGGAGTTATTGGGCGTGGATTTTCCATAATGTTCATGCAGAGCCAAAGGGAAAACATCAATACCAGCGTAAAAGGAATTTCGGACAGCAGTGCCGCGCTGAACGCCACACTCAATGGATCGACGGCGGCCAATAGCGCCGCGATGATGGCAACGCGCTTGTTGATGCGACGGCCCATCAAAAACACCAGCAGCACGGTGAGGGATCCGCAAACCGCCTGGGAGAGCAGCACCGCCATGGGTGAAGGCCCAAAGAAATACTCAAAGACCGCAATATAGACCGGGTATCCCGGCAATCGGCTTGCGAAAAGTCCCCGCACTTCATAGGTGGTACCGGCCAGAATGGTGTGGGCCAGAGCGTTATAATCTCTGGAATCTGGAAAGAACATGGGGTGTATCATGGCCAGGCCGGCGCGAAGTAGAAATGCGACGAGCATGACAGCCGCGACTGCTATGGTCGGCCGCTGCCACCATGGTACCGGGGAAATTCTGTTTGTTTCACTCATCCGCCACTTCACCAATCGCTCCATCGTGATCATCCTCCCTCATTATCGACTTCCGCGGCTTGGTTTCAACCGGGAATATGGCCGGGCATTCCAGTTGCAAATAGGCCATGGTAAGGTGATTTTGTAAGCGCCGCGGCAAGTATCCAAAATAAAAGACCGGGAGCCTGGTGGCGGCTTAAGGTTTGGTTTGCGCACACCGATCATAGGTGATAAATTCAAGACCGATGGATTTTGTCTGTTCAACCACGGTCCACTCAGTGGTATTCCATGCGGGAAACCATGTATCGCCGGTTACGGGCTGTTCTGGATGTACGATGGTTAAATACATTCGGTGTGCAAGGTCCAGCGTGGCGGTGTAAATTTCTCCGCCGCCTGCTACAAATAGTTCCGTTTCTCCATGGCTGCAGGCCCATTCCACGGCGTTGGAAATCTGGTTAAACCATTCCACGCCTTTGATGTTCACGGCATCGGTTGGTCTGGCGTGCCGGGATATCACCAAGTTCTGCCTTTGCGGCAGCGGCCGGCCCATGGAAATATAAGTTTTTCGTCCCATCAAGACGCAATGGTTCAAGGTGAGCCGGCGAAAATGTTTCAGGTCTTCTGGAAAATGCCACGGCAACGCTCCGGCGCAACCAATGATGCGGTCCGGCGTCATCGCGGCAATCAGGCTTATTCGCATCTTCGTTTCCTGTTCTGGGGCCGTTAAACCGCCACCTTAAAGTGAATCGGCGGATGTGGGTCATAGCCGGAAAGCGTAAAGTCTTCGAAGGTGAGTTGATTAAAAGGTTTGCGGGCAATGGTTAGTTGTGGCAGGGGGCGCGGCTCGCGACTCAACTGCTCGCGCAGCCCTTGCAGATGGTCGTATTCCGCGGTGGGTGAATTGGGGTCGGCAGTATAAATATGGGCATCCACAATGGTGTGGGCAAACTGGCCCAGTTTCAGGCCACATTCCTGCGCAATCATCTGCGTGAGCGCGGCATAACAGGCCAGATTAAAAGGAATGCCCAGCGCAATATCACCCGAGCGCTGCGTAAGATGACAGTTGAGTTTGTTATCTAATACCTGAAATGCAAACGTGTAATGACATGGCGGCAGGCGGCTGGTCTGGGCGTTACCCGGCTCCCAGGCGGAAACCACCAACCGGCGACTGTTGGGATTGCGTTTTATCTCCGCAATAATGTACCCAATTTGGTCCACCTCGCGAATGACGGCGGTGGTTTGGCCGGTTTCACTGATGGGGGCATGACTGGGTTGCTCGGCATGGGGAAAGCGTCGCCAATAGCGACCGTAGGCCGTTTCCAATTCGCCCTTATCGTCAGCCCAGGCGTCCCAAATTTTGGTATGCCGGCGCAAATTGCGGATGTGTTCCTCTCCGGAAAGATACCACAATAGTTCGTGCAGTACCGCATTAAAATTAACCCGTTTGGTGGTCAGCAGTGGGAAGCCCCGGGCTAAATCCACGCGGTAAAATGCCCCAAAGCAGGAAAGTGTATCCACTCCTGTGCGACTGGGCTTGCGTGTTCCGTGATCCATAACCCACTTGACCAGATCCAGATATTCCTGCATGAGCGATCCTTAAAAGCCACAGTGCCATACGATCCCAAAAAATTTTAACATAAACCAGCCGGGTGGGTAGCACTCAGCACAGCGATTGTTGTGCCGAAGCAGAATTGATAACCGCCCACGGTAAAAAATAATATAAATAAATCTAAATCAAAATATGTTGTCGGCCGTCTGAGCGACAAAGGCGGCAAAAAAAGCGATCACCCTGGAAACTAGCCCTGACTAACGTTATGCGTTATTTACGCCATTTATAATACATTAAAGACAGATAGTGGACATTGCTGGACAAAGTTGTTGTAAAAGGCGATAATGACAATATGAGTGAAAGGTAATCGATAGATGAAATTAACCGTTCGCGACGCAGCAAGACTTCTAAGTGTTTCCGAGAAAAGCATTTATCGCTGGATTAAGCAGGGTGCAATTCCGGCCTATCAGGTTAATGAGCAGTACCGGTTTAATCGTGCAGAGCTTTTGGAGTGGGCCACATCGCGAAAGATTCAAGTTTCGCCCGAGATTTTTGCAGAGCCGGAAGGTTCCCAAACGGCAATTCCGCTGTTAAGCGACGCTCTGCGCGATGGCGGAGTTTATTACCGCATTGGAGGTACGGATAAAAGTTCGGTGCTGCGTTCAGTGGTACAGATCATGCGTTTGCCCGACGAAGTGAATTCGGAATTTCTGTATCAGGTGTTGTTGGCCCGTGAGGCTCTGGGTTCAACAGGTATTGGCGAGGGAATCGCCATTCCTCATGTGCGTAATCCCATCGTGCTGCATTTGGACCAGCCGATGGTCACGCTGTGTTTTCTGGAAACGCCGGTGGACTTTGGATCTCTGGATGGCCAGAAGGTCAGCACACTCTTTACGCTTATCAGTCCGACGGTGCGTGCGCATCTGCAATTATTGGCGCGGCTGGGTTTTGCCCTGCGTGATCCGGCGTTCAAAAAGGCAGTTTTAACTCAGGCCTCGCGTGATGAAATCATTGCCGCATTGCGACAAGCAGAAGCTGCTTTGGCACCGGCGGTTCCATCGGGGAAAAATAATTCTTCCGAGGTTGAGGAGTCGGTCAAATGAATTGGCTGGCACTGGTAATTCTTGGTGTGATCGCATTTGTTCTAAGCGGTCCAGTGGGAATGCTGGGCCGGCGCAGCGGCAATGGGTGGCACTGGGTGTCGGCGGCGGTTGCCGTTGCAGGTGGAATGTGCGGGTTGGTGGCGGCATTCGCAGTACTGCTGGGTTCGCCATCGGAATCACTTACGATTCCGGCGGCGGCCCCGGCGATGACGGTGAACCTGCGAATTGGTCCGCTGTCGGCATTTTTCCTGATTCCCATTTTCGCCATCGGGTCATTAAGTTCCATCTACGGGTTGGGTTACTGGCCGCAAAGCCGCCATCCTCGAAACGGGCGTAAGCTGCGTTTGTGGTATGGCCTGCTGATTGCAGGTATGGCGCTATTGACGCTGTGCCAGAACAGTATTGATTTTCTGGTGGCCTGGGAAATGATGGCGCTTAGTACATTTTTTCTGATTCTTACGGAAGATCAAAAGTCTTCCGCGCGGCAGGCGGCATGGGTTTATCTGGTGGCCACGCATTTGGGCACGCTGCTTCTGGTGGCTTTGTTTGCTATTTTTCGCGTTATCAACGGTTCATTTTTATTACGTCCACTGGTCCCTGATCAGGTGGGGCTGGCATTGCAAACGGTGATTTTTTTACTGGCCACGGTGGGCTTTGGCCTCAAGGCCGGGATCGTGCCATTGCATTTCTGGCTGCCGGAGGCCCATGCCAATGCCCCGAGTCACGTATCGGCAACACTTTCAGGGGTGACGCTGAAGATGGGCATTTTCGGCATTCTTCGTGTACTTACGCTGTTACCAGCCCGTCCGCCGGCGTGGGGGATTTTTCTGTTGGGGCTGGGAGCGGTAAGTGCTTTTCTGGGGGTTTTGTGGGCGATTGCACAGCATGACCTGAAAAAGTTGCTGGCGTATCACAGTGTGGAAAACATCGGCATTATCCTGATGGGGTTGGGGCTGGCGCTGGTCGGCCAGGCGGAACATCACCCCATATGGATTATTTTGGGTATGGCGGGCTGTTTATTGCACGTGTGGAATCATGGCCTGTTCAAGTCGCTGCTTTTTTTATCCGCGGGCAGTGTGATTCATGGAACTGGCACACGCGATATTGATCAACTCGGTGGCCTGGCCAAATCCATGAAAATTACCGCGGCTGCTTTTCTGCTCGGAGCTTTGGCTATTTGTGGTTTGCCGCCGCTGAATGGTTTTGTCAGCGAGTTTTTAATTTATCTGGGACTTTTTCATACGATGGCACGGTTGCCGATACTGTCTCTGACGGCGGCGATACTGGCCATGGTGGGAGCGTTGGCTGCAGCATGTTTCACCAAGGCGTACGGATCGGTATTTCTGGGGACTTCGCGGAGGGTTTCGCATCGTGCCCATGAGTCTGGTCCAACACTTTGGATACCCATGGGCCTTCTTGCCGCGGGATGTGTGCTCATCGGCATAGCCCCGAGTCTGGTTTTAACGCCGCTGATTCACGCTACCGCAACCTGGAGCGGGCAGCCGTCGCCGGAGCTGGCCAGCCTGGTCCCGGTTAAGACCATTACAATACTGGGTGTTGGTTTGTTAGCTGCGTTTGGTGCGGGCTGGGTGGGGCAGCGATACTTTTTGCGCCGGGACCGCACCGGCATCACGTGGGGCTGTGGCTACATCGCCCCATCCAGTCGCATGCAGTACACAGCTTCTTCTCTGGCCCAAATGCTGCTTAGGGCGTTGGGGCCGCTGGTGCGACAGCGCCGTTGTGAGCCGCAGATATCGGCGGTCTTTGCCGGAACAGGCCAATTTGAGACCCATGCCGACGATCCAGTGTTGAAGGATGCGGTGGAGCCGGTGTGGCGGCGGCTCCGATTCATGCTGGCCGGCGGCCAGGGGTTCCAGAGAGGCAGCATTCAAAATTATATTTTCTACATGTTGTTGACAGTCCTGGTTTTGCTGGCGTTTACGCTGCCTCTGGCCATGTTGTGGAACTGGTTGCTTTAACAACGGCAGGTGTCGGGGTTGTGCGGAGTTATTGCGAATGAACATGTTAATGCTGATTATTGTGGCGCTGGGGATGATCTGCAGCGGTGTTCCGGGGCTATTTTTTCACCGGCGCAGTGCGGCCGGCCAGCGATTGGGAGCGGCGATCAACGTGGCGGCTGCGGCCGTCGGTATGGCCGTGGTGCTTTTTCATGACATTTTGCCGATGGCGGCCGAAGTGTGGCACCCAGCCGGTGCGCTACCCATGGGTAAGGTGGCGTTGAGCCTGGACGATCTTGGTGCCTGGTTTTTGCTGCCCATCTTTTTGATTTCCGCACTGGGATCGATTTATGGTTTGGGCTACTGGCCGCAGCGAAAACATCCCGCCGACGGCCGGAAGCTTCGTTTGTGCTGGGGGTTGATGTCCGGGGCGATGGTACTGGTGGTGCTGGCGGCTAACAGTATCTGGTTTCTCATGGCGTGGGAAATCATGGCGTTGTCAGGCTATTTTCTCTTGACCACAGAAGATGGCAAGCCCGAAGTGCGCCAGTCTGGCTGGGTGTACTTTATCGCCACGCATCTGGCGACGCTATGCCTGATTGCCTTTTTTGTTTTGCTGCGAGTCTATTCCGGTTCGTTTCGCCTTTGGCCGACAGAAGTGGCTGGGCTGCCGGCAGGTCCCCTGGCGGCCTTATTTCTGTTGGGGTTGATCGGCTTTGGGTTTAAGGCGGGGCTGGTTCCGCTGCACGTATGGTTGCCAGCCGGGCATGCCAATGCCCCCAGTCATGTATCGTCGCTGTTTTCCGGCGTGATGTTGAATATGGGCATTTATGGCATCATGAGGGTGGTGGTAATTGCCGGCCGGCCGCCGATATGGTGGGGAGTTGTGCTGATCAGCGCGGGCGTGTTATCGGCATTTCTGGGCATCACGTGGGCGCTGGCGCAGAGAGATTTTAAGCGGCTGCTGGCCTACAGCAGCATTGAAAACATCGGCATCATCACCACCGGACTGGGGCTGGCGGTGCTGGGGTTATCCATGAACCATCCCATTTGGGTCGCATTGGGGTTGGGCGGAGCGTTGCTACACATGCTGAACCATAGCCTTTTCAAACCGCTGCTGTTTATGGGAGCGGGCGGAATTATGCATGGTGCCAATACCCGTGATATGGAATCCCTGGGGGGGCTGGCCGCACGAATGCCGGCGGTATTTCGCTTGATGTTGCTTGGCTCGGCGGCCATTGCCGCGCTTCCACCGCTGAATGGCTTTGTCAGCGAATTGCTGATTTATCTGGGATTGTTTTATACACTGCACGGCTCGACCGCTGCGCCTTGGATCGCCTGGGTGATTCCCGTGCTGGCTATGGTCGGAGCCATGGCTCTAATGACTTTTGTTAAATTGACGGCTACTTGTTTCGCAGGTCAGCCGCGCACCGCCGCCGCTGCTGGTGCCCATGATCCCGATGCTGCGATGTTGGGTCCGATGATGCTGCTGGCGGCGGCTTGTGTACTGGTGGGGGCATTTCCGGTTTTGTTGACGGGTTTGCTGGATCACGCTATTGCGGCATGGGTGCCTTGGCCGCAGAGTCCTTCCCTGGCCGGCATCTTCAACTTCTGGTGGATTACCGCCGTAGCCGTGCCGCTGCTGATTGGCACTGCCGGGATCGCGTGGTGGATACATCATTGGCGAAGAGGCGTACGCGAAAAAGGTGTTGGGACGTGGGATTGCGGCTACGCCGCACCCGGCAGGCGGATGCAGTACAGCGGTTCATCGCTGATGCAGACCATGGCGTGGATGTTCCGGCGGATTCTTTGGCGGCGTGAGAAACTGCCGGAAGTGCGGGGCATTTTTCCCCCGGCGGCGGATTATGCGTGTAACACGCCGGATCCGCTATTGGATCGTGTGGCAGAACCCGTTTTAAAAAAGATCGGGAATATTCTGGAATCCGCGCGGATTCTGCAAAGTGGAGCTGCCCAGTTGTATATGCTTTATATACTCTTAATTGTTCTGATACTGCTGCTGATTAAATAAAGGGTCGCCGGCGACAGCGAGATCGATCATGAAAACTTTAATTGCTATAAGCCTTCAAGTTGTGCTGCTGGCGCTGCTGCCGCCGTTGCTGCTGGGAATAATCAATAAGACCAAGGCCTGGTTTGCCGGCCGCCGCGGTCCACCACTTCTGCAGGTGTACTACGATCTGCTGCGTCTGATGAAAAAGAATGTGGTAATCAGTTCCACCACCACCTGGGTTTTTCTCGCGGCTCCGTTGGTCAGCGTTATCAGTGTACTGCTGGCGGGACTGATGGTACCGCTGGGGCCGATGGCGGCCCCCATTCATTTTACCGGCGATCTGATTATGTTTGCCTACTTACTCGCGCTTGGACGCTTTTTCACCACGCTCGCGGCGCTGGACACCGGGTCTTCTTTTGAAGGAATGGGGGCGGCGCGGGAAGTTACCTTTGCCTGTTTTTCCGAACCTGCCTTGTTTTTGGTGCTGCTGGTGCTGGTGAAACTCTCAGGTACCCCGAGCCTGTCGGCGATGTTATTGTCCGCAAGCCATGTTCGTATTGGTTCCACGGCCTCCGCAGCGCTGGTGCTGGCGGCGGTAAGCCTGTTTGTAGTGCTGCTGGCGGAAACTTCGCGCATTCCCGTCGATGATCCAAATACCCACCTGGAACTCACCATGATTCATGAAGTCATGGTGTTGGATAACAGCGGCCCGCTGCTGGGCGCGCAGATTTATGCTTCCTCCATGAAACTCCTGATCCTGGCGGCATTTTTACTCCACGTCGTGCTGCCGTTAAATCCCGCATTGGTCGGGCGCGACTGGGGCATCATGCTGGCAGGTCTGGTGGCGGTGGCGGTAATTATCGGGGCGGTGGAATCGCTCATGGCTAGATTACAACTGCGGTTTGTTCCCACGCTGCTGGTGGCGGCATGTCTGTTCAGCGGTTTTGGTTTTTTGTTAATTCTGTAAGGTGTGCCACCCATGATTATGATTCTTAATGCCATCCTGGTGCTGGTGATACTCATTAATCTTTTCGCGCTGGGTACTAGCCGCATGAAGGCCCTGATACATGCCGCGGCACTGCAGGGTGTGCTGCTGGGACTTTTGCCGCCCCTGGTCGTCAAAGATGTGGGAACCCTGCCTCTGCTGATGGCCGTGATGACTATCCTGCTTAAGGGCATTGTCATTCCTAACATGCTGCTTAAAGCACTGCGTGATGCCCAGGTGAAACGCGAGGTCGAACCGCTGATTGGATTTATGCCCAGCATCCTGCTGGGGGCCGTGGCCACCGCCGTTGCGCTGGCTCTGGCCGGTCATCTGGCTCCGCCGCACAGTCCGCTGGGGCTGCTGGTAATTCCCACCTCCATATCAATGCTTTGTACCGGCTTTTTACTTTTAACTACCCGCGTAAAAGCGGTAACGCAGGTCATTGGGTTTCTGCTGCTGGAAAATGGCATTTTTGTGTTCGGGTTGCTGCTGCTTTCCGCGATTCCCTACCTGGTGGAACTGGGTGTGCTGCTCGATTTATTTGTCGGCATCTTTGTCATCAGCATTATCATTCACCATATTAACCGTGCGTTTGCTTCACAAGATACCAGCCGGCTTTCTTCATTGAAGGGATGATTGATCCATGGACGTTCTTGCCCTTATTCTGGTGTGTCCGGTCGCCGCAGCGCTGGCGGCACTGATTCCCTCCAACCGGTGGAGGCCGTGGATTCTGCCAGCTGCAGCGGTGGTTCATTTAATATTAGTGGCAGTTATTCTGCTTGGCGGGGGTGCAACCGCCAAAGTGCCGGGTGCCCCAACGACGGGCAGCATTTCCGTGGCCACAACCATGGCGGCTTTGCCACATACCGGGCAATCTTTTGCTCAAAAAGCTGCAGCGCACCATTCAGGCGGAATTATTTTTTCAGATTGGCTCGGCCTTGATCCTCCCGGGCGGGTGGTGCTGTTGCTGGCCAGCGTGTTATTTGTAGCGTGCGCCTTTTATACCGTTGGGTATCTGCGGGACCACATGGATCATCTCAATCGTCTGTTTTGTGTCTGCTTCCTGGCGTTTCTGGGGGCCATGACTCTGGTGATATGCACCAATAACCTCGGTTTGATGTGGGTGGCCATGGAAGCCACCACGTTGAGTTCCGCACCGCTGATATATTTCAAACACACGAAAAAATCGATTGAAGCCACATGGAAATATCTGCTGCTTTGCTCCGTGGGTATTGCCCTGGCTCTGCTGGGATCTTTTTTTGTGGCATACGCCGCCATCGTCCATGGACTTACACCTTCTTTGCGGATCGCGGACTTGCTGCGGCAAGCGCCGGCGATGGACAAGCGTTGGCTGGAAGCGGGCTTCGTGCTGCTGCTGGTTGGCTACGGCACCAAAATGGGCTTGGCTCCCATGCACTCCTGGCTGCCCGATGCCCATGGCGAAAGCCCGTCTCCGGTTTCTGCAATGTTTTCCGGTGCCCTTATCAGTACGGCTTTTCTGATGGTGGTGCGTTCCCAGCACATTCTACATGTCGCTGGTGATGGTGCTTACGCTTCCCGCCTGCTGATTCTGCTGGGGCTTTTGTCGATGGCTTTTGCGGCCATCTTTATGGTGGGGCAAAAAGACCTGAAGCGGATGTTGGCTTATTCGAGTGTTGAACACATGGGTATTTTAGCCCTGGGCCTGGGTATCGGCGGCATTGCCCTGCTGGGAGCCATGTTGCACGTGCTGACCAACGGGTTTACCAAGGGATCGCTCTTTTTGTCGGTGGGCAATATTGACCGCGCCTACGGCAGTAAAACCATTCCTGAAGTGCGCGGTGCGGTGCGCCGCCTGCCACTTTCCGGTACGGTATTTTTGCTGGGATTTCTGGCCATTACCGGCTCGCCACCATTTGGTCCATTTATCAGTGAATTGATCATTCTTTATGGAACCTTCATGGCGGGTCATTTCCTCATTGCCGCGGCATTTTTAGGATTGCTTTTGATTATTTTTATCGGCATGGGCCGAACGGTGCTTACCGCTACGCAAGGTTCCGTGCCCGCGGCTGGCAGAAGGAATCATTTCCGGGACGGCATCCTGAGCGGGGGGCCGGTGCTGGCGTGTTTTCTGATTGTGCTCTTGCTGGGTCTGTATATTCCACCACCGGTATGGGGCTTGCTGCACCATGCCGCCCATTATCTGGAGGTCAAGCCATGAGCACCTACCGCCAGTTGCCTGCTCTTATTGCCGGTCGAGCTATCAAGCGGCAGTCCATTCCCAATCTGTCTGTGGAAGAATTTCAGCAGGCTGTGCTGGAATCCGTCGAGGCGGGTTGTCGCGTGGTGGCACTTTTCGGCTCGCCGGATGCCGGCGGAACCCTGCATTTGTATGTGGTTCTGGCTGACGATAGCGAATCGCGTTTGTATGTTGGTTCGGCCACACTTAACGACCGTGAATATCCGTCTTTGACGCCGCGTTGTACCCAGGTCCACCTGTTTGAACGCGAGTTGGCGGAACAATGTCAGGTGAAGGTTACAGGCCATCCATGGCTGAAACCGGTGCGTTTTCAACCGCCGATGTTTCTTCGTCGGCAGTCGGGTGCAGATGCAGACGCTGGTGTGAGTCCGTTGCCCGGCGTGATGGATTTTTATGCGGTTTCCGGCCAGGAGGTCCATGAAGTAGCCGTGGGGCCGGTTCACGCCGGAGTGATCGAACCGGGCCATTTCCGCTTTCAATGTCATGGTGAGCGTGTTTTTCATCTGGAAATATCGCTGGGATACCAACACCGCGGTGTGGAACGGGCCTTGCTGAAGGGGCCCGATAAACGCAGTATTCATTATGCCCAGACGCTCTGCGGTGATACCACCATCGGACATACCACCGCCTATTGCCAAGTGATTGAAGGCCTGGCCAGGTGTCAGAAAACCGCACGGGCGCAAACGATACGTGCCATTGCCCTGGAATTGGAACGGTTAGCCAATCATGTTGGCGATCTGGGAGCCTTAAGCGGTGATGTTGGATTTTTGTCCACGGCGTCCCATTGCGGCCGTTTGCGTGGCGAATTTTTGAATATGACGGCCACCCTTTGCGGCAGCCGATTTGGCCGCGGTCTGATTTGTCCCGGTGGGGTGCATTTTGATCTGGATGCCGCTGCTGTTGAGAGTTTGCTGGCAAGGTTGGATATTTGCGGTCGCCAAACCCGCCAGGCGATTAAATTGCTCTGGAATTCCTCGTCCGTAATGGCCCGTTTTGAGGAAATCGGCGTGGTGTCCACGGCTGTGGCCGTGGAGCTTGGTCTGGTAGGGCCTGCGGCACGTGCCTGTGGCCTGGCACGTGATGCCCGGCACGATCATCCCTCCGGCCTGTTTCGGTTCATGCATATTCCTGTATCGGTGTGGGACAGCGGCGATGTTTTTGCCCGTGCCTATATCCGCTGGCTGGAAATTCAGCGCTCCCTGGATTTCATCCAGACCCAGTTGCGGTCTTTACCGGCGGGGGCCATCAACAGCGCCGTCGGCAATCTGGCACCGGATCATCTGGCGGTAGCCATGGTCGAGGGCTGGCGCGGTGAAGTGTGCCACGTGGCGCTGACCGACACCAGCGGTCGGTTTGAACGCTACAAGGTAACGGATCCGTCGTTTCATAACTGGGCGGGGTTGGCCATGGCTGTGCGCCAAGCGGAAATTTCCGATTTTCCCCTTTGTAACAAAAGTTTTTCTCTCTCCTATTGCGGCCACGATTTATAGTTTTTTCACAAGGCTGACATCATGCTGGATATTTTAATCGTTCGTTTACAGCAGGGCCACAAAACGATTGCCTATCCGAACGGTGAACCACCACCTTTGCCGCCGCACTTTCGCGGCTTGCCTGTGCTTGACCCGAGCAAATGTCCGCAAGGTTGCCAGGCGTGTGCTGATAGCTGCCCCACCCAGGCCATTGCTTTGCGGCAAACACCCTTGGTGGATGTGGGAAAGTGTTTGTTTTGTACGCAATGTCAGCAAGCCTGTCCTCAGGGAGCCATTACGTACCAGGCCGATTACAAGATGGCAGTTCGCCGGCGGGAAGATATGTTGGTGCCGCTTGGGGAAAAACTTGCATTGGCTCATGAACTGGATGGAAAGATCCGCAAGCTGCTCGGTCGGTCGCTTAAACTGCGTGTGGTGAGTGCCGGCGGGTGCAACGCCTGCGAAGCCGATGTGAATGTGTTAACCACCATAGGCTGGGACCTGGGCCGATTCGGCATCGATTATGTTGCATCTCCACGCCACGCCGACGGTTTAATCATCACCGGCGCGGTCAGCGAGAATATGAAACTCGCCCTGAAAAAAACCTACGATGCGGTGCCTGACCCTAAAATCGTCATTGCGGTGGGGGCGTGCGCTATCTCCGGAGGACCGTATATCGATCATCCGGAAGTGCTCAATGGTGCTTCTGCTGTGGTGCCGGTGGATTTGTTTATTCCCGGCTGCCCGCCGCACCCGCTGACCATTTTAGATGGCTTGCTGCGTCTGCTGGGAAAGCTTAAGCCAGCCGGTGCTGCTGCCGAATGAGGTGTGGATAAGTCGCGGGGCAGCGGATCGGCGGCTCACCCCATTTAGCCGCGGGCATTGTGCCCGCGTGGTAGCCGGCTGTTCTTCCCTCCAGCCGCGGCGAACATCAACGATGCTGACCGCTGAACGCACTCACTCCCCGTAAGCACCTTGCCTTTGTGGTGCAGGCTTCCAGCCTGTCTGCTCACTCCTACGTGAACGGTTACAGCCAGCAAGAGTTGCGCTGAAAAAAAAACAGGCCAGCGAGCCGGCACCAACCTGTCGACTCACTGGCCGTGGCTCTCTCCGCCCTACCGCGGGGCCATGCGGTGCCGGGCGGTCAGGCCTCTGAACACCAGTCACCCCCGCGTTCGGGCCGGAAATCTCGGAATTGCGCCACAAGTTTCTACGGCCTTTTCCATCACCTCTCGCTCCCTCCAGCGAGAGCAGATGCGGCAAGACCACCAGACACCTGGGCGCGAAATCCGTTGCTACGGGTTTTCACCCCTGGTTGCCGTGCCACTCGGCCACGGCGTTGCACTTTTTCCCTGTCCCGTATCCGCAGAATCGCGGATCTGAAGTTGTCCACAGCCGGCTTACTTTGCTCTACCCTAAGCCGCCGGTGGATGGAGTAACGCGGTCATCCGAAACGCCTGGGCATTTCCCATGCCGGCCCAACTGTGGCCGACGTTTGACCCGTTCCATTTTTACTCTGTGCGACCATCAGATTTTAACGTGCTTTGAATTCAACCTGACTCGCACAACCATAGTATCGGGCAACTGCGGAAGATGGAACACAAAAAGCGGCGGCTGATTTTAACCCGGAGGTAGCACTTTTTTTCCGTGCGTCCGGAAAATAACGATGGCCGAAAATGCCGCGATTTAACGGGGAGGCGATCCATTATTTTCGGGCCGTCGGTACTGGGAAAGGCCAGAGTCCGAAAAGAAAATTTCTGGATGCCTGTGATTCAACAGCCTATAAGCAAACTATTTTTTTCTGGAAGCCTTACTGAGCGGCAGATGCGACAGTTGCTGCCGGATGGTGCAGCGTGAAGGAAGACTGGGCCGCATGAGCGTTCACATGTTATTGCCGCGGAATGGATAAGGAACCGGGCAAAAATAACTTCGCACTTTCCGGCTGGCCCTTTTGACCGCCAGCTTCGTTGTTCGCTCGTTCCAGACCCACTGCCGGGGTATGCGCCTCGCTCACGCCTCGCTGGCAGCCAAAATTTCTGCGCCGTAAAACACGAATTTATTTTTGCGCGGTTCCTAACCGGTAATTGCGTTGGACAGTGGGACCTCCATAGTCAGAGTGGATATGGCCTGCTATGCGCGCTGTCCATGCTGGCTGTATACTCATGGCTGGTTTTGGAACGTAAAAATGGCGTCCACAGAATTGTCTCGACCTCACACCGCACCACCGGAATCGCCGAGTTCACCACAAAGCCGCCCGGTTTCCGGCACCGTCCTGCGGCGAAGTCTTTACTATGTTATCTTCAGTTGGTTTTTCGGGGCGTTCTGGATGTTTTCCACCACCGGAGCCACCGTTACCGAATTGGCCAAATACATGGGAGCCAATGATCTGACGTTCGGCTATTTAACGGCGGCGGGATTTTTAGGATCCATATTTCAGGTGATCGGCTCGGTTTACACCCAATCCACCGGCCGGGTCAAACGCATTATTCTCTGGTGTGGCACAAGCCAGCGTGCACTTTATATTCCATTGGCTCTATTGCCATGGATATTTCCGGCCTTCCATGGAGCCATGACTCTGGTGGTGCTGGTATTTCTGGCTTCAGCGCTGGGGAATGTGGGTGGATCGCCATGGGTGTTATGGATGGCCAGACTGGTGCCGCAACGGGTCAGGGGAAAGTACTTCTCCCGCCGCAGCCGGGTGGGTATTGTGGTATCAGCATTGACGGCCATTCTGGTGGGCGTCTTGCTGGATGCCACGCAGGATTCCTGGTTGACCCACTGGTTGGGGCCGATAAGCCGACAGGTTCATTTGCCCCCGTTAATCCTGGTTATCAGCGGCATTTTTTTGATCGCGGCCCTGGCGGGTATGACGGAGATTCAGTGCTACCACCGGGTGGAGGAAATCGTGGCCAAGCCTGCTGCTACCGGCGTGATGCACTCCACGTTTCTCGCGCCACTGTTCGATGGCGCCTTCATGCTTTATCTGCTTTATTCCAGCGTGTACACCTTTGCGGTAACATTTTCCGGAACATTTATTTGGGTAATGGTGCTGGATCTGTTAAGTGCCCGTGGCGGCCATTCCTGGTTTTTTGTACATCCCTACCTGGCGGCATGCGCGATGATTATGCTCACGACCAATATCGGCCAAATTGCATCCTACACCATATGGGGGCGTCTGATTGACCGCCTCGGCTGCAAGCCTGTGATTTTTGTGGCGTCGACCATGCAAACGCTTACGTGGTTGGCTTTTGTATTTATGTCCAGAAGCACGTTGTCGCTGGGTTTTATCGGGTGTTTTTTCGGCGGCGTATTTGCCAGCGCGCTGGAAATTGCAAACTTCAATATGATCCTGGCTTTTACTCACAAAGGAGGTTCCGGTTATCAGGCAATGGCGGCGGTATTTATCAATATTGCCGGGCTTTTGGCAGGTCTTTGTGCCGGATGGTTTGCCTATGAAATGGGGAAAAGCGGGATCCATGTCAATATCCTCGGCCATGTTTTTTCGCGTTATAACCTGTTATTCGTTATTGCGGCTGGAATCAAGTGCATTGCGGATTACGGCATCTTGCCCTGGGTTCAGGATAGCCCGGCAAAGCCGATTCGCTTTGCCATTCGATACATCATGGGCAACGCCTTTGAAATGCTCAATTCGCAGTTTTTCGGTCCTTTGCGGTCCGCCGTGATCAATGAAGGATTCCTTCCCTGGCGCAGATTCAGGTAAGTAATGATATTTGCCTCTTGACCAAGAGAATATGCCATGGTTTGCGTACTTCCCGCTTTGCTCCAAAAATCACGGGAGCGTTTCGTGGAAGCTAAACCTGGATGCCAAACATTGAACTCACACGTGCCTTTTTCAGGAGTCTCATCTCACATGCAGTGCCGGGGCAAATACTAAGTGGCATTTGCTTGCTGGGGTTGTGGCCGCAAACGTTGTCTGTGCCCCATAATATGGAATCTTATCGTGGGGCTTGTTGTCTGGTCGGCTGGGCGTATGCTATGAGCGTTTAATGTGCCTGGGACAACCGGTTGTAATGATGATCGGGCTGGTTGAGTGGCCGGTCGACAAGCGGTATTCAAGAGAATTAACAGGCAAGATGGGATGGGTTTCATATGGCAGAAGATTCTACCTGCGTGCTGGCTGTTAATGGGGGATCATCGAGCATTAAGTTCGCCCTTTTTGAGGCGGGGCCGGAACTGAAGGCCATTTTTCGAGGCAGCGTTAACGGAATCGGGAAGGCTGCAGGTGTTCTGACGGTGAAAGGGCTGGCGGCAGAAGATAACTTTTCTCGCGATCTGACGGCCGCTGATCACAGCATTGCGGTGCAGGGGCTGATGGACTATCTGCAGGTGCGGATGAAAGGCGGGCAACTGGCCGGGGTAGGGCATCGTGTGGTGCATGGTGGACCGAAATATGCGCAGCCCCAGCGTATTACCGACAGCCTGATAAAAGACCTGGTTGAATTAAGCCCGTATGACCCGGAACATTTGCCGGAAGAAATTGAGCTGACGCAAGCCTTTCATCATCGGTTTGTCCATGTGCCGCAGGTGGCCTGTTTTGACACGGCCTTTCATCATGATCTGCCGCAGGTAGCCAGGCTGTTGCCGATTCCGCGGAGTTATGCGGCTTTGGGTGTACGCCGGTATGGCTTCCACGGCATATCCTACGCGTATTTAATGCGAGAACTCTCCTGCTTGGCGGGTCGGGATGCGGCGCAGGGGCGGGTGATTTTGGCGCACTTAGGCAGTGGGGCCAGCCTGGCGGCTGTACATGGTGGTAAACCCATGGACACCAGCATGAGCTTTACGCCTACCGCCGGCGTGCCCATGGGCACGCGCTGCGGCGATCTGGATCCGGGGTTGATATGGTATTTGTTTCGCACGCAGCGGATGACTGCTGGAAGTTTTAACGAAATGGTGAACTTCAAGTCGGGCTTGCTGGGTATGTCGGAAAGGAGTTCTGATATACGCGATTTACTGCAGGCCCGGGCCGCTGATGTGCGGGCGGCGGAAGCTGTGGATGTTTTTTGTTATCAGGTAAAAAAGTGGATTGGTTCTTTTGCGGCGGCCTTGGGCGGGTTAGAGACGCTGGTCTTTGCAGGGGGCATTGGAGAACATTCGCCGGAAATTCGAGAACAGATTTGTGCAGGCCTGGAATTTCTGGGCATACGGCTTGAGTCATCACGAAATCAGGAAGGAGGGGCGGTTATTTCAGCCCCGGACAGCCCGGTCTGTGTGCGGGTGATGGCCACGGATGAAGAGCGGATGATTGCGGAAATGGTTTGTGTTGTGCTGGGTTTTGGTGGCGCAGATGTACCCAAACACCAGCAACCGATGGAATAAACTGGCGAATTTGCCTGGCACGATCCGTAATGATACAGGCAGGTGCCAGTGGTTTGGTATGGGGGATTTGCCGCACAGTCCCATTTTTTGGCGATCTGTTTATTTCCTTGGTATACTGATATTTTTACGGGCGGTGCGAAGCGGCTCCAGCGGGTGGAGTGGCGACCGGATGTTTAGTTGTTCTTTTTCAGGAGGCCATTATGGCGGTTCAAGCGGGTATCGAGTCTACACTGCAGGAAAAACGAACTTTTTTACCTTCGCCGGTATTTGTGCAACAGGCGAATTTGAAAGAACCAGCAGAATACGCCCGGCTTTACCGTCAATCCATCGATCAGCCAGAGGCCTTTTGGGCCGACATGGCCGGCAAGCTGGACTGGTTCAAGCCGTGGACGCAGGTATTGGATTGGTCCCATGCGCCGTTTGCAAAGTGGTTTGTCGGTGGGAAGATAAATATTACGTATAATTGTCTGGATCGGCATATTGCCGCGGGCCATGGCGCCAAGGCGGCGCTGTTGTGGGAAGGAGAACCTGGAGATTCGCGTCGTATTACGTATACGGAACTGCACCGGGATGTGTGCCGGTTTGCCAATGTATTAAAGGGCCAGGGGGTTAAAGTCGGTGATCGTGTGGCAATTTACATGCCCATGATTCCGGAAGCGGCCATCGCCATGCTGGCTTGCGCCCGCATCGGCGCGGTACATACGGTGGTGTTTGGCGGATTTGCGGGCGAATCGCTGGCGGACCGCATCAATGATGCCAAGGCAACGGTTGTCATTACTGCGGATGGCGGTTGGCGTCGCGGCAAGATTGTGGAACTGAAAAAAAATGTGGATGTGGCTCTGGCCAAAACGCCGACCATTCAAAAATGTATTGTGGTCAAACGCACCGGCCAGGACATTGTCATGACGCCGGGGCGAGATGTGTGGTATCACGATTTAATGGCGGCCTCAGACCTTTCCAGTGAATGTGCGGCGGCATCACTGGATAGCGAACATCTGCTGTTTATTTTGTACACCAGTGGTACCACGGGTAAACCCAAGGGGGTGGTGCATACCACCGCGGGCTTTCTGCTGGGGGCCTACCTGACGTGTCATTATATTTTTGATCTGAAAGAAAACGATGTGTATTGGTGTACCGCGGATATCGGATGGGTAACGGGCCACAGCTACATGGTGTATGGACCGCTGGCCTGCGGCGCTACGGTGGTGATGTACGAAGGTGCTCCCAATCACCCGGATATGGACCGTTTCTGGGCGATCATTGAAAAATACCGCGTCAGCGTGTTTTACACCGCGCCCACGGCCATCCGGGCGTTTATCAAGTGGGGTGATGAATATCCGCGACGGCATGACATGAGCAGCCTGCGCCTGCTGGGTTCGGTGGGAGAACCCATTAATCCCGAAGCGTGGATGTGGTATCATCAGGTGATTGGAGAGGGAAGATGCCCCATTGTGGATACGTGGTGGCAAACGGAAACCGGTTCGATCATGTGTTCGCCGATGCCCGGCATTACCGCGACCAAACCCGGCAGTTGTGCAATTCCGTTTTTTGGCGTGGATCTGGCCGTGGTGGATCGACAGGGTCAGCCGGTTCCCGCCAACACTGGCGGATATCTGGTTATTCGCAAGCCATGGCCCAGCATGTTGCGGACGGTCTATGGGGATGACGAACGTTTTAAGAAGCAGTATTGGAGCGACATACCGGGATTTTATTTTACCGGGGATGGTGCCCGCCGCGATGAAGACGGCTATTTCTGGTGCATGGGGCGC
>JAJZNX010000048.1 GCA_021852275.1 Planctomycetota bacterium | reverse complement strand
CGCGGGACTTTTACGCCCCGATTCCGGGAGCATGGAGGTCATGGGGACTTCCTTGCCAGCGGGGGGCGTTCGAGCCAGCCGGGCGCGCGGTATTGGCATGGTGCATCAACATTTTAAGCTGGTAGATAATCAAAGCGTTCTGGACAATATTGTTCTGGCTGTGTCGAAATCCCTCTGGTCACGCAAGCCACAGACAGTCCTGCGGGATATTGAGCATTGGTGCCGCGAATTAAAATGGACCGTGGATCTTCAAAGGCATGTTGGCGAACTGGGTGTGGGTCAACAGCAGCGCGTGGAGATTATTAAAGCTCTTTGTGGTGGCGGAAGAATTTTGATTCTCGATGAGCCAACCGCCGCACTGACACCGGTGGAAGTGGACGAACTGGCATTGGCTGTGGCGGGGTTGGCAAATGCGGGCATGACGGTGCTGTTTATCAGCCATAAGCTCCATGAAGTAACACGGATGTGCCAAGTTATTTCCATCTTGCGACGGGGAAAGCTGGTCTATTCCGGCGGCGTTGCGGACTTATCGGTTGAGCGGATTGCGGAAAAAATGGTGGGAGCGAAAGTTGATGTGCCCCGTCTGGTGCAAGCACAGGGCAATACAAAAAGCCAGGCCTTGCTGGAACTGGAGTCGGTGGATTATCGCATCAGTAAACGCACGCCGCTAATTTTAAAGCAGATTCATCTGCGCGTGCATCCGGGAGAAATTCTGGGCATCGCCGGAGTGGATGGTAATGGCCAAAGCGAATTGGCGGCTGTCATTTCCGGAGCGGTTATTGCTACAGTGGGACGGATTATGCGGGCTGGCGCCGCAAATGCGGACGCGCCAGCAGGCTCTGCGTATATACCGGAGGATCGACACAAAGAAGCGTTGGTGCTTCCGCTGCCGATTGTTTCGAATTTATTGCTGCGGAAGTATCGTCAGCGCCCTTTTGTGCGCTGGGGATTTTGCCGCTTTGGCCAATGGCGTGGACATGCGACAAACCTGGTGCGACAGTATGACATTCGCTGCCGAGATGTGGATGATGCGGTGGGCACGCTTTCCGGCGGCAATCAGCAGAAGGTTGTTCTGGCGCGGGAATTATCTGATTTGCCGGAATTGATTCTGGCGGTCAATCCAACGCGTGGTCTGGATGTTGGCGCGACCGCCTTTGTGCTGCGGCAATTACTGGACGCACGGGCCCGCGGGGCTGGAGTTATTTTAATTCATGGTGATTTGGATGAATTGCTTTCGGTCAGTGATCGGGTGGCGGTGATGAGTGGTGGGAAATTATTGGCAACCCCATGGCCCCATTCCACGCCGGAGCAAATTGGTCGCATGATGCTGGGAGGTGCATGATGATAAGGCGATTATTCAAGCGAATATGGAGCGCCGCGACTGCCGTAACGCTGGCGGTTCTGGTGTGCGGGGCGGTATTGACCTTGGCGATCGGGGCTGCGGCCTTGTTAGGCTATCCACCTCTGCGTGTTGCGGATTTGTGGCTGCATGGCGCCGCGGGAAGCTGGTACGCTCTGAGCAGTTCATGTGCGGATGCCTGTCCCCTGCTGCTTACGGGCCTGGCGGCGGGCGTGGCATTTCGTGCGGGTGTTTTGAATATTGGGGCGCAGGGACAGTTTCTAATGGGGGCCTTGGTCGCCGTTGCCCTTAGTACGCGCATGATGATTTGTCATCAGCCGGTGCTGGTTATTCCGACGGCCTTAATCGGCGGCGCTCTGGCGGGGGGGATGTGGGGATTGATCGCACAATATCTTGAACGCTACCGGTCTGTACCGGTTGTACTATCCACGATTCTGCTGAATTTTGTGGCACTGTATCTGGCGGAAGCGGCACTGCAGGGGCCATTGCAGGCGGTGGGGACTGCGGCGGCGCAAAGTCCGGAGATCGCGGGAAAATATTGGTTGCCGCTGTTTGTAGCATATACCGATTTTCATATTGGGATTATTCTGGCTATAATTCTGGCGGTGCTGTTATGGGTGCTGCAGGAACGCACGGTTTTTGGTTTTGAGTCGCAAGTGGTGGGGTTGAATCCCGGTACCGCGAAAGCTATGCGAATGCCCGTTACATGGCGGCAATTTCAGATCATGTTCATCAGCGGCGGCTGCGCTGGTCTGGGCGGAGCAATTCAGGTATTGGGGCAGGTGCATTTTATGACTGCCCACATGGGCAATTACGGTTATGCCGGCATAGCTGTAGCACTGTTGGGGCGACTGAATCCTCTGGGAATTATTCTTTCAGCGGGATTTTTCGGCTTTCTGGATACCGGGGCCTTTCGTGTGGAGGAAAGCTCTCTGGCCTTACCGCATGACATGGCTAATGTGATCAAAGCGGTGGTGATATTGGTCATGCTGGTGCTGGCCGGAATATCGTTGCGGCGGTCGCGCCGGGTTGGCAATCCAGGCTCATCCGCCCCAACGGAGACGCCATCAGCATGAATACTACCCAGAATATTATCACATTCTTATCGCGCCAGGCCGTTACTGCCGCAACGCCCATGATTCTCGCCGGGGTTGGTGAACTCGTGGGAGAATTATCCGGTGTCATTAACATTGGCATTGAAGGCACAATGTTGATGGGATGTATCGCGGCGTATACGGTCACCGGAGTCACTGGCCACGGAACGGTGGGATTACTGGCTGCGGTGGCAACGGGAATGGTCATGGCGGTGATATTTGCCGCAGCAACGCTGTGGGGTAGGGCGGATCAGATTGTCGCTGGAACGGCTATGGACCTTCTGGGTGTGGGCTTAAGCGGCATGATCTGGATGATGTATCAGAACTGGCGGGAGAATCTCGGCTTTTCCACCGCGCTACCGCACGGCAGCGGATTTTCGCCCGTGGCAATACCGCTGTTACATGAAATTCCATATCTGGGGCCGGCAGTTTTTGAGCAGTATATGCTCTGTTATCTGACAATATGTTTGTGCGTTGTGGCTTGGTGGACTCTGAATCATACCCGTCTGGGACTGATTATCCGGGCGCTGGGTGATGCGCCGGAAGCGTGCCATGCTGCGGGCGTTCGCGTGCGGCTGGGGCGGTCCCTGTGTTTGCTGTTTGCGGGCGCCTGCGCCGGGGCTGCGGGAGCGTATTTAAGCATTATGCAGACGCACGCCTTCGCTTCGGATATGACCGGAGGTGAAGGATTTGTGGTATTAGCTTTGGTAATTTTTGGCCGCTGGAAACTGCCGGGACTGGTGGGTGGATGCCTGTTTTTCGGCTTAATTAACAGCCTGCAGCAGACGCTTCAAGCCGCACGGTATACATCACAAAATTCAGTCCTGCACGCGCTGACGCACGTTCCATTCCAGTTTTTTCAGATGCTGCCATATGTCGCCGCCATTGCCGCCCTGGCCGTCATGTCCCGAAAGTCCCCCGGTCCACGTTACATCAACATCCCCTGGCCGAGCATTAAAACTTGAGTTGGAATTGCACGATGGAAATAAGGTTCTGCGCGTTAAGCACCGTATTGGTGCTGCTGCTGGAAAGTGCTGCCGCGCCAGGTATATAGATTAGCGCGGTTTGGATGCGGGCATTTCGACCATAAATGTAGTAATTGATACCGAGTCCATATTCATACATTTGCCGGTTTCCCGATTCGGTCAGCAATTCGCCGGCGCGTCCGATGATCTGCCACCGGTGCGGCAGCAAGAAGTACCCAACTTCTCCATAATAAGCGAACTCAAATACACTGCTGCTGCCGAACGCAGTGATAAAATTATCGGTCGAAGTGCCGGCCGCGGGACGATCATTGTATTGCTGGAAGAATGCCGTCACACTGGCGTCCAGCCCCTCATATTTAATATGTGCATCTGTCGTTGCTCGATAAAGCGAGCCATTAGCCGGAAAACTCGGATAGTAGCCTGCGCCATAAGGTGTAGCGAGGCCGACGATTTTTAAAGTTGTCTGCGGAGATGGAAAGGCATTGGAAGTCGAATTCTGCTCTTCATATCCCAGCCCTACGCCCACCATCCATGCCAGCGTTTTTCGCTTCCGCATGTCCCCTTGTGTCCGAAAATTAGCAAGCCGCCGGTCGGACCATTGTGCCCGCAGGTAGTAACCGAACCGATTGTCCAATTCGTTGCCCGGACTACTGGCCTTTGAACCGTTGTTAATCTGCATATCGTAACTGAAATGGTCCGCAATAAGCCGCCCCGATAAGTCCAGTCCCATGGAACGCTCCGCGTTAAACGGCACGGACAGCAAGGGAAACGCGCCAAAGTCATCTCCGGTGACCGGATAGTCGCTTAAATATGTAAATGGGACACGTAATACGCCCGCGCGCAATACCACGGCTTTGTTAAAGCGGTAGCCGCCATAGGTGGTTTTAAGTTGGAAATAGCCGTTGGTATTACTTGAACCTGCAAAATCGCCGGAAATTTCATAGATAAGGCGCGGTTGAAAAATGTATCCGGAAAATATCAGTCGCGCACGACGCAGCACAAATTTACTCGCATCGCCAACGGCCGGCGGACCGATTGTGCTGCCACTGAGACTGATATTCTGGGCGTTTTGTACTTCGCTATTGGCAAACGTATACCCGGCTTGAATATAGCCGCGAATGTTCAGACGAAACGCTCCCTTGGGGTTCGCGATGAAAAATCCCCGATCATAGCCCGCAGTGGCACCCGATTTAAGCAATTGCGCCTTCTGCTGGGCGCTATCGAGCACCGATTCCACAATAGCCCGCACCTGCCGGGTTCTCATCCGGCTGTCCCATTGCCGGTTTTGGTTCGCCTTAAGGCGCCCTACCTCTTTCTGAAGCGCGGCTATTTCCTGCTGGAGTTGTTGTAAGTTGTTGGTTCTGGTGCGTGGGATATGGGTCTTCGGCAAGGCAACCGGGGCCGCTTTGGCCAATAGCGCCGGCAGGGGGGCTGCAAGCAAAGTGCCCAGAACGCAGATTCCCTTTGCAAATAGCTGTGCCATTTCACGTCCAACATCTTCATATCGTCATCATGAGGAAATCATAATATCACGGCGTGATTAACGCGAATCGTGCCGGCCGCCGGATGAATGAAGTTTGACGTTATTTGCCAGAATGTCACAATATTTTCACGCACAGTTGCCCGAAAACGCTTCTCCATGCAGAATACAGCTTATGCACAATGTGAAATCACTGAAAAAAGAATCAACCCACGGAATGTTGCTCTCAAGCAATGCCGAACTCGTCGCGTTGTGCGATCGGCTGAAAAACGCTGCCGCGTTTGGCATTGATACCGAGTTTATCGGCGAAACCTCTTACACGCCGATTCTCTGTCTGATCCAGATTTCCATAGGTGCTGAGGTGGAACTCGTGGACCCTATGGCCATTGACGATCTTTCCCCATTGCTGAATCTGATTTCCGATCCGGCCATTCTGAAAATGTGTCATGCCGGAGAGCAGGATTTGGCCATTTTGGCGCAGCGTTCCGGCTCCCGGCCGACGAATGTGATCGATACGCAA
>JAJZNX010000061.1 GCA_021852275.1 Planctomycetota bacterium | reverse complement strand
TGGCCGCCAGCTTCGTTGTTCGCTCGTTCCAGACCCACTGCCGGGGTATGCGCCTCGCTCACGCCTCGCCAGCGGCCAAAATTTCTGCGCCCTAAAACACGAATTTATTTTTGCGCGGTCCCTTACCACCGGCTTCAGACTCGATACCTTTGGCATGAAACGGGCCTTGATCTGATTCAACTGCGATTCCACATCAATCATAAATTGTCCGCTGGTGACCACTTTTTCCCCCGGCACCAGACCGGAAAGCACCTGCACCACATCGTGCCGGCCACGTAAGCCGGTCTTAACGGCCACCGGATCAAAGTGCCCGTTGGACACCTCCACAAAAGCCAGTTCTCCCGTGCCGGTATTGATGATGGCCTGCCGTGGTGCCAAAACGACGTGCGGGAATGGTTGGGTGGCGATTGTGGCCAGCGCATACATGCCCGGCCGCAATCGCCGCGCGGTGTTATTGAGTAGAATGCGGACTGCGGTGGTGTGGTTGAAAGGATTTTCAAAAGGATCAAGGAAAATAATTTTGCCCGTGAATACTTTCCCCGGAAATGCCGCGATGGCGGCGCTGACGCGTTGTCCCTCATGCACCCAGGGAATCTGGTTTTCATAAACTGCGGCATCCAGCCAAAGGGTAGAAAGATTATCCACATGCAGCGCGGTAACGCCCGCATTGATCCGGGATTTTTGTTGGATGGTGATGTCCGTCAGCACGCCGTTGGCGGGACTGTAAAACATTACGTATTTCAATGCATGCATGGACCGCACAACGTGTTGTATCTGCGACCGGCTCACGCCGAGATATTCCAGTCTCCTTTCCACGGAGCGCAGCAACGCATGCGCGTTGGCAATGAGACCGGAATGACCCGTCTTGCGGGCGGCCACCAGGGATTCTTGCGCGGCCAGCAATTCCCCCTCCGCCGCAACTATTGGCGGGCTGTACAAGGTGAAAAGTTTTTGCCCCTTGCGAATGGTCGTGCCATTGGTGGTGGCATAGAGTTTTCCGATCCATCCGCCGGCGCGGATGGTGATGCTGTATCGTTGAGGATCAGGTACGCGAAGGTAGCCCACCGTGCGAACCTGCTGCTCCAGCGAACCCTCCGTCACCTTCGCGGTTTGAATGCCCATGTCCTGCACCATGGCCGGATCGACGCGGACCTGGCCGGCCGGGGCTGGTTGGCCGGTGGAGGCGTAAACGGGAACTAATTTCATGCCCATGGAACTGATGCCGGGTTTAGGGGAAATGGACGACGGCCCTACCATGGGGTCCCACCAATAAAGTATCTTCCGTTTGGAATTGCGGGGTGCGGGTGCCGCCGGCTTGTAGCTGGCAACCGCAGCGGTGGTGTTTAATCCGGTCCATCGACCGATGGAACGATGATTCCACGCCCCAACGGCCAGACCTATCAGCAGGCTCAGAACTATTGCGACAATCAAGAGCGGTGTTTTGAGAATTTTCATGGCATCCTCGGTTGTGATGATGGCAAATGGCTTGCGCCAACAGCGGCACCAGGTGCCGTATCAGCGAATAGTACACAACTTTATATCGAAATGTTTAGATTAGTAGTACGCATTTGCTGCGCAGAGGCGGGAGTGAAAAGCCGTCGTTAACAGGATGGAATCGGCTTATGGGTGGCGGGGCTGAATTCAAGATGATGTTGCTTACCGTGGCCTGCTGGATAAGTGCCAGAGGAGCGGTATGCTGCGCTATGCCGATGGGCGCAGTAACGCAGAGTTGCCGCGTATTTATCACGGTGCAGGTGAGAGGCTTTTGGTGTGGAATGGCGGTAGCCGGACACCCACGGTGCGCCCCGCCGGGCATGGCCGCCATCATCATGGAACTCATCATGTGGCAGTGGCAACACGTTCGCACTTCTCGGCCGCGCGCAGCCCGGCAGACCCCCGTGGTTACCACCGTTGGAAGCGCTGCGCCTAAAACTAAAGCCAGCACCATCAGATGGCGAATTGGCAAAAGCAATGTTCGGATAACGGGCATATTTACTCACACAACTTGGGCATGCAATAGGCTCTATCCACTTTCAGCGGTGCCACATGCGGTGGGCCTTAACGATGCAACTGATCCTGCAGTTTTACGGCCATCCACATGCCGCCCATCTTCCACCAGATTTTCATCGGGAAAATCGTATCATCCGCCGGATCCATTTTGCCCTTCACTTTGATGGTTTTTCCCACATACGCGGCCAATGGAGCCGGATTGGTCAAAAGCGTCCACGCCTTGCCTTTCATCAGAATGCCAGCCGGAATGCCGCTGGCTAAACACTTTTTGCCGCAGGTTTTGCCATGCGCCCGGCCTTTCATCTGCATGGTGCTGTAACAGGCCATATCTAATAGTTCACCTTTGACGGTTACTTGCTTTGCCATGGCTGCATGGACTGGCAAGCCCGCCATCGCCACCAGCACAAGGGCCGCCGCAATTGACAGGGTTATTTTGTGCATACCTGAAGCTCCTGATGAAGAAACATCCTTAGCTGCCAGTCGTCGGCAAAAGCCGCGACTCCACACCTTACAACGAAACTGAAGGACCCAAAAGTTCCAAACCTTGTTTTTTTAGATGCGGCTGGATTGGCCGTGCACCAATACATATTTCCCGTGGGTCGCTCAATGGTGGGTAAAACCCCTCTGAAGTGACGGAGTAAGGCGGCCGAATCCGATAGTGCAACCTCGGCGGCTGACTTTCACGCGGGAGGTTTTTCCAGATGCGGAGCACTTTCGGCGGATCGATCAGAAAGCAAACAATTTCGCAAAATTTTCCGGCCGCGGCTAAGTCGCGAGCGGATGGTGCCCACCGGAACATCTAAAATACCGGCCGATGTTTCATAGTCATACCCGGCGATATCGACGAGTAAAATGGTCCAGCGCATGTCTTCGGGCAGTTTCCGGATGGTCTGTATCAGTTGTGCATCGGACAGCCATTCCAGCAATTCATCGGGATGCCCCAACTCTTCAGGCGCTGGGGGCACGACAGAGATGGCGCTGGCGGCAGGTTCTGCGGCCAAAGCCTCCAGGCTTATAACCGGTCCTTCGCTGGCGTGCTTCCGCCAGTGGTCCGTCCAGGTGTGACGCAAAATGGTCAATAGCCATGCGGGAATGTTACTTTGGTCCTGAAGTGTGGGCAGTGCCCGGTTGGCTTTGATCAGCGTTTCCTGGGCGATATCCTCGGCGTCGGCCATATTGTGGGATAACAGCACAGCGCTGCGCAGCACCATGGCCCGGTGGGGCCACACCAGGCGGTAGAAATCAGCGCAGGTGTCTTGCGATTCCGGAACGGCCAATTCCCTTCAATAACGTCTCCTATTCCAAGGTTATTCTACACCCAACCACTGCGTCTAAACCAGCTTGCGCCGGCGGCCTGGGCCGGAACGGATTGAGGTGGGCAATCAGTGCTGCAGCCGCGACGCCAGCGCCAGCAGTTCTGCGGGCGATCCGCGCCCCAGCACACACATCCAATGGCCGTGGCGTAAAGCCTCCACCATGTTGAGGCGATGGGTTTGCAGCACCTGATATTCAACACCTTGAAAATGCAGCCTCTTCCCTTTGGGGCCGGCAATATGGCTGCCCGTGAGCACCACCACCGGGTGAATTCCTGAAGAAAGCAGCGTACATGAAACCTGATGATGTCGAATTTCGGTCATGTAACAGGAATGCATCTTGGCCATGGGGCACGTTTTCAGCCCCGGCAGGCATGTACAGGCCTGGGCCATAGCCGCAGCCGCCGTTTTTCTGTGTAACCAGTCTGCAGCCGACCTGCGGGCCACGGCTGACTGGTATACGTGGGTCAAATCGGCCAGCGAGGCCCGGGCGGGGGTGGGGGAAAGGATGGAAAACAGCACCAGCCCCATAGCCAACAAAGCTGCGGCTCCGGCCATCAGGCCCATACCAAAACGGCGCAAGTTCTTGTGTGGTGGTGAAATGGCCAGCCGCAGTCGTTGATCCAACGCCCCCGTATCCACCGGAAGCGTGACCAACCCTCGCAGGCGACGCACCAGTGCCGCTTCAAAGGCATCATCCTTGGGATCAAGCGAGTCCATGAGCTTCTCCGTGCGTTGCAATCCGCCAAATTAAGCGTACAAAACCTCCATCTGCATACTCACGGATATAAACGCAAATCGGGGCAAAAAAGTTCAACCCCACGGGTAAAACGTGCGTCAACGGACCGCTCAAAAATGAATTCATTCTTTACACGGCAATTGCGATCGCCAGCGCAAGGCACAACGGACGAACAAATACCGCTCATGGTGCTGTAATGTGCGAAGAATGAAGCCCGCGAAAGTATGAAGTTATGGTTTCCGCCGCTTGCGCGGCAGCAGAAGCAGACCGGCCATGGCCATGCCAAAAAGGGCCAGCGTGCTGGCTTCGGGCGTTTCCACCGCCGTACCGGCGGAGGTTAAGTTCCAGCCGACCACGTCCAATGCGATAAGCTCGTTACGCCCAAGGACGGGATTAACTCCGGGAGCACCAAAGGCATCTTGCACTTGTGGTGGATTATTGCCCTGTTGCTGCGCCGGCGTAACGCCATTTCCCCAATCACTATAATCCGAACCTCCACCGTATTGATTGAAATGTACCAAATCGGTGCTACCACCATTAATCGAAAAGTACGGAGCAATACTGGTGCTGGTGCTGTAGCTGCGGACGCCACTGGCTGTGTACCGAAACAAATCCAATGGTCCCACTGGCCCGGTTGTAAGGTTCCCGCCGCCCAATTGCGACCCCGGCCCGCCAATGCCGAGCACCTCATCAATTTCGTGGGCAGCAACAGATTGGGTCGAATAACCGCCGGGGTTTCCGCTATTGGCCATCAAGCCCAAGTTCAGGGAGATCGTACTATCCTGTCCCCCAGACGGATTTGCGCTGTACCCAAGCGCCCGTAAGAGCGGCAAAGTGGTTTCGATAGTGTTGCTGGTGTTGCCAGGTACTGGATCATTCGGACCGGCAGGCAACGATGCAATGGCAATATTATCGTATGAGGACCGCGTTTGGCTATTTTCTAGATTAGATAGATATTGAGAATATGTTATCGTATTTACATACGTGTTGCTCTGGCCAAGCCCTGTGTTCATACCCGCAAAAGTGATATTTACTGTCACCGGGTTGGCTATATAACTCTCCACTGTGGTGATTGCCTGGTTAACCTGAGATTCGTAGTAACTGGTATTGGACCCGCCATAGGTACCAAAACTGGATGCAAATGTGGCATTGATGGTTAGCGCTGGTGCAACTGCAGATGACCCCAGGAGCATAAGCGCTCCGGGCAACACCGCAGCCGTCCAGCCACGTACAGACAACATCCGCCCGGTTGAGCTTATCGCGCCCATCGGACCTGCCATGGATTCTATGCCGATATTTCCGCCAACCATAACCATGCTCCTACTTTTTTTGGTGCGTCTTGCTCCCCCGAAGCCATAACCACACTTCGGAACAAAGGACCAAGCACCTATACGAGGAGCAATATAGCACTCACATACAGGGAAGGCAAGAAAATAATTTTATTTTTCGT
>JAJZNX010000156.1 GCA_021852275.1 Planctomycetota bacterium | reverse complement strand
GGCCCGTAAAGCGTATGATCTGACGTCTCTGGCCAATCTGGAAAAAAATGGACGTGAGGCGCAAGAGGGTGGAGTGATCATGGTGGAGGCCTCGCGTGAACAAACCATTGATTTTGGATCACGCACTTGGACCGAAAAACTCTCGGATCCGCTGGTCATTACTCTCTCCGCATTGCTGCTGATGGCAGTACTTATCATCATTGTTCTGCTGTTGAGCCGTTAGCCCGGCCAAGGGTACGGCGAGGCTGCGTTTTTTGGCCACGCCCTTTTGGTCCCGCTGCAGGTTCAACTGCACGCTATTAATCACAGATGGAGTCGGGGCTGGCTGGGCAACGTGAGTTGCCGAAGTGCGGTAACACCTCACGTGGTTCCGGATCTCGCCGGTACCTCAAAAATACTTGATCGTTGTGTCATACCAAAGTTAAAATGTCCGGTTTGGCCAAAGTTAAAATGTCCTGTTTCCTAACGTGGTGGGCGGGGAATGTGGGTGGTCTCATCGCGACGCACTTGCGGTTAATACCACGGAAACACGGCGTGTGTAGCGCAGTCGTTGTAGGCAACGACCTGCTCTAATCGCCTCTATCGCCGGCGGGGCGACTTGCAACTCTCCTCCCTCATACAGCAGGTGTGCGGGGCGGGTCGTTGCTGCTCTTCGAGAACCGCCCCCCGCCCTGCAACGCCCTGCGTGCCATCCTGGCCTTGCCTTGTTGAATGCGGGTGGGCCGTGGGCAGGGCCGCGATATTCCGGAAGGTCGAGAGAATCCGCGTACCTGCGAGGCCGTTCCGCCCTTCGGCAGGGTGCTCCGGACCGGACATTTTAACTTTGGCTAAATAGCGGACATTTTAACTTTGGCGTGACAATACTTGATCGTTGGGTTGATAGGGCTTTGCACATGAGGTAAGATCATGGGTGGGTGTTCGGGCGTTTAGCTCAGTTGGTTAGAGCGTACGGATCACACCCGTAAGGTCGGGGGTTCGAGCCCCTCAACGCCCAATGGCTGAAAATTCTCTATAAATTGACAATTGGTGCGTTTATCCCCGTCGGAGACTACGGTACGGGTAGTGATTAGGCTTCGCGTATTGGCCTGATTGCTTAAGCATGGTGGGCAAGAGAAGTGCCCTCAAGCAAATCGGCAGTACCCGCTAAATTCTGGGTGCTTGCTGGTTGCCATGGGTGGCCGCCGGCGCCGCCGCTGCCGTCCCGGCGGGGGGCCGGTAATCAAGAGCGTCAGTCGCAGACGCGATGGTGAGGCGCAGGCATAAACCGTGGTTCCGGAATCCAAGCCCGTGTTTCAAGTTGGTTGGTATGGTTGTGCAGGTCCGCTGGCAATCGACCGCCTGTGCGCATCACGATAGCGCCGGGCAGACGCCTCTGGGCTTTGAATACGTATTTAGATCGGGAAACCGTGGCCGCACTTCCGAGCCGCTTGCCAATAAATTACTCTCTTCTTTTCGATAGAGGTGCCATACCGCACACCTTCGTTGATAGACAATCGAGATTTATGGTAAGGTTATAAAGTGGTGGGTATTGGTTCTGGATAAATAAAGATTGTAACTGGTTGTGAGGTCGGTTATCTTCTTGGCTCGTGCCGGCAAACAGGAAGGCTTTCATTGATGTTGAATTCCGATATGGAGAACCGAGCCAAAACCTGGACCTGCGGCACTCTGACGTATACACGGGTGGCGTTGTCGCTGCTGTTTTTCTGGTTAATATGGGGAGACATCTGTTACACGCTGATGGAAAGTGTGACTGGTCCGATCATGCTGTTGAAGTTCAAGGCATTGGGGGCGCCCAATTGGGAAGTGGCGGTGCTGTTGTCGACCATTCCCACCACAGTCTATTCGATCTTCAATCCGATCATCAGCGTGAAGAGCGACCGCTTTCGCAGTCGCTGGGGCCGGCGTATTCCATTCATCCTGTTTTCTTTGCCGATGTTGGTATTGGGTCTGGTGGGATTGGCGTTTGGTGATCGGCTGGGGGGCTTCGTTTTTGGCATGCTAGACCTGTCGGCGGGTGCGCGGGTACAGGCGATATTGTGGACACTGGGCATCATTCTGCTGGGATTCAGTTTTTTCAATACATTTGTGAATACCACTTTCTGGTACCTTTTCAATGATGTGATACCCCCGCATTTGTTGGCACGTTTTATGTCTTGGTTTCGGTTTGTAGGGATATTGTGCGGTGCGGTATACAATTTTTATATCTTTCCGTATTCGTCCAGCCACGGAACGGTGATTTTTCTCGGGGCGGCGGCACTTTATTTGTTTGGCTTTGGCTTAATGTGCTTTAACGTGCGCGAGGGTGAGTATCCGCCGCCCGTAACGCACCCGCATAACGCTGCCGGCCCGGTCGGGCTGGTGTTTACCTATGCGAAGGAGTGTCATTCCAACCGCATTTATTGGTACCTGTGGCTTTGCACGTTCATTGGAGGTATCGGTGGCGGGATTGGCCTGTTTAATCTCTATTATCAACAAGCGATCGGCCTGAATTTGAATCAGATCGGTAACATCAACGGTACGTTGCAGATATTTGTCGCGGTACTGGTCTTAGGGGCCGGCTGGTTGGCAGATCGGTATCATCCCATCCGTGTGGTGTTTGCAAGTCAGATACTCAACTGGGTCTTACTGGCCGCGGGCATGATCTGGCTATTCTGGCTGCCCTCGCCCAAGGCTACTGTGGCCCTGCATTTACCGCTGGTGGGTCACATTGCATGGTTGAGTGCCTACGCCACCATTCACATCACGAAGGTTTATCTGGTATGCCTGTTGATTTATGTGGGGCTGGCGGCACCCATCACCGCCATGGTGGCCATGTGGGATCCGGCGATGCTGATGCGGGTGCTGCCGCGGTCCAATTATGGGCAGTTCTGCTCCGTTAACGCGATCTGGAGGTCTGTTGGTGGCATGCTTGGTGGTATTTTGGCTGGGATTTTTCTGGATAGAATGGCCTTGCTGGTTGGCCACAATACGGCGTACTTCTACAGCCCGGTATGGATGGCGGCGTTTAATATTCCGGCGTTTTTCCTTTTCTTAGCCTTTTATCGGCAATGGAAGCGCCACGGCGGCGATGATAATTACGTGGCACCGTTGCCACTCAACAATATGTCCCAAGTCACGGAAACGGTGCCCTAGGTCAAGGGGCATCCTGCGTGCTCGATCAACAGCCAACGCTATGACTTGCGGCAGCGCGGAAATTCTATATCCACCGCCCAATCACAGTCGCGGGCTGGTCGGCGGACTTCAACGGTGACGGAGCTTTAACGCTTATGCTTATCCAAGCTGCCTGCCGCATCGAATCGCAGCACCACATCAAACACTTGGCCGTGGTGCCGTTGGGCGATGATCGGCTCTTTAATCATGCAAAGTTTGACTGTATCGACAGTGAAGCGGGCGTTGAAGTTGCTTTCCAGTCCGCGGCCCATACCCTCCAGAAACAATAAATCTGCGCCCGCTGCAACCGCATTGCAATGCGGAGATATAGTACGCATGTCAATAAGTGGTGTTCGGCCTCCGGAGCTGCCCGGGATGATCATTTCCGCACCAAGCAAATCGCGGAGAACCGGATCAACCGTCGCCAGTCGCGGCAACAAATCGCACAATTCGCTGTAGGTCAGATCATTAAGCGCTGGCTCTTCATTGGCTAGAAGATGGACCTGCGTCCCACGCTTGGCCAGCCAGCGAACCAGCGGTATCACGCCCAAAATGGCATCGCTGCCGGCGTTATCCAAAAAAAATAGAGCTTTTGCATGTCTGTGGCCGCGCAGTAAGCGATCCGAAAATTCATTCAAATCATCCACCAGCCAAGGGCGCGAATGGGCCAGATTCGCTCTGATTTTTACAAAATCAGGGGATTCACTGGAAAATCTTGCCGCGGTGGCACTGGCCCCCAGATCAAATATATTTCCCGCAAAAACTCCCTCAATCAACAGCAGCAACAGATCGGTATCCGCTCGCGCGTGCTGGTCCAATTCACCTATCAAATGCGGGTAAATACCCAGCATTGCGGTATTTTCTCGATCTTTCATGGCCTTAAATGGATCGGGAATATTGTGGGCTTGAAGAATATCCTGGCGAATTCGCCCGAGCACTTCCAAATTGAGTTCGCCGAGGCGTTCAGGCTTACTGCGGAATTGCTGTAATTCAAGGGCCAGAGCCTGTTTGGCTGCGGCGGCAGCGGAGCGGGCCTGCGGGCCGTAGGTTTCCTCGGCCAAGCGGGCAATCAGATCAAAATGACTCAGGAAATGATCCAGCCAATAGGTGCGGAATTCCATGTCCGTCAGCATGTCTTGTGTGCACGGGGAATAATGATCCGAATCCGCCAGTAGAATAAATTTGGGCATGGTAACCTTTATCTGGCCCGCCCGTCTGCCGCTATTACAATCCGATGACATATCGGCAATGGGCGGTTTTCTTGGTGATCTCACACGTCGTCGAAACCGACATCGTTTGGCCCGATCGACTCGCCTGGACGCTACGCCCATTGACCGCGACTCGGTGGTTGGGCTGGGTTCTCATGACGGATGAGCGCGATTTTCGGTGGCAGCGGTCAGCATCTCCAGAACAAAATCTACGATGCGGCGATAGGTACGATAGTCCATCGGGCCACCGTGTCCGAGCTTTGCCAATTCCAGATACTCTACCTGCCGACCCATTGCACGCATCGTGGCGACAAACTTATCGGAATGAGCGGCTTTGCTGACGGCCTTATCCTGCTCACCATGAACAATCAGATAAGGAATCTTGGGCATGTCCGCGGCCAGGTGCAGCGGCGAATGCCGCAACAGCGCGGGCTCGATATCTCCGTAACTGCCAAAGGCGTGATGCATGGTGCGCGGAAGATCCACCCGTTCGTTATAGTGAAATACGGTGTCGCAAACGGGCCAGAGGGCCAAACACGCAGTCACCCTGTGGCGGCTGTAACGGCTATATACCAGTGCCCCATGTCCACCCATGGATCCACCGGTGGCAATTACCGGCGTGCTAGGCGGCAGTTGGTGCCGCAATATAAGGGCATCCACAAGTTCATCGACAAAACGCTGTGTAGGCGGATTCATCCATGCCCATGGTTCGTGAAATGGCTGCACCACCAAGCCGCCGAGGTCAGACCATTCCAGCTCCATGGGGTCGCCGCCTGCCTTCATATCCGTGCTTCCCAGCCCTGAAAACCGAAGGATGATCGCGCGAATGGGGCCTCCCAAAAAGTCTTGCGAGGTCCACGCTACCAGGTCGATGAGTTTATCTTCCATCTCCGCTAAAGCCCTGCAAAATACACGCGCATTGCCGAATCTAGATCAACTCGGGATCGAAAAACCGATGATTTTACGTAGAAAAATAAGCCGGGTGTCAGCGTAAAACTCCCCTCCACGGTCACCGTAAGCCCACGTCAAGCAACGGGCGCAAAGCGGTCGCAAGAGCCTACCCGGCGAGAGGAACGGCCTCGGCGGAGGATGCCGGCTCTGGATCTACAGAAACCTTGCGGTTGGAGGCAAACCTCACTCGCCCCCCCCGCAAGAGCAAAGAGTGAATC
>JAJZNX010000212.1 GCA_021852275.1 Planctomycetota bacterium | reverse complement strand
AAATTAAATGCAAGGGAAAAGAGGAATATTATAAATAAAATTAGTGGCTACACGTAAATGCGAAAAACAGCATGTAACATATTGTAAATAAATTACTTATGTAATAAATGGCTCTGGAACATCCGTTAGAAGAGTCAGGAGATGCGGGCGGTCGGCGGTCAGGGGAAACAACGGCGGGGCGGGCGCAGCATCAGAAATGGTGGAATTATGCAACCAATCGCATACACGGCATCTGATCTTTTATTGCGGTTTAATTTTCACCACCAGATTTTTTGCAAGCGGCATAGCCACCCCGTCCCATACGGCATGGTAATAGGACTGGCCTGTGGTATAGCTGGAAACACGCAGCTTGCTGCCATCTTTCATGATAAACACATAACCACTACCCTTTTTTGTACCGTTGGTCCCACGGCTATGTGGGTAGCGCCCGCAATACAACATCGTGATGTGCTCGGATTTTTGCTCACCCACCGGCATTGAGGGAATGTCCCGCTCCGGCACCTGCGTAAGAAACGATCCAAACGCGGGCACAGGCTGCAACGCCGGCATGGCCCCAAAAGCCTGTACCCCCAGGGCCTGTGCCCGCAGACTGGTGCCGGACGGCAAGGTAAAGGCCGGGGTCGATGGATTTGTTACCACGGCCCGGGCTGCCAAAACCACACCATAAATTGGCCCGCGGGTGGGCACTGTAACGCCTTTTACACCCACCAGCCGTAAGTGCAGCCGCGGCACCTGAAGGCAGGCGGCCAACAGTTTAATATCTTTGTGCTCCAATTTTTTGGCCAGGCGCGAAACCTTGGCCCGCTCGATCTGCTCCGCGTGTTTAACAGGCCAGGCCACCTGCCATATTGTGGAGTTGGGGTTGGATTGATGCAACAGACTGAGCTGGTAATTGTATTCCGCGGTTTCTCGATGGCGGGCCTCCTGCCGTATGGCCAAAAAGTGTTGGCGTATCTTCCTGCGCAGCAGTCGCCATCCCAGCCGCTGCCGGGCTGAAAGCGCCAGCCCCAGGCCGCTGTTGAGGTTCCAAACCACGCGCCCGCCCACCAGCCCCTGTGGATCATTTTTTAACGCCGTTGCCAGGGAAACGGCCGATCCGGGGGGCTGAGGTGCATTGGCCTGCCGCACCATTTTCGGCCAATCGCTACGTGGTTCGATACCGGCCCCGCCGGAAGATTGGTCAAGGCCAGGCTCCGTCCCACTTCCGATGGCGTTGTTGTTACCGCCGGTGTTGCCACTATTACCGCCGCTGCCGCCGCCAACTCCCTGCCCCATGAGTTGAGGCAATACCGGTGAAGTGTTAGCCATGTCCTGCTGGAGTTGTTGCCGAGCCTGTTTAAGCTGGGCCACTGCGGACACCACTGCGGAAGCATGGCCGGCCTTCATGGCGGCTTTAACCAGGACCTTCAATTGGGTGATCTTTTGCCGGTCCTTCTGAATCTGCCGGTTCTTCAACGCCGCCTGGGCCTGGTGCCATTGGGCCAGCGCCGCGGCCACGGCCTTGTTGCGGGTCGATTCAAATTCCAGCAAGTCCGGGCTTAGGCCCATGGTAAAATTTGTCGGCTGAAAATATGGCGGGAACGGCGATTCCATTTTCTCCTGGGTCAGTCGCCCCTGCACTACTTTCAACTGCCCTTCCGCCGCCACCACCGCATCCGCATCACCGGCCTTCATATCGGCCTTGACCGCAGCCTTGATCTGGGCTATTTCCGTCTTATCGGCAGCACATACTTTGCGCCAGGCTGCAGTCTTCTGCTGGCGGAGATTGGGTGCAGACATCACCGACGAAGGGGCAGGCTGGGTGGCGGCCGGCTTTTGAGATTGCGTGAGCAGTAACTGTGCCCAGCAATGCCCTGCCCCCAATCCGCAGAACACCACGCCCATCATCGCCCAAGCTATCTGGTGCTGTTGCCGTACCATGTTTTTTATTCCTTTTGGCTCCCTGACGTACTGCTACCACCAGCAGGCCCGCGTCCAAAACTGAAATACATACCGGCACACGACTACGTGCCAATACAAACTATACAACGCTGGGGAATTCTGTCAATGGCTGCGCTTAACGCAGCAACCCGCTGGGCGAGTTTCAGGGCACGAATGCCATAACAAAGCGGTGCGGCTGGAGACAAGAACCACCGCTCTTTCAGGATTAACGGTCCCGCAGCCCCACCGTCATTGGGTGCCGTGAGCCGCAGCGGCCGCCGCAATAAACATCATGACCAGAAAGAAAATAAGCCAGCAGACATAGCCTGCTGCCGCGATAATCCCCATGACCAATCCGGCGGTGGCCATCCCCGATCCGTCCCGGCTACCCAGCCGCTTGTTACCACGCGACGCCAGCGATCCGAAGATTATGGCCAGCAGTGCGCAAACAGCACCAACCAACGGAATCACCAGTCCGCAAATTCCCAAGACCATTGAGGTCACGGCCATGCCTCGGTAGCTCTCCGCCCTTCCGTTATCCAATCCGGCTGCTGTTCCCGGTATCGTTGCTGACTGCTTCTGAAAGCAGGAAATACACAGATTACGTCCACGGTCAAGGTAGACCTGGGCTGCGGGGAAAATTCCTCCGCAGGAAGCGCATTGCATGTTTGACGCCACCGGAACGGCTGTTTCCGAAATTTCCGCCGTTTCAACCATGGTTGGGGGTTTATCATCAGCTTCGATCCCCGGCGTCTGGTTGCTTGACCCAGCGGTCTGCGCTCCGGCCTCGGGAAACAGGCCCGGCGTGCGCGATGCCGGGGACCAGTTTTGTTTATCCGCGGATAGCTCATGCACGCGCGAAAGCATCCCCAGCCGCACCAGCCGCTGCAAGCCCGCCAAATCAAAAGGCCCGGTAACCTTACCGCGGGAACGCACAAAAAAAGATTCTTCAGCCATGGTCATATTCCTTTCCTTTCCAGGTTTCTTACTTTCCCGGGCTGGTGATAAACACCAAGCTACCGTTGGTAACAGCCAAGCCGCTATTGGTACCCAGACGCCAATGGCCCTCCTTGAACACGCCAATTTTTTCCAGCCGCGCCGCGCCCCCGCCGCCCGCCACCACCGAGGCGCTGGAACCATCAGGCGGCGGCACCGTACACGCCACCGTTGGTTGGGCCGCACCCGGGGTGTAAATGCCCAGCGCCGCCACCTGGAAAAGCACCCGACGGGCCAGCGACTGGTCGGCAGCGGTAATACCGGCCAGCATGATTTTAAGATCCGGCAATCTGGTCAACGCGTCGCCCACTCCGCGTACCACATGACCCGACGGAGGCTTTTTGGGATTAAGCCAGTTGATATTTTCCAAATTTAAATCACTCAACCGCCCCGCCGCAACCGTAAATTGCCGGGCATCGTGCCGGCTCAGCAGCGGTTTTTGCAGGAAAATCAAATCCGACATCAAAATGCCTTTGATCACCGGGTTCATGGGCGAAGCCTTCAGCCGCCGCATAGTCTTTAGCCCAATGATATCCCACTGGTCAAAGTGCAGGTTGCCGATGGCCCGCTCCACCCGGCGGGTAAATATCCGTTGCGGGCTGGCCTTTGGCCGGTCGGATTTGAGCACAACCCCCACTGGCAAAACCACCAGCGTCTGGCTGCCATCCGCGGAAAGCACGGCCTTAAACTGGTATATCTTAATACTGCCCATCGCCCCCGCCGCCACCTGGGTACCCGGGCGAACAAAATACCGGCGGCCATTGGTGGCAGTCAGCACGTCCAGCCCACGAAGCAGCCGGTTATGCAGCACGTGGCTTAGCGGGCCACGCCAGGGGCCTCCGGCACCGGTGGCGGCCAGGCCGCTGACCAAATACGCCTGATAACTTTGGGCAACGGCGCTTAAGGGGGAATCGGGAAACGCCGCCCGGTATTTTTTCAGCGCTGCGATTCGGGCGGCCACACTGGTCCGATGGGGGTTTAATATCCGCCCGTTCCAGCCTTGCACCAGATTGCTCCAGGCGCTCACCGCCCGCTCCGCCGCAGTCTGACCGACCAGGGTATTGGCGGAGGTGATAAATTTTCCATCCGGATGAGCCTTTACATACCCGGCCACCGCCGCCACGTAACTACTCACGGAAGCCGGCGGATCCATAATTTTCTGATAATCCAGATCATCGGATACCGCATTGGCCAAGGCCACGCGGCGACGGTGCAGCGTGGCCCGCAGCGAGGTGATTTCCGCATTGTACAGCGACGGCGTAATGTTTTGGCTGGCCGCCAACAGGTTTACGCCTGCGGCCAGAGCGTGCAGCTCCCGCCGCACTGCCTGTGGGCTGCGGACCAAGGCACCAGCGGAAAACTGTCGGTTCATTTTCTTGAACAGCGCCGCTGCGGCACTATTAAACGCCGCATCACGTTTGGCCTGCTGACCCTGCTGGTACAGTCGCTGCCTGCCAAGCCACTGCGTTACCAGCGCCTTTTCCGCCGAGCTGCGGGCCATAGCCTTGGCCATCTGCATGGCACCAAGCGCCCGGGCGCTGCCCACGCCCAGCCGCACGGCCGTGGCGACAAGTACTTTGAATTTTTCGGCGCGCGCCTTGTCGGCAGCTAGCGCATTACGCAGTTCCACAATGCCTGCAGTTACAGCGGGGGCATTTCGCACATCCGTTGGAGCCTTGGCCACCATGGCCAGCACCTTTTGGCCATCCGCAAGATCTCCCTGATGTGTAACACGGTGCCGGGCCGCCTTAAGCACGGCTGCCCATCCGCTGGCCTCGTGTCTGCGGATGGTGAAAAATGTAAAAAGCCCCAGGGCCACCAATACCACTACCGCCGCGGCGACTGATCCAAAATAAATCATCCGCCGCCGACTCACCGCCTGCCGCTCCCGGCGGGCCAGGCAGGCTTGATAGCGCTGCTCCAATTCCACAGCCAGCGGCTCGCTGAAGCGCGTGGTGGCCTGATAGGCTTTGCGAATGTCATCGCTGGTGGCGGCGTTATCAATGGCTTGCTGCAAACCGGCGCAGGCCTTTTCAAATTCCGCGTGGTCCGCCCGGACCTTTTCCAAACCATCCACCCAAGCCTGCACCGCCGCCAGACGCTCTTTGACATCTTTCGCAGGGGTGGTCGTTCCCAGGAGTTCCCGGCATTGCAAGATCAAATCGCGGCAACTTTGCTCTTCCATGGCCGAATAGGCCGTATCCAACGTCGCCAGCAGCGGCTGCAACTGGCTTTGAATCTCCTGGGCCTGAATTGCCCCGGCCCGCTCCTTTACCGCCCGCAGCAGGTCGCCAGGAATTGCCACGCTCCATTGGCCGGAACTAAGCTCATTTAATAGCAGCCCCGGCAGATGCCGATCAGCGGCGGCCATGGCCCATTGCTGACGAATTTCCCCCAGCCGGGCGATTTCAAAGGTGCGTATATCATCGGCCCAAAAATTAGCGGATTTATCCGCTTTGGCAATTTCGCGCATCACCACCAGCCGCAGCGGCAACGGGGCAAGCGCCAAAGCCAGCCGCCGGTGCTTGGCCAGCAGCACCTCCAGGGGCTGCACAGCGGTGTAGGCTTCGTTGATTGCCCCGGCGGATTCCATATCCAGCGGCGGGGGTTCGGCCAAACCATATTGAACACACCATTGCTGCCAGGCGTCCCGCTCGGGAAAATCCAGGGCGGTTAGTT
>JAJZNX010000015.1 GCA_021852275.1 Planctomycetota bacterium | reverse complement strand
GTCATTTCCGAATGGGTGCGTACCAGCGATCAGGTTCTGACTTTTTGATGGTGAAAATAATGGCAAGCCAAAAGAAACCCCCCATCTATATGGATTACAATGCCACGACGCCGGTATTACCGGAAGTTCTGGATTCCATGCTCCCATTTTTGCGTAAGCAATTCGGTAATCCGTCCAGCGATCACGCTTATGGGCGGCCCGCCCGCGCTGCGGTGGAACGGGCACGCGGCCAGGTCGCCGAGTTATTGGGCTGCGCGGAAGATGAAGTTGTCTTCACCTCAGGGGGCACGGAGGCCAACAATCTTGCGATATGCGGAGTCATGGAGCTTAGCCAGGCCCGCCGCCATGTCGTCACATCCGCGGTGGAACATCCGGCCACGGTCCGACCGTGCGCGTGGTTGGAAAGCAAGGGCGCTTCGGTTACACGCGTTGCAGTCGATCAGCACGGCTGCATTAACGAAAATGACGTCCGTACCGCCTTGCGCCGGGATACCGCCCTGGTGACCATCATGCTGGCGCAGAACGAAACCGGCGTGCTGATGCCGGTTGGACGACTCGCAAGGCTGGCCCATGGGTGCGGAGCCTTCATGCACACCGATGCCGCGCAGGCTGTCGGAAAAATTCCGGTGAACGTCAAGAAACTGGCCGTGGATTTGCTGTCCATCGCCGGGCATAAGCTCTACGCCCCCAAAGGAATTGGGGCCCTGTATGTCCGACGTGGCACGGCTCTGGCACCTGTGCTACGCGGTGCCGGGCAAGAGCACGGCCTGCGACCCGGGACCGAAAATGTACCGTATATTGTCGGTTTGGGAGTGGCCTGTGAGTTGGCTGGGGCAAAACTCTCCGTGGAATCCGGGCGTCAACAAGAGCTGCGCGACCAACTCTGGGGTCTGCTTTGCGAAAACATTGCCGGATTGAAACTCGTGGGGGCCAACGCGGCACGCCTGCCCAACACGCTCAACCTATGTTTTCCTGGTGTGCGGGGAAGCGCGGTGTTGGCCGGCGCACCGGAAGTTGCGGCATCCACAGGCTCGGCCTGTCATGCCGGTGACGAGAAGGCGTCGGCTGTGCTGCTGGCCATGGGAATTCCGCCGGCGATCGCGCTGGGGGCGGTGCGCTTGTCGCTGGGGCGCAGCACCACCCGCTCCGATATTGTGGCGGTGGCGGCCATTCTGCAACGGGCGTATGAGCGGATTAAGCCAAGACCAAGCCGGCCACGCGGGTCAGGATTGGTCGTAATCCTTTGACGGAACAGTTCCAGGAGTCCTACCCGAATGGCGGCTAAAGGGCTATCATGAAGCAGGCTTCCGACGACGGCTGGATTCTGTTGTCGCCATGTGGAACGGGCCAAGGGGTTGGCCGATGAAAAGGGAATCCATTGATGTTACCGCCGACTCGCCTACGTCGCTCCGAAAGCTTTCTGGGCATTCATTTTGATTTTCATGCTGGTGAGGATTGTACCCGTATTGGCCATGGTGTGACCGAGGCGATGGTGCAAAACATTATACGCAAGGTTCATCCGGATTATATACAAATTGATTGCAAGGGCCATCCGGGCTTTTCCAGTTATCGCACCAAGGTGGGATGCCAGGCTCCGGGTTTCGAGAGCGACACGTTGCCCATGTGGCGCAAAATAACCGCCCGATATGGCGTGGCCTTGTTCATGCATTATTCGGGGGTGTGGGATGGGCAGGCGGTTAAGCGGCATCCATCGTGGGCCCGAGTGGATGAAAAAGGCCGGCGCGATAAAGATAAAACGTCGGTATTTGGTGCCTATGTTGATGAGTTAATGATTCCGCAACTGCGGGAACTGCGCGACGTGTATGGTGTCGATGGTGTGTGGGTGGACGGCGACTGTTGGGCGGCCGCGTGTGATTACGGTCCGCGGGTGTTGGAGGCATTTCGGGCCGCCACGGGTATCGAGCAAGTTCCGCGCAGGCCGGAAGATCCGCATTATTTTGAATTTGCCGAGTTTTGCCGCGAAGGCTTTCGCCGCTACCTGCGTCATTATGTCGACGCCTTGCATGCGCACGATCCGCAATTTCAGATTTGCAGCAACTGGGCGTTTTCTTCGCATATGCCGGAGGCGGTGTCGGCCCATGTTGATTTTCTTTCGGGTGACTACCCGCTGATGGACAGCTTTCGCGCCGCCCGGTTTGAAGCCCGGGTGTTAATGCCGCAGGGCAAGCCGTGGGATCTCATGGCCTGGGGTTTTGCGGCGCGGTGGAAGGAACGGGATTTCGCGGCCACCAAAACCGCGGTTCAACTGCAGCAGGAGGCGGCTGTGGTAGTGTCTCTGGGTGGGGGCTTTCAGACCTATTTCAAACAAAATCGCCATGGAGCCATTGATGACTGGACGATGGACGTTATGGGGGACGTGGCCAAATTCTGCCGGGCCCGCCAGAGCGTATCCCACCGGGCAATGTCCGTGCCGCAAATTGCCTTGCTCAATTCGACCACCAATTATTACCACAAATCACGAGGCCTGTTTTCGCCGGGGGAAGGCCAGTTGACGGCTTTGCGTGGCATACTCGATGCCATGCTGGACAACCAGTGTCATGTGGATGTGCTTAGCGAACATCATTTTCAAACGCGGCCCATGTCTGATTATGGGTTGATCGTTTTGCCGGAGTGTGAGTGTTTAGCCCCGGCGTTTCGCAGCGCGTTGCTGGCTTATGTGCGGGCGGGTGGCACCTTGCTGGCGGTGGGGCGAAAGACCACACTCGGTTTGGCTTCGGAGCTTGGCATTGTTCAGGATGAGACTCTCGGCACCACGGGCTGGTACATTGCTGGTGGCGGAATGTTGGCCCCCATTAGTTCCGCATTCGCGCCGGTGAAATGTCGGCCCGAGGTGGTGCCGCTAGGCCGGGTATATGCGGAAAATAATCAGCGCGGCAGCGGAGAGGTTGCCGCGTCCATGAGAAAATATGGTTGCGGCACCATGGCGGGCATTTACCTTGCGGTGGGTGAGGTGTATCGACATTCACGGACCACGGCACTGCGCGACTTTATCGGGCAAGTTCTGGCGAGGACGCAGCCCAAGCCGATGGTCCGGGTGCAAGGCTCGCATGAGGTGGACGTTACCATCATGCGGCAGGGGAAAATGCTGGCGGTGCATCTGGTGAACAGTGGTGGCCCACATGCGGATGAAGGGGTGTACACCTTTGATCATATCACGCCTGTCGGACCGCTGCGCCTGTTCATACGTCATCGGGGTTGCCCGCTGCAGGTGCGACTGGAACCTGGCGGAAGAGAGGTGGATTTTCGTTTCGCTCGGGGCATTCTTACGGTGGAGGTACCCCGTGTGGACATTCACGAAATTCTCACCATACAATGAGCTTCGCAAGCGGGCTTAGTGCCCTGTTCCAGCCATAATGACGGGTTGATTGGCGCTAAACCGGTCAGATGCAAGGAGTCGGCGGCGAGAACCGGGTTCTTAAACCCCTTGAGCCGACGCGACGCCGCAGATGGCCGGTTTAAGGCCAACCCTACGGGCGGGGGCCAAGAGGCCGTGGGCTTTGTCGCTCGTCATCAACGTATGTATCCATACGCCATCCTCCTCGCTTCGCGCCCACAACCCCTTGGCCCTCCGTCAGCCCGTCATTATGGCTGGAACAGGGCGCTAGTGCTTTGTCAACACAATATTTTCGGATTGCCATAATTGGCAATGCGTTGATTATGACCTTGAATCGAGATTCCCAATTCTAAAATTATGCTGTGACATCGCACTAGAGTTGGCGCAGGTGAAAGCCGCCATCCACATTGATGACCTCGCCGGTTGAAAACGGCAGCAGTCCCTGGGCGATGGCAGTTACAGCTCGGGCGACATCATTGGGTTGCCCCCAGCGGGCAATGGGAGTGAGGCCGCTGGCGATGAGGCGATCATACTTTTCCTTGACTCCCGCAGTCATATCGGTCTGGATGATGCCGGGGCGAATTTCGTAGACATTGATGCCGGAGGCGGCCAGCCGGACGGCAAATAGACTGGTCATCATGGTGAGGCCGGCCTTGGCTATGCAGTAATCCGCCCGATTCACGCTGGCGGTGTAGGCGCTGATACTGGAAATAGTGATGATGTTGCCGCGTCGCCCTGTGGCATCCGGTGCATTGGCCATCATGTGTATGGCGCAGGCCTGGGTGAGAAAAAACGGCCCTTTCAAATTCGTCTGGATGAGTTGATCAAAGCTTGCTTCTTCGGTTTCCAGTATATCGCGCCGTTGCGACGGGGCAATGCCCGCGTTGTTGACCAGCAGGTGGATAGGGCCAAACGCGGACACGGCTTGTTCCAGCAGTCGCCGACGGTCCGCAGCGGAACTGATATCCGCCTGAATGGCCACCGCCTTGCCGCCCGCCGCCTGTACTTCCTTGACCGCCTGGTCCGCCGCAGCCTGGCTGGAAGCATAATTCACCACCACATTGAAGCCCAACCCTCCCAAAGCGGTGGCAATTTCGCGTCCGATCCCCCGTGAAGAACCGGTGACAATAGCGGAGTTGAGGTTATTCGTCATTGGAAAACCCCGTCAAAGTTGCTTTTCCGTTGCAAAATCGATACGAAGGAAATCTTGCATCGCCCCCTCAAAGGTTTCGCGGGCGGCAACATTGGGCGATAGTGATGCGACGATTTGCAGTGTCTGCCGGGCCGTCAGGATCGCCCGAAGAGCATCGCGGTCCGTGAAATGCTCGGCCGGGCACACAATGCCCGCGGATGGGTGCGAAAACGGATACTCCGCGTTCTCGACGAGGTCCGCCGCGTTGAGGTCAGCCCCGCCGCGTTGCCCGGACGGTGCTTTGGGAGCCATGGATTCAAGCCATCGGATGTCGCCGTGGATCTTGGTCCTGCGCAGCGTTTCCCGAAGCTTTTTGAGACGCGACGTATTGCCGCCAATCTGCTTATCAAAGATTCCGGTAATCACAGCATGGCCGCCGAAGGGACTTACGCTTTCCCGGTGCCAGAGTAAGTATCCCTTCACTACCTTTTCGAGGGATTGTTGCGATTTTGCAATCGTCAGATGGTAGCGATTGATCGGAGGCAGATATTGCGCACCGGGCAGTTTAAAAACTTTCTTGATTAGCAAAACTTCCTGGGCGATGAGAAGATCAACAAGTCCCTGGTCGCGGAGCTTGCAGGCGAAGGATAGTCGGTCCTGTGCATCCAATGCTCAGGCTCCTGCCCGGGGTTTGGCCACGCCCAATTGCTTCAGGTACTGGCGAAACCGTGCCAGGCCGTCCTTCGGGTGGACGACATGAAAATCGCCGCATCTTAGGGCGACAACGGCCGGGTGGGCGGGATTAACCCGGAATGCTTTGCGTAATTCGGCGGGGCAGGCCAGATAAAGCACGACTGATTTTGCGTTGGGTATGCTTTCGGCACCGAACGGCACCCCCATTAGCGATCCATCGCCGGGGTCGCTGATGCCGCGTGATATCTCCAGCAAGTGGATGTTGGACGGAGATGCCAAGCCAAACCATATCGCATAGTCCGGTGGATCTTCTTCCTGAAGATGCCTCGCCACCAGTTTGGCCACCCCTTTCCGCACGGCGGGGTTCTTGAATGCAGCGTTTCCACGAACTCCGAAGCCTGCTTTTACAACTGCCTTCTTCACCTGCTCGGAGAGATTTTCATCGACCTCGAGGAAGAAATCGGTGAGCAAAAAACCACCCTTCAGCAGGCCGATGCGATTGTGCATCTGAAACCGTCCTCGGTCAAGGCCTTGGATACCATTGAGCGCAGCCCGCAGTTTTTCCAAATCCTGGCTGGTGGCAAATTTGTCTTTGATGGCAAGGCGAGTTAGCGTCGGCATTTCGCGATTCCTTATTTCAATGGCTACGGCCATACCGGCTTGGGCGATGCCGCCACACTGGATGATGGATTTTACTCTGCGGCGGACCTGAACTCAAGCGTCATGTCCACTCGAAAATCATCGCCTAAAATGGTATAAGAGCCAAGCGACCATGCAGCGCCGTGTGAGGTTTACCATGAATGAGACTGCCGCCACAACACCGCACCCCGCCGCTGTTCCGTACAATCGGTTGGGGCTGGATTACCATAACATTCCGCCTCGGAAAATCGCCGGTCCTATCATCGACGCCCATACGCATGCCCACAATGTGGATTTAACGCGGATGTTTCTGCAAGTCGCGGATGATTACAGCATCAGCCGAATCTGGACCATGGCTCCGCTGGAGGATGTGGATGCCATGCAGGCGGCTTTTCCAGGGCGTTTTGAATTTATTGCCATTCCCAAGTGGCAGGAACTCAGTTCGCAAGAAAGCTTTATTGATGACTGGCTGCGCCGCCTGGATGGCTTTCGGGCCAAGGGCAGCCGGCTGATGAAATTTCATGCCGCCCCCGGTACACAAAAACGCATGGGCATGGATCTGGATCATCCGCAGTTGCAGCGCGTGATGAAACACGCCTGGAATCTGGGCTTTCATTTTATGACCCATGTCGGCGATCCCCAAGACTGGTTTGGCCCGGATAAAAAATACAAACCATCGGACGGGCATAAAAGTTTTGCCGAACAATTCGGCATGCTGGACCGGATGCTGGAGCAATATCCCGGCCGCACCCATTTGGGTGCCCACATGGGTGGTTCTGTTGAAGCTCTCGACGCTTTGCAGCAGCGGCTGGATCGATTCCCCCATTACCGCGTTGATTCCAGTGCCACGAAATGGATAGTGCGGGGCATTGCCCGACAAAGCGTGTCCCGCGTACGGGAATTTTTTATCCACTATCAGCAGCGTATCCTTTTCGGCAGTGATCTGGTAATCGGCGACAAATACAACTACGACCACTATGCCAGCCGTTATTGGGTGCACCAGCATTTGTGGGAAACCGACTACGATGGCCAATCTCCCATTGAAGATCCGGACGTCCCCGGCGGAGTTGGTCGATTAAAGGGGCTGGACTTGCCGCTGCCGGTGCTGGAAAAAATGTATCGCACCAATGCGGAAGAGTTTTTTAACTCGTAACGGCCCGGGCCGGTTGGTCCGCGTATGAAGGAATCATTGATGGAACTGCCCCGTCGAGACTGCGGCGACGAATTGCTTCCGCCCGGCGAATTGACGGATATCCGGCGGCGTTTACGGCAAATCGCCCCGCAGCATGATCTGGCCACGGTCATCGCCTGCGCCTTTGACCATCGCACGCGTATGTTGCCGTTCATCTTTGCCGATACGCGCATGGTTCCGGCCGGCGTGCGGGCCATCGGTTCGGCGTTGGTGGATGCGGGTTTTGAAAAGACGCGCATTGTGCTCCAGCAGTGGAACCGCCATTTCCGTCCGAGCCGGATGCAACTCGATGGCCGGATGCCGGATATTTTTATGATTTCCAGCATGGGCATGCATCTGGCTCCATGCCTGGAATTGATTCGCGATGCCCAGCGCATCGAATTGCGTTATCGCCCGCTGATCATCGCCGGTGGCTCGCTGAATTTGTACCAACCCTATGAGGTTTTTCGTGCCGGGCCAAACGGCCCTTGCGGCGCGGATGTGGCCGTCACCGGCGAAGAATACGTGCTGCTGAACCTGCTGGAGGTGATCTTGTCCTTGCGGGGCACCGGCGAGTCCATGCGGGCGGCGTTTGATCGCGCCCGGCAAACCGGAGCACTCCGCACTGTGCCGGGTCTGGTTTATCCGGAAATTCAGCAGGGGCGGCCCACCGGCGAATTGCTGGACACCGGTATGCAGCGACTGGTGGGTAATCTCGATGAATTACCCGATTCTGTGCTGGGCTATGGCCTGCTGGAAACGCCGGGGCGTGGTGTGGGCCTGGCCGCCCGGGCGGTGGAGGCCCGGCGGGTGCGCCGCCTTTCGCCCATCAGTTCGCTGGTGCTTACTTTTGGCTGTAAATTCGCGTGCCCCTACTGCCCGATTCCGGGGTATAACCAGCGTCAGCACCGTGTAAAAAGCGGGGCACGCATTGCGGAAGAAATGTGGCGGCTCCATAAAACCTATGGCTTGCGGTACTTTTTCGGTACCGATGATAATTTTTTTAACAATAAAGCGCGAACGCTGGAGATTGTGGAAACTCTGGCCCGGGCCGAATTTGCGGGCGTGCCGCTGCGCCGAAACGTTCGTTGGTACAGCGAAGTGACTGTGCATGACACCCTGCAGATGAAAGAGCATCTGCCCCTGGTACGTACGGCCGGTTGTCGGGCCTTGTGGCTGGGCGTGGAAGACATGACGGCCACCCTGGTCAAGAAGGGTCAAAGCGTGGACAAAACCACCGAAGCCTTCCGCAGCCTGCGGAATGTGGGTATCTGCCCCATGCCCATGATGATGCATCATGACAGCCAGCCCCTGTATTCGCCGCACACCTCCTATGGCCTGCTGAATCAAATTAAGCTGCTCCGCCAGGCGGGTGCGGTTTCGCTGCAAGTGTTGATGGTAACACCTTCACCGGGAACCAGACTCTACGACGAAACATTCAGCTCCGGCCGGGTTTTTGACAACGTTGCGGGCCGGCAGGTGCAAAACTATATGTATGATGGAAATTATGTGATTGCCTCGAATCATCAGCGCCCGTGGCGCAAGCAGCTTAATTTATTGGCCGGCTACCTGTACTTTTACAATCCGCTGTGGCTGGCGGTGGCTTTGGTGTGCAGCAACAGCAAGGTATCGTTTAAGCCTGCCGGAATGCAGATCGTCGGTATGATGGGGTTGGTCCAAACAGTTCGTCGCACCCTCGGTTGGGCCTTTCGCTTGCGCTGGGGCCGGATTAAACGTTTGGCCTCTCCGCCGGTAAGCCCCTTTCCGATGCGGGGAGTCAACGGCGAACCCGCAGCCCACGAACTTGTTTCTCTGGTCGGCATGGGCGTACCGCAAATCAGCGGGGCTGCAATTCCGGAATCCTGAACGGCCGACAAGCTGAATCGGCGTGCCAGCAGCAGCGTGGGGCGGTCGCGTGATCTTTGCCACCTCCGGGGCAACCGCCAAGGCTGCGGCAGGACCGCGTGGCGATCTCGGCAACGAGGGCTTCTTTCGGGCATTACCGGTTTGCTAAATCATTGGGAGCGTCGGCAGCCACAACTGATACGGCCTTGACTGCCCGGTCAATTTTGCGGGTGATCGTGCCGCACGGGCGCTGGGCTATGGCCTTGACCCAGGCAAAGGCTTGGTAGCGCCCGCAATCGCATTCCGGGAGAGCAACACGTTGCGGTGCTGCATCCATCCGGGCCAGGAAGATATGATAATCAAACGTGCGATGCGTAAGTTGGTGGGTCAGCGAGCCGATGGTTTGGACCGAGTTTACATTCAGCCCCAACGCTCGTCGGATCGTGCTGGCGGCGTTCCGTGGAGCGTGGCGGCCTGTTGAGTTGTGAAATGTCGGAAATTCCCACAGGCTGGACCAAAGCCCACCGGGCGGGCGTTTGAGCAAAAGTAATTTCCCGGCGGCCTCGATCACCACCGTCATGCAACCAGACCTCCGGGGTTGCCGCGCGGCAGTCTTCACCGGCAGATCGCCTTGAATGTTCAGGCGGCGGGCCTGGCACAGACCACGCACCGGGCACCGACTGCAGTGCGGGTTGCGCGGCAGGCAAATGGTGGCTCCCAGCTCCATCACGGCTTGATTATACGTGCCAGGATTGGAGGCCGGGACGAGCTGTCCGGCAATGGTCCAGAGCATGGCGTGGGTTGCAGGGGCGGCGATGTTGTCGGCAATGGCCAGCAATCGTGTGAGCACACGTATCACGTTGCCGTCCAGTACCGGTACGCTTTGGCCGAAGGCTATGCTGGCAACAGCGCCGGCGGTATACCGGCCAATGCCGGGCAGGACCATCAGTTCGTCACGTGTTGTGGGAAAGCGCCCGTTCAAGTACGTACAGATGAACTCGGCGCAGCGGTGCATGCGGGTGGCGCGGGAGTAATAACCCAGGCCGGCCCATAAGGAAAGCACATCTTCCAGCGGAGCTGCGGCGAGCATACGTACTGTGGGATAACGGGCCATAAATCGCTGAAAATAGGGCACAACAGTGGCCACCTGCGTCTGCTGGAGCATAATTTCTGATACCCAGATGGCATAAGGGTCGGTGGTTTGTCGCCATGGAAGCTCTCGTTGGTGCCCTGAAAACCACGAAATCAGGCGGTTTGGCAGTGATTTATGCAGCATCGCCAAATTTTTTTTCCACATAGCGGGGTCGAATGTCGTCCGGGATATTTTTCGTAAGTCTTTATTTTGCATAGAGATGCAATCCCAAAAAATATTTTACCAAAGGTTTACAAAAAGATCAAAAAAGTTTAACACGAGAGCATAAGCACATGTAAGGTCACATCCACAAGGTGTGGTGTAATTTTTTTTTAGGACCACAAGTCTTGTGAATAAATTGGGTTATGAGTGTGGATAACCTGTTGCACAACAATTAGCGTGAAGTGTGATTGACACCACAATTTGTAGTGGTAGACTGACACTTGTGCTCGCCAGTACGAATGTAAACAAATTCCGGCGGCACGTTAAGATGGTTGCGGACGATGGCTAGAGAGTTGCTATGGATGATAACAGGCGGGGGTCGGTCATTAGCCGAAATTTGCCTCGTGTGTGAAAATAAGATATGCTAACAAATGCCAAACATCAAGCGAAGGTAAAAAACATGGGCATTCTGGCCGATACGCAAATCGAAGAATTGGTAAAAATAGTGCCGTTCGAGCAAGCCGTGAAACGGGCAGGCAAAATCAGTTACGGCGTTTCCAGCTATGGCTATGATGTGCGGGTGGGTTCCAGCTTTAAGATATTTACCAATGTTAATTCAGAAGTAGTGGATCCGAAAAACTTTTCTCCCAGAAGTTTTGTGGATGTGGATGCCGGCACCGTGGGCCATGTTCTGATTCCACCCAACAGTTTTGCCCTTTGTGAAACCGTGGAGTATTTTGAAATTCCCCGCGACATGCTGGCGATCTGTGTGGGCAAAAGTACTTATGCCCGCTGCGGCATTATTGTCAATGTGACTCCGCTGGAGCCGGAATGGAAAGGTCGCATCACCATCGAAATTTCCAACACCACTCCGCTGCCTGCGAAAATCTATGCCAACGAAGGCATTGCCCAGATCATTTTTCTCCGCGGCGAAAAGACTTGTCGAACCAGTTACGCCGACAAAAGCGGTAAATATCAGGATCAACCCGGGTTGACTCTCCCACGTGTGGATTAAGTGAGTCAGCGATTTAGTGTGAAAGGATTCAATCCATGAAAATTTCCCGTCGTTTTACCAGAGCCGGCACGGATGTTTATTCCACAGTAGAATTTTCCCGCCGCTCCAGCCGCATCACCAATGTGGATGGATCGGTGGTATTTGAAATGAAAGACGCTGAAGTTCCGGCCGACTGGTCGCAGTTGGCCACGGATATCATGGTCAGCAAATACCTCCGCAAAGCCGGGGTTCCCCAGGTGGATTCCAACGGAGACCCGGTTCTCGATGACCAGGGCCGCCAGAAAAAAGGCCCGGAAAAATCGGTCCGGCAGGTCGTCCATCGCCTGGCGGGATGCTGGACGCAGTGGGGCCGGGATTATGGCTATTTTGATTCGCCCGAAGATGCCCAGTGTTTTTATGACGAACTGGCCCATATGCTGCTGCATCAAATGGCGGCTCCTAATTCGCCGCAATGGTTTAACACCGGGCTGAATTTTGCCTACGGCATGACTGGTCCGTCCCAGGGTCATTGGTATGTGAATCCCAAGTCCCATCAATTGGAACAGGCCACCGACGCCTACACCCATCCGCAGCCGCACGCCTGCTTTATCCAGAGCGTCGATGATGATCTGGTCAATGAAGGCGGGATCATGGATTTATGGGTACGCGAAGCCCGGCTTTTTAAGTATGGATCCGGCACCGGAGCCAACTTTTCCAAGGTCCGCGGTGAAAATGAAGCTCTATCCGGTGGCGGAAAATCTTCCGGCCTGATGAGCTTTTTAAAAATTGGCGACCGTGCCGCCGGGGCTATTAAATCGGGCGGCACCACCCGCCGCGCCGCGAAAATGGTCTGCCTGGATCTGGATCATCCGGACATTGAAGACTTTATCAACTGGAAAGTGCGGGAAGAGATCAAGGTTGCGGCCATGGTAGAAGGTGTCAAGCACCTGCCCAAAGAGCAGCGGGAGATCGCGGAAAAGCTGCACCTTCGTCTGGATTATGATTTTAATGGTGAAGCCTATGCCACCGTTTCCGGCCAGAATTCCAACAATTCCGTGCGTGTGCCCCATCGCTTTATTGAAGCGGTGGAAAAGGACGGCTCGTGGAATTTAATCCGTCGCACCGACAAAAAACTCCACAAAACCATGAAAGCCCGCGACTTGTGGCAGCAGATTGCCTTTGCCGCCTGGCGCTGTGCGGACCCCGGCGTGCAATATGATGACACCATCAACGAATGGCACACCTGTCCGCAAAGCGGCCGTATCAACGCCAGCAACCCGTGCAGCGAATATATGTTTCTGGATAACACTGCCTGCAACCTGGCGTCCATCAACCTGATGAAATTTTTCAATCCGGAAAGCCGCGAATTTGACATCGCCGGGTTTCAGCATGCGTGCCGCCTGTGGACGATGGTCCTGGAAATTTCGGTGCTTATGGCGGCCTATCCGAGCCGGGAAATCGCCCGTCTAAGCTACGAATACCGCACGCTGGGTCTTGGTTATGCCAACATCGGCACGATGCTGATGGTAGCGGGTATTGCCTATGACAGCGAAAAAGCCCGGGCCATCTGCGGAGCCATCACGGCATTGATGACGGCGGAAAGTTATGCTGCTTCCGCCGAAATGGCCCGTGAACTCGGGCCGTTTCCTGGATATCACCGCAATCGGCAGGATATGCTGCGCGTCATGCACAATCACCGGGCCGCGGCTCAGGCCGCCGGCCAGTATGAGAAGCTGGTAATCAAGCCGGTGGAAATTGATGCGGCCCAATTTAGTGCCGCACCCGCCACCGCAGCGCTGCTCAAAGCCGCCCAGGAAGCCTGGAATCGGGCCGTGACGCTGGGCGAACAACATGGTTACCGCAATGCCCAGACCACCGTCATTGCGCCCACCGGTACCATCGGTCTGCTGATGGACTGCGACACCACCGGCGTGGAGCCGGATTTTGCCTTGGTGAAATTCAAAAAACTGGCCGGTGGCGGCTATTTCAAAATTGCCAACCAGTCCATTGAGCCGGCCCTGAAAAATCTGGGCTACACACCCGCACAGATAAAAGACATTCTCACCTACGTGTTAGGTACGCTGACCCTCAAAGGCAGCGAGGTTATCAACCAGGAGACACTAAAGGCGAAGGGCTTCACGGATGACGAACTGGCTAAGATCGAAGCATGCCTCCCTTCGGTTTTCGAGCTGGCCTTCGCCTTTTCTCCTTTTTCCTTAGGTGAGGCCGCCATGACCCGTCTCGGATTTACCGCCGAGCAGTGGCGTAATCCATCTTTTAATCTGCTGCGGGCCTTGGGGTTTACCAAGCGGCAGATTCGCCAGGCCAACGATGTTATCTGCGGCTGCCAGACGGTGGAAGGCGCACCGCATCTGAAAGAAGAACACCTGAGCGTATTCGATTGCGCCAACCGTTGTGGCCGCAAAGGTAAAAGATTCATTCATCATCACGGGCACATCAAAATGATGGCGGCGGCCCAGCCCTTTATCAGCGGGGCCATCAGTAAAACCATCAACTTGCCCAATGAAGTCAGCATCGGCGACATTGAGGAAGCCTACCGCGAAAGCTGGAAGCTGGGGTTGAAGGCGGTAGCCCTTTACCGCGATGGGTCCAAGCTCAGCCAGCCGCTTAACAGTACCGCTGATGATGATGCCGCGGATGATGCGGAAATTGACGCGCTGAAAGTGGAAGCCGTCGCCGCATGCGCGGCCTGTGGTGACCCTGCTCCGAGTTTGCTGGGTAACGGAACCATTCCTGTGGGCGGTGCCGAAACTTTGGGCACTAAAGCCACCGCCCCACACGGGACAACCACCGTGGAACGCGTCGTGGAAAAGGTGGTTTATCGCCCCATGCGCCGGCGCTTGCCTGACACCCGGCCCAGCATTACCCACAAATTCAGCATTGATAGCCACGAAGGATACCTCACCTGCGGTTTGTTTGAAGATGGCAATCCCGGCGAGGTGTTCATCACCATGGCCAAGCAGGGCAGCACTGTCGGTGGATTGATGGATACGATTGCTACATTGGTATCCTTGAATCTCCAATACGGTGTTCCCTTGGAGGCCATCGTACGCAAGTTTGAACACATGCGTTTTGAACCATCCGGTATGACGGCCAATCCCGATATGCCCTTTGCCAAAAGTCCCATAGATTATCTGGTGCGTTGGCTGGGCATGCAGTTTATGCCAGGGTACCGCGCTGCTAATGCACCGCAGCGCGATCATGCACCGGCTGCCGATTCAACCCCAGCTTCCCGCGACGGTAACGGTGCCGGCCATGACAACGGCAATGGCGACGAAAAGATACTGGCGCAGGATGCTGCGACGGCTAACCGTATCGCAACCGCCGCGGTATCGGCAATGGATGCCCCAAATGGCCATGGCAATGGCAACGGTCATGGCTCCAAAGATGGCCATTCCGGGGCCGGCAAAACCAGTGCCGGCGGACAGGCACAAGTTTCTGCAAACGTGATGGCTTCTAATTCCCGGATTACCTTTCCAGATGCCACCACGGCGGCGGCTGTACTTTCGCAGCAAATGGCCACGTTGATGGGTGATGCGCCGACGTGTACGTGCGGCAGCATTACGGTGCGCAACGGCAGTTGTTACAAGTGCCTGAACTGTGGTAATTCCATGGGATGTTCATAACGCAACTACCGGCCTGCTGCGGAGCCGGTAGTTGCAGTGCGGCCGGTTCACGGGGACAATTCTCTGCTTGGCTTATAGGAGAATCGCTCGTGAACATCCTGGTAACACCCAACCAAACAAATGACCGGAAAATCATTTGCAGGCCGTGGAATCGAATCGCGGCTGTGCGACTGTTGATTGCGGCCGGGGCCATGCTGTGGTGCGGCCTCGCTCAGGCCTTGCCGCCCGTTGTTAAGACTGCCGACCCGGTTATTCTGCAAACCCAAAAGTTTTTTAATGAGGCTTTTACCTTTAATGGCTCTGGTGCCCAGGTGCTGTTGAATCTGCGCTCCACGCGCGATCCCGCTTTGGCTCCATTTTTTTTAAGGCTTAGTGTCTCTAAGGACCCCCAGTTGCAACTGCTGGGGCTGGTGGACGCCAATTATGTAACCCAAAATCCCAAGCTTCTGCACCTGGGTAAATTGCTGGCGAATGTGGATACCCGGCTTATTACCCCGGCCCTGGCCGAGGCTATGCAGGACGGAAAATTATCACCGGCACAACTCCAGCATCTCCTGATCAAAGCCCCCGAGCCGGCCCAGCGCATGATGGCCGCGGCCGTGCTGGTCAAGAAGCATCCAAAATTGGTGTTGCCCATACTTGATCAGACACTGGCCAGCAGCCGCCCCAGCGTTCGTTATTATGCCGCCCTTACGTTATTGCAAACACGTAATCCAGTCCAGATTCGCAAAGGTCTGGCGGTTTTGGCGGAATTGGCCGGCCACCATAGCCCGCGCATGCGGCGAATCAAGCGGTTATTGCTGTTACGCGTTGCCAGCGAAAAAATTCATCCTGCCATTCCATGGTTGCAGCTTATTGCCAAAAATCCGCGCAGCGAATTCGACACCAGGCTTAGCGCCATCCGGGCACTCTTGAAGATGAATGATCCTGCCGGTGCGATACTGTTCGGTCAGGCCGTCCGGGATGCCAGGGGCGTGGTCGATCGCATCGAAGCCGGCCTGGCCGCCATTCAATATGGGCACCTGATCAAAGCTGCGGATATTACCCCGTTGGAAAAAACGCGTTCGCCCTTGCTCCGCGATATTGCTAAAACCGCCAGTATTGCGGCGTCTGGAAAAGATCCTACGCCGGATCTGTTACACCTGATCAATCAGGGACAGCCCATATTTCTCAACTGGGTTCTTAGTTATTGCAGTGAGCCGACCGCAGCCCACAAAACTGCATTGCTGGCCGCACTGGTGAAATTGTCCACCATTGTTGATGGAGATCGTACCCAGGATTTTGGCCGGGCAGTATTGGCTGCGCAGCAACTGGCACAGACCGATACGCCCGCCGATCGCCACCTGCTGGCCGGATTTTTGAAATCCCCGCAGCGAGGCATAGTAGAAGCTGTCCTGGTCGGTATGCTGCGCAGCCGGCAGCATAATTTTTCTCCGCTTATTCTGCCGGTGCTTCCGTCACTGTTAAATAATCGCGATCGCCGTATCGCCCAATGTGCTGCAATTATTCTGGGCCGCGAAGGTGCAAAACAGGCTGTGCCCCTTTTAGCTCACGTATGCCTTGGCAGTGTGGACCGCAGTGATGGCTTTCGCGCTGTGGCCGGTTGGTATTATGCCAAACTCACCGGCCAGACCGCAGCCTTGTTGGATGCTCTGCCTTTGCCTCCGGCCAGGTCACATTCCAAACCTTAAGAAGATTCTTTTGCAAATCGCCGGTCGACAATGTTCTCTCGCGGCACCATCTGGTTTACGGTGTCCCCGGCCAATGCGTCGGAATGGTAACGGGCGCCGTGGACGAGCCTGATATCTTTAACAGGTACCAATGCTCTATCGGCCAGCCAACCAGCAAGGCCAGAATGGTGGCCATGCTTAGCCAGGGACCATAAGGCAACACATTGCGTTTGCCCATAAATCTCAACACAATCGCCCACAGCAATCCCAGCACCGGAGCCATAAAAAATATGGGCAGCACCAGTTTGGCTCCCACCACCGCGCCGATGGCCGCCATCAGATGCACGTCACCCAAACCCATGGCCACCCTGTTAAACGCCAGCGAGCCTGAAATCCTGGTCAGCCATATCACGCCGCCACCAAAAAGCAGCCCCAGCAGTACGCCCAGCAGCCGCTGCAACCACTCCGGATGAGGCAGCGAAAATGGCATAATTGCCGCTGCCAGTGCCAGCACCACCGGCGGCATTAGAAAAAGCAATTCCTTGAGAATTTCCACCCGCACTCTGGGCGCAGCCGATTCTTCCAGCACCTGCTGGGATTCATCCGGCGCTTCGCTGGAGCGTGGCAGCACACCCAGCAGAAAAATCACCAGCGACGCAATCAGCGTTAGCAGCGCGGCGATGCGGCCGGAGGTCCAAAGCCAGCTTGCCGCCACCGCCAGCAGAATCAGAACACTGCCAACCACGGACGGCCAGCTTTTCTGCGGCCCTGGCATCGGAGCAATGGATCGCTGGGGTATATGGCTGTCGGCTGCGGCAGTGTCCGTAGCGGGGACATAGACAACCTGAGAAAAACTTCGCGGCAAAACGCCCCGCCATAACAGACCCAGCGATACCAGCAGCCCCGCCGTGCCGCCCACCGCCATGCGACCCCCCATACCGGATGGATTTAGAGCCGGCAAACCAGGCTGTAAACCAAACAGTGACGTGAGCAAAGCTGCTGCGATAAGAATATTCGTTAATGCTGTGGGAATTTCGTACCAATCTGCGTCAATACCGGAGGCGGCAAAAAGCACCGCTACCAAAAGCAGATCCAGCCCCAATGTAATGCCACCGTTGAACATACTCCTGAATTGCTGATTGCCTGCACCGTTTCCAAAAATGGCTGCCGCCATGTGCCATATCCCGGCACCGGCCAGGCCCGCCGGCTGGCGGCCCCACCCGGTATGAAAATACGCTACGTACAATGCAACAAAAGCCAGGCCCGTTGCCAGTTCCACCAGCGGATAGCGGACGGGAATTTTGGCCTGGCACTTTGCACACCGTCCCCGCAGCCACACCCACGCCAACACCGGTATATTCTGATACCAGCGAATTGCCCAGTTGCAATGCGGACAATGCGATGGCGGCCAGCTCAGGCTAAGGCCGGCGGTTTTACCACCAAACATTACCGGTTGGCCCAGGTAAGCGGATCGCCAGATGATCACGTTCAAAAAGCTGCCGATGCACGCCCCAAGTACAAATAAGACAGTGCCGGTAAGGATGGGATTCAGCAGCATGGTGGGTATTATGAGCCAACGCTGCTGGTTTATCCACCCATCGAGGGATGAGTAGCTGGAGTGGATTCCAACACCATCGCTTTTTTTCATTTTGCTGGCGGAGGCAGCAAATTCTCATGGTGCAATTACGAATGGCAGCCAGGGTTATAGAGACGACACGTACCTTGGCCGGCAGTAAAATGATGTTGGCCCGGGCACCGGCCCGTTGGAAATGTAGACCTGATGGCTGATTCATAGGAACCGCGCAAAAATAAATTCATATTTTACGGCGCAGAAATTTTGGCCGCCAGCGAGGCGTGAGCGAGGCGCATACCCCGGCAGTGGGTCTGGAACGAGCGAACAACGAAGCTGGCGGTCAAAAGGGCCAGCCGGAAAGTGCGAAGTTATTTTTGCCCGGTTCCATAGGTCAGCGGTGTCGTTGGAGCTTGGCGGCCAGGGTCCAGGCTATGGCGATGGCGTCGGCAACATCGGGGGGCGAAGGTGGTTGGGCCAGGCGGTACAAAGCAGCCACGGCCAATTGCATCTGCCGCTTTGTGGCGTGGCCGTTGCCGGTGATCATTTTTTTCACCAGCGTGCTGGACAGGCTGGTGATGGGGATTTTGGCCTGGGCGGCGGCCAGCAGTATCGCACCGCGGGCATGGCCCATGAGAATGGCTGTACGCGGATGTTTGTAGTGGGCGTATAACTGCTCCACAGCCATGTGATCGCAGGGAAATTCGATCAGTAATTGGGACATCTGGAGGTGCAGTTGATGCAGACGGTTGGGCAGAGGTTCTTTGGTGCCAATGCGTAAAACGCCGGCTTCTTCCAGGGCCGGGCCGCGGGGGTGCAACGTCAGTAGTGCATAGCCGGTGAGATGCAAGCCGGGGTCAATGCCAAGAATTCGCATGTGCCGCTCCATGGCAGTGGGTTACGCGGTTGCCAGCAGGGCCACGCAATGGCAGGCAATGGCTTTTTCCTCTCCGATGGCATCTATTCGCTCGTTGGTTTTGCCTTTGATGTTGACGCAATCCAGCGGTATTTTCAGCAGTTCGGCAAGACGGTTGCGCATGGCGGGTTTGTGCGGTGCAAGTTTGGGGCGTTGGGCAATGACAACAATATCAACGTTGACCAGACGCCAGCGGGTTTTTGCCAATTCCAGCATCACGGCGACCAGCAGGTTCGCGGAGTTAATCCCCTGATACCGCGCATCGGTATTGGGAAACATTTCGCCGACATCAGGCAGGGCGGCGGCACCGGTGATAGCGTCAATAAGGGCGTGAATCACCACGTCGGCATCGGAATGGCCAACCAGGCCCGTTTCATGGGGTATGGAGATATTGGCCAGAACCAGTGGGCGATCGCCCTGGGTGCGGTGCAGATCGTAGCCGAGGCCAACGCGATATTCATGCATAAAAAGCCTATTCGTTAATGCCGTATTCTTTGATTTTGCGGTAAAGAGTTCTTTCGCCGATACCCAGTGCCCGGGCGGCCTGTTCCCGATTGCCATTGAACATTTTAAGCGTTTTGTCGATGGCCTGCTTTTCCAGATCCGCCAGCGTCATCCCGACCACGTTGGTGATGGCCGTGCCCGGCCCGGTATCCAGGTGATCCACGGGCACCAGCGCCGTGGTGGACAGAGTTTCCACCGAATAAGGACCGACAATTTCCGCCGGCACATCGGTCATGGTCAACAGCGGACCGGTAGCCAGGGCAATCATATTATCAATGACGTTTTCCAGTTGCCGCACATTGCCGGGCCAGTCGTAGGCCACCATCGTTTTGAGGGCTTCGGGTTCAATGCCGCGAATGCTCTTGCCGAGACGTTGCGCGCTTTTCTCGATGAGGTGGCTGATGAGGGGTGGGATATCCTCACGGCGCAGACGCAGCGGCAGCAGGTGAATGGTGGCCCCTTTGATGCGAAAATAAAGATCGTCACGGAATTCCTTGATACGTACGGCGTGTTCAAGGTCTTTATTGGTGGCGGCCACAAAACGCACATCCACATCTATGGGGTCATTGGAACCGATGCGCACAATCTGGCGATCCTGCAGAACCCGCAGCAGCTTGGCCTGCATGGTCAAAGGCATATCGCCGATTTCATCGAGGAAAAGGGTGCCGCCGTCGGCATATTCAAAGCGGCCTTCGCGATCTCCGCGGGCGTCGGTAAAGGCCCCGCGGATATGACCGAACAGTTCATCTTCCAGGGTGCTTTCGTTGAGGCCGGCGCAATTGAGGGCTACGAATCTGCCGGCGCTGCGCCGGGAATTCTGGTGAATGGCCCGGGCGATGAGTTCCTTGCCTGTGCCGGATTCACCCAGAATCAGCACGCTGATATCCGTGGGGGCTATTTGCCGTACCATCTGCAGGGCGCGGCGCATGGGTTCGCTGTTACCGATAATACCCTGCATGCCGAATTTCTGATCCAGCGCGATCTGAAACCGGGAATTTTGTTTGTGAAGGCGTATCTTTTCGGCTGCTCGCCGCACCTGGGCCCGGATGATATCCAGATCCAGCGGTTTTTGAATAAAATCCCAGGCTCCGTTACGCATCGCCTCCACCGCCGTAGTAACATCTCCATGTGCGGTTACCACAATGACTTCGGTGCCGGGGCGCGTACGGCGGACGAATTCCAGCAGATCAAAACCGTCGCGGAGACTGTCCATGCGCAAATCGGTGATGACCAGATCAAATTCATCCTCAGTAAAAAATCGCTTGGCATCGACTAGATTGTGAGCCTGTTTGACCGGTAAGCCGATACGGGCAATGGCCTCACTGATGGCATCAGCATGACCCACTTCGTCATCAACAATCAGAACACGGATGGAATTTTCGCGACTCATGGACAATAAAATAACGTCGTTGGCGAAATTCAGCCAGTGGGCGGCAATGATTGGAGCTGGTAACCGGCAGCCAGGCCGTAGCCGTTGATGAATGAGGGTAGATCCATCATTTTGCGGCCGGTGGGTTGCAGGGTGAGGATGGAAAGTGTGCCCGTACCACAGGCTATGGTGAGGTCCGGCAATACGGTTCCGGGGGCTGTACCGGACGGCACCGGTGCATCGGCGTTGGCGCGGCACTTGTGGACGATGGCCCCGGTGCGCAGTTTCGCTTCGGTGGTGAAAACGTCTACTGCACAGCCGGGCCAGGGCGACAAGCCGCGGATTCTTGCGGAAACTTCGATGGCGGGGCGGGTAAAATCAACCCAGCCCATGGCGCGGCTGAGTTTGGATGCCGAGGAAGCGCGGGATTCATCCTGCGGGGTGGCCGGGATCGATGTTTCACTGTCCAACTGGTCCAAAACCTGTACCAGCAGGGGTGCCCCCAGTACGGCCAGGCGGTCGTGTAATTCGCCGGCGGTTTCGGTATCTCCAATGGGTGTATGGCAAACCCCGAGAATATCGCCGGCATCCATGCGTCTGCTGACTCGAATCACCGATACTCCGGTGTGCGTGAGTCCGGCCAGTATGGCCCGGTTAATCGGGGCGGCTCCGCGTAAAGCCGGCAGCACCGATGCGTGCAGGTTAATGCCTCCGTGGGGGGCCAGGGCCAGCAGGTGATCCGATAGCTTCTGTCCAAACGCTATAACCACCATGACGTTTGCCGCCAGATCGGCCATTCGGGAAAGCGATTCCGCATCGTTAACATTTGCGGCGGTGGTAACGGGCAGACCATGGTCCCGCGCAAATTCCGCCACGGGTGTGGGTGTAAAATGCCGCCCGCGGCCGGCCGGTCGGTCTGGTTGCGAAATCACCTCCAGTATCCGATGGCGGCCGCTAAGCAGAAGCTTCAGGGTGGGAATGCCAAAAGCACCGGAAGAAAGAAAGACAATGTTCATCCGAGAGCAACTCCCGGCGCGCCGTTCCATGGCCAGGACGCAATTGTCCGCGAACGGCCCGACGGCATAGGCACTGCAATTTCAGATGGCAAGCGACGGCTGGGTCGGCTGGACTTTTTCCTTGATAATGGGCATCCGGTCGCGCACTTCCGAGGCGATGCGGGCGTTGGGAAATTCGTCGATAATCTGCTGGCCGATGCGCAAAGCGTCGGGCCAGTTTTTATCATTGACGTGCAGAGCAAACTGCACGCCAAGCTGCTGGAGTTTCTTTTTAAATACATCACGCGCTATTTCCTTGTAACCTTCCGCTTCACCCGGGGTAAGGTATTGATCCAACTGCTTGAGGAGTTCCACACTCCGATCCACATCATCCTTGGAAACGGAATCTTTCCATTCCCGCAGCAGAGATCGTTTGTGGGCTTCGCGGGAGGCCTGGAGTCGCTCGGGCAGCCGCTGGATATCAGGATGCGATGAAAACATGCGCATGAGTTGTTCCATTTCCCGGTAACAGGACGCCCAGTCGTAGCGTTTGAGCAGTTGATCAAAATGTACCAGAGATTCGCGCACTTCAGTTTCGATGAATTTGCGACGCGCGTTTTCGATCATGTCGCGCAATTGCGTTGCTTCCTGCTTGCTGCCGAAGCGGCGTTCCATTTCGCTGGTCAGCCAATAGGCCGCTTCGTAGTCATTTTTATCAATATCCTCACGGATCGCATGGCGGAGGGCCTCGCGATCCTTATGGCGGTAGGCCACCTGTTTGGCCGCATCAGATAGCGAAACACTTTCGCGGATGGCTTCCAGTTGCTGACGCTGACTTTCCATGGCTCCGCGGATCTGTTCATAGCGCCAGTGCTCGGCGGCGGTCTGTTGCAGGCGAATGGACAGCAGCGGCTCGATGAAGCCGACGGTGATGGTAATCATCAGGCCGAACAGCATAATGGCCAGACTGGGCGCGGCCTGGTCAAACGCCTGCCAGCCGCCCACGTGTACCGCGGTTTCTTTGAGCGTAATGGTCAGGCAGACTATGCCCAGTATCAGGATTAAAAGACCCAGACTTAAGAATACAAACAGAACTCGTTTGGCGTGGAGAAGGGCGGCTTCGACGTTCATAATTCATACTCCTGTCTCTATTGTACCGCTTGCTGAATTCCACAGCATCCGCAACTGCTTTACCAGCGGGGAACTTTTTTAAGACCAACTAAACCCCGGAAGCACCCATAGTGTCATCCGGCTTTCTCACCCAGAAATGCCAAACACACATATGGTAGACATCCGGACGTCTTTGGTCAATAGCATATCGAAAATTATCTGCCGGTCGGATTAACAAATAAGTCGGGCCGGAGGCCATGAGACTGGATTTAATCCCGTTGCTGTGATAAATTGATGAAAATGCCCTTGATTATCCGATAGTGGGGTTTAGGGATTTCATAAGGTTTGGTCCATGGCCGCCAGTACTGGTAAAAGTCGATCACGCAAACGGCCGGTAACTTACAGCCGTGTTTTTGCAGTGCTGGTCAGTCTGGTGTTCAGTCTGTCGTTGTGTGCCGGCATGCTGCTGTTGCTGGAAGGTCATCCGATTGCCGGAGTCAGCCGGTATAACCTGCTGGCTACAAGCAAACGCGTCAACCTTAATTCCCTGACTTGGCGGCATCTGGCCCCCCTGGTACCGGCGCGGCGGTGGAAATACATCGTTATTTATCAGTCGCATAGTTCCTCGGGTGATGCGGCTGAGTTGGAGCGTGGACGTTTGTTGGAAGATACCCATGGTCCCGGTGTCGCCGGCGGCCGGGTGCTTCAGGAGGTACCTGCTGATTTTCATTTTGTAATTGACAATGGGCGCAACAGCGCCGACAAGGCGGATGGAAATGTTGAAATTGGAACAACTTGGCTGCATCAGGAGTTCGCCGCACCCTATTGCCAGTGGCCCGACCCTCGTTATCATCATTATACCGTTTATAAGCAAGCCATTGGTATTTGTCTTATAGGTAATGTCAATGTCCACCCCTTCTCGCGGAATCAGGTGGCGGCTTTGCGGCGCCTGGTTCAGCAGCTTCAGCGCAAGTACAATGTTCCTGATTCACGGGTGAAGTTTCAATGGGATATTGCCAGCGATTCCACCCCGCAGGAAGCATCTCTCTCCAGCCAATTCAATGGGTTGTTGGGCCGTTAAACAGGCCTGGCAAATCCATCCCCGTTACGCCGTGGCAATGCTCATAGCTCTGCCGCGTTGCTCTATTGGCCTGGATGTTGGTAATTATCGGCATGTTACCGGTTGTTTTTGGCCGATGGATTATGGGGGCGCCGCCATGACGGAAAAAGGACCTGATTAAATTTAATGGAACCGTTACCAGAAATATCGGATTTTGAAGTGCTTTCGTGTCTCGGCTACGGAGCAAGAAGCACTATTTACGCCGTGTGCGAAAACCGGACGGGCCAGGTTTATGCTCTCAAAAGGGTTATACGCCGCAGTGCCGAAGATGACAGATTCCTGGAGCAGGCCAGCCAGGAATATCAGATCAGCAGCCAGTTTGACCATCCAGCCCTGCGTAAAAGCCACCGGCTGATTAAAAAACGCAAGCTGCTGACCACCGTTGAATTGCATTTGTTGATGGATCTGGTGGATGGCACCTCGCTGGACTCTGAAAGGCCGGCCAATTTACGGGATTTGCTGTCCATCGCCTGCCAGGTCGCACGCGGGCTGGGGGCCATGCATAAGTTGGGCTATGTGCATGCGGATATAAAACCTAATAACATTCTGGTCAACCCGGATGGCCACTGCAAGATCATTGATTTCGGCCAGAGTTGTACCATCGGTACGGTCAAATCCCGCATCCAGGGAACTCCGGATTATATCGCCCCGGAACAGGTGGCCCTGGGCCCGCTGACCCCGGCCACCGACGTTTTCAATTTTGGGGCCACCTTTTACTGGTGCGTTACCGATCGGCACGTTCCCACGGTCATCCCCAAGCGCCGGCAGGGATTGGCGGCGGTATCCTCGCGCGAACTGGTTTCTCCGCATGAAATCAATCCGCGAATTCCCGTGTCTTTTTCCAAACTCATTTTGGAATGTATTGAAAATCGTCCATCGGATCGCCCGGCCAGTATGGATGAGGTGATTTCCCGGTTGGAACTGGTATTAAGCTTAAGCTCCACCCTGCGCCTGGATGATACCCTGGGCTTGGGCGGTGCCAGCCCGGCCGCTACCGGCAATAAAGACGATACGGTTACGTAATTAAAATAGTGTCTACCCGGGTGCGGCCAGGTGGGATGGATGTTGGCGATAAACCAGGTTGGTAGTATAAAACACCTGAAGCACTCTCGCGGCGGACGCATTATATGAAGACCAGTCAAACGATTGATTTATTGATGCAGGCCGCCCGCCAGGCCGCGGGCAACCCGCTGCGAAACAGCCAGCTTTTGCATTTACCTGCTGAAGGTGAGTTGATCGTCACCGGCGATCTGCACAATCACCGCCGCAATTTTGAGCGGATCGTCACTCTTTCCGCTTTAGACTCTTTCACCCAGCGGCATGTTGTGCTGCAGGAATTAATTCATGGTGGAGCCTTGGGAGCGCACGGCGAGGACAACAGTCTGGATTTTCTTCTGGATGCCATTGCCTGGTCCCTGAAGTTTCCCGGACGCGTGCATTTCATCTTGTCCAATCACGATTGGGCGCAGATTTTCGGCATGCCAATTCTCAAGGATGGATACGACCTCACGGATCGCTTTAACCGGGCGATATGTGTGCATTTCGGCTCGCGGGCGGCGGAGGTGGCGACCGCGTTTCGGGCGTTTGTGCTGTGTCTGCCGCTGGCCTGTATTACGGTGAATGGTATTTTGGTCAGTCATTCGCTGCCCGGGCCGACGGATATGGCCCATTTCGACCCCGGCATTCTCACGCGTCCGCTTGTGGCCGGCGATTATGCCCGGATGGGCTCGATTTACCGCATGATTTGGGGGCGCCATCAGACGGTGGAGGTGCTCCGGGAACTTTCCCGCCTGTGGTTTGCAGAGATTTTTATCTGTGGACATCAACCCCGGGAAAAGGGGTTTGGTGAAATGGCCGAGCGTTTGTTTCTGATTGATTCGTCGCACAATCACGGCGCGGTGGTGGCGATCGATCTGGCCCGGCAATACACCGTGTCCGCTTTGTGCGAGCAGGTTATTCCCCTGGCCGCGGTGGCATAGTGAGGCGTTATTTGCCGATGCAGAATCGGCCGAAAATTTTACCCAGCAGGTCATCAGCGCTGATGGCCCCGGAAATTTCGCCGAGGGCCTGCAGGGCCTGCCGCAGTTCTCCGGCCAGCAATTCCGGCATGGTATCACCGGCGGTGGTGGAGCAGAGTTTTTCCGCTTCCCGCATGGATCCAAGCGCCTGCTGCAGCACCACGCGGTGACGGGTATTCAGCGCGATATGGTCTCCGGTCAACGCAGGTCCCTGGTTGATGGCGCTGGTTATCAGGTCTTGGAGCGGATCGAGATTCTGGCCGGTGCGGGCAGAAACGCGGATAGTCGGCCAGGGGAAATGACGGGCATCTACTGCGGTAAATGCCGGAAGATCAGCCTTGTTTTGGACCAAAATGAGCGGCACGCTGTATTTTTCTACAGTGTCGGCCAGGGCTTTCGCGGCCAACTGCGGATCTTCCGGAGGAGCAGTTACCAGTAAAATGACATCGGCAGTCTGCAGGCTTTGCCCGCGAGCCTTGTCCATTTGCAGCCCCAGCGGGGATGGGTGATCACTTGTGCCGGCGACATCGGTCAGGCGAAAGTGCAGCCCATTGTGGCAGAGGCTCACGGAGATCGCGTCGCGTGTGGTGCCGGCCAGGTCTGAAACAATGGCCCGGTGTTCGCCGCGCAAGGCGTTCAAAAGTGAGCTTTTGCCGACATTAGGTCGGCCCAGTATGACCACCGACGGTTGGCAATCAGAATCTTCCCACCGGCCGGCGCTATCCACCAGTGCGGCGATTTTATCACCCAGAGCTTCCAACTGCCGGTGCAGGGCGGCAGTGGAGATGAAACTGATATCCGGCTCTTCAGTAAAATCGATATTGGCCTCCACAAGCGCCAAAAGCTCCGCCAGTTGATCCGCCAGATTGTGCGTCCAACGGAACAATTCTCCGCTTCGCAGGTTTTCAGCGGCGCGGAGTTGTCGACGATTGCGGGCGGCGATGGTCGCGGCAATACCCTCGGCACGCGTTAAGTCAAATTTGCCGCCGCAAAATGCCCGGGCTGTGAATTCCCCGGGTTGAGCACTCCGGCCGCCGGCCAGGAGCAGTTCTGCCATAACCATCTGGAGTAATACGGGGGATCCAGGCAGATGAAGTTCGACCATCGCCTGGCCGGTGAAACTTCGCGGTTTTTCCAGAAAAATAACGCCCGCCGGGGCATTGACACTGCGCACCTGCGCCGCAAGCCAATAGCCGGTGTTCAAAGGTTGCAAAATTTCTACGACCTGCATCGCCAGGCGATGAGAGTCCGGGCCGCTGAGGCGGATAATTCCCCTGGTTCCACGACCGGGTGGCGAGCTGACGGCGACAATGGTATCTGTGGTTATCATGATGGCTCGCGAAGGGCTGTGGCACCCTCAACACATCATTTGGCACCGGCCAGAGCTGCCGCAGCGTCCATCTTTCGCAAGTGACGCCGTACCAGCCAGGAATCCACCAGTCCTCCCAGAGTACTGGCGCAGATGTACAGGTTTAATCCGGAGGGAGCGTTGTACAAAAACAGCGGAAACAGCAGAATCATGTACTGCGAGATCATTTGTGTCTGCCGCTGCTGCGGGTCGGTTGGGGGTGGAGCCAGTTTCATCTGCATTTTCATCTGCAGAAAGAAAACCACGCCTAAAAGCAGGGGCAGCAGATTAAACGCGATGAAATTATGTCCTTCAAACTGGTAGCCGAGAATGGGTATATGAAAGCCGATCTGATGGCTGTAGATGGTATCGGGGTTGGATAAATTCGTAATCCAGCCCGGAATAAAGCCCGCTTGGCGCAGGTCTATGTCCACAGCCAGGCCTGAATACAGAGCAATCCAGATGGGCATTTGCAGCAGCATGGGCAAACAACCCAGTATGCTGCTGGCCGGATTCACGTTGCGTTCTTTGTACAACGCCATTGTTTCCTGCTGAAGACGGGCCTTGTCCTTGGCGTATTTGGTGCGCAGGCGTTCCAGATCGGGGGCCAGCGCCGCCATTTTCCGCTGGGTTTTGGTCATGGTAACCTGCCCGTAGCGCGTCAAGGGGTGCAGCAGCAGACGGATCAGCAGCACAAAGATCATAATCGCGATACCGTAATTGGGAATCAGGGCGTGCAGCCAGGTCAAAATTTTGAGAATGGCCAGGGCCAGCCACGCAAACGTCAGGAAAGAACACCAGCTTCCCTGATTAAATTGTATGACCGCCAGGTAATGAAACAGGTTGTATTCGTAAGCAGGGGTACCTGGCTTGGCATGAGCTGATCCGGCGAGCAGGGAACGCTTTTTCGGGCCAAAATAAACGCTCAGGGGCATGGCGGTGTGGCCGCCCGCGGGGATCAGCAAAGGCGCGCCGTGCAGCACCACCGTGGCAATTCCGCGTGGTTCGGCACTGCTGTTTTCTGAGCCGATGCGCTTAACCCAGGCGGAATGAAGGTACGTAATGCGCGGAATCTGCTGGCCGTTATCCAATGGATCCCAGTGAATGGGACCATACGGCAGTGGCCTTACAATGGCGGTGAAAAAGCGATTGGACGTGGCGATCCACAGGAGGCGGTTTTGGCCGGTAAAAAGCCCCAGTTTTACCGGCTTGGCACCGGGGTCAGCCATGGCGGTTTGATACACCTCCGGAAAACCGCTGGTATCCAGATAATGACTTTGTTGCCGATAGCCGGCACTCATAAACGTGCGCATATCTTCCTGCCGGTCCTGCAGCGGCAGATCGGTTGGTCCAAGTTGATCTACGGCAACGCGTATCGGCTGGGAAGTTAAGTTGTAAATTTTCTGCGTGATGCGCACATCATAGGTTGTCGGGTTAATGCGAAAAGTTTTGTCGATGCGGGCCAGCGGATGGCCGGCGGCATCCGCCACAGTTACGCTCAGCGTGGTCCTGAGCCGGCGCAGGTTTGCCGGGGTCGGCAGCACGCCCCACACGACGTGCTCCAGCGGATAGCTGATTCCGTTGATGACGACACCCGTGGTGGCAAACGGGAGTGGCGAAGACGGGCGGGCGGTCAGCAGCAGCAGCGGTTGATCAGATCCGATATGTTGCCGATATTGGGCCGCGTTGAGCTGGACATTTTCAATACCCGCGGAAACATTGCTCACCGCAACCGCCAGCAGATACGGCTGGCCCTTGACCGCACTACCCAGGGTAATGCGGGTGGGTTGCACGACATTGACAGGTACCACCTTTTGATAGCCTGTGGCCGCACCGCCTGTGGCCTCCGTGCCGCCTTGCGGGCGGGCGTGAGGCTTGCCTTTGGGCTTAAAAAAGAAATGCGTGAACAGGTTCATGGCCAGAAAAGCCACGGCGAAAATCATCAGAAAATTGAGCAGTTTTTTACCGTTCATCAAAACCTCCAGTTACGTATGCGGCAAAGGCTTGGCCAGGTCATGGCAACCGTTGTATCGTAAAACCCACCGGTACCAAGGGTACTGCTTGCGGATGATCTCCGGGGTCCTGTCGGCCGGCGGCGGGGGACTGGTTTTACACCTTCACTAAACGCCCTCCAGCAGGCGTTGCCCCAGAAAGTTATCGAGTGCATCAATGGATCTCACCTTTTCCACCGTGGCGTTGACATCATAGGACAGCCGGACGAATTCGACGGCATCCGCGTGGAGAATGGCATAGCTCGCCCGTGGATCGTGGTCCCGCGGCTGGCCTACACTGCCAACGTTAATCACCGCTTTTTCGCTGCTGATAGTGTAACGATTGTCCAGATCGGCGGGCGAATAAAAATCAGGGTGCTCTACAAATACCCCCGGTACATGGGTATGGCCCACGAAGCACAAGTGGGGCACGCGGTCAAAAATGCCGGAGAGTTTTTGGGTGGCGGAATAAATGTCGTCCGGGAAAATATATTCATTGATCGGTCGCCGGGGGGATCCATGCACGGCCAGAAATTTTTCGTTTAACATGCGGGTTTGCATGGATCCCAGATAGCGCCAGCGCCGATTGCGGCGCGGCTTGTCCGGATCAGATTCAAACTGCTGACGTGTCCAGAAAGCTGCGTTTTCAGCAGCGGTATTAAAATTATAAGGTTCATAAAATATTGCAAAATCGTGATTGCCCATAATGGTAAACTGGCAATTCTCCAGCACCAGGTCAATACATTCCAGAGGATTGGGGCCGTAGCCGATAACATCTCCAAGGCAGCAAATCTTCCGGATGCCCCGTTTGGTGATATTCTCCAGTACAGTGGTCAGGGCCTCGAGGTTGGCGTGAATGTCGGAAATAATCGCCAGGGAGTCCGATTGTCCATTGCCTGCATCTGCCTGTGCCGCGGGCGCAGCCGACGCAGGATCGGAAGTATTGGCTTCATGCGCATTGCGGATACTGGAAAGACTGGTGAGATGTTCTGATTTTTCGTCCAAAGTCGCGGTGATTCCTGTATCGGGTCTTCTACAACGGGCCGCAAAACGTTATGCTGGTTCCCGGGGAAAGTCCGCCCGCCCGGTCGTACCAGCCCGGGGCATCTGCCGGTCGGGTGGAAAACCGCCGGGCGCAGGCGGAATTCTGGCCCGTTGGGCCAATTTCCCAGGCCGTACTCTAGTTGAGCGGATAGGCTTGCGTCAAATGGCCGCAGTCGGCCGGTGCAGCCGACGGATGCATCGGCGGTCAGAATTGGTTGGACCCCGGCATCCGGTCCTGATTCGGCGGTACCCCCAAAGGGATCTGCAATGGATGATAAAGATCTCCAAACCTCGAGAATATTGGCCGCTACGCGACTGGCTTTTTCTCGCCATTCACGTGCCTGGGCCGGCAATCGCTATGTGTACCCGGTGGTGTCGCGACGCAGCGGTGGCTTAAGTATCGGCATCAATCTGAATCCGGATAAAGTCTGCAACTTTGATTGCATTTATTGCAGCGTGGATCGGAGTGTTCCCGGCCAGACCGGGCGCGTGGCGACGGCCGTGGTTCGCACGGAATTGCGCCAGATGCTGACCCTGGCCGCTTCCGGAGAGATATTCAGGTTGCCGGATTTTGCATCCATCAGGCCGGAGTTGATGCGCCTCAATGATATCGCTTTTTCCGGTGATGGTGAGCCGACCACTTGCCCGGCGTTCGGACAATGTTGCCATATTGCCGCCCAGGAACTGCAAAGGGCAGGATTATCCGGGGTGAAACTGGTATTGATAACCAATGCCACCATGTTTGGCCGACGATCTGTACGCGAGGCTTTGGAATATCTGGATCAATATGGCGGGGAAATCTGGGCCAAGCTGGATGCGGGCACCGCCGCTTATTATCAGTTGGTAGATCGACCGGGTGTGGGATTTGCGCAGATTTTAGCCAATATCACCTGGTGTGCACAGGTGCGGCCCACCGTGATTCAAACCCTGCTGATGAGAATTCATGACCAACCGCCGCCGCCGGAAGAAATACGCGCCTATGCGCAGCGGCTTGCGGATATCATCGCTGCCGGCGGCCGAATCAAGCTGGTGCAGCTTTATACCGTGGCCCGGAAGACCGCGGAAAATTATGTCGCGCCGTTATCGCCCCAGGAAATGACTGCGATTTCAGAGATTGTCAAACCGCGGTTGCCGGGGGTGCCGTTGGATTGTTTCTGGTGATTCAGCGGCGGGGGGCCGAGGTTTTGCCCATATTCTGGAATAATTCAGGGTGCCTGGCCATAAGTTCCAGCAGCCGCAGTTCTCCGCGACCGCACGTACGCAAGCCCTGTTCCCAACCTTGAACAAGTTTAACGGACACATTGAGCGTCGCCGCGAAAACCGCCTGGGACATCCCCAACCCCTTGCGTACTTGCTGCACGCGTCGCGCATTGGCCTTGGGCGGGGTGGACGGCAGCTCAACGGTTTGGACCGTCAGGGGGATTTTGGCGGGGGTCAGCCCTTTCACCTTCCGGCGGGTTTTCATGAACGCTCCTTGCTTGTTATGCGGACCAATGCCGGAGGAGGGAATCGAACCCACACTCTCTTGCGAGAACCGGATTTTGAGTCCGGCGCGTCTGCCAGTTCCGCCACTCCGGCGATCGACCCGCAGCGATTATAGAAAGTCATGGTCGATTTTGAAAGTGTGCGACTCGTTACCATGCGGCGATTTTTTATGTATTTTTCGAGGGCGGTTTTTGACTTGACGAGAACAAAAACACGCTGTACACTAAATGCCATGAAATTTGGATTGTCCAATACGCACCCGTATCTGTCGCTTACCCTGCTGAATCTGGGGCTGGCCGGCCTTTGGCCTGGACGCTGGTAGGGTGGTATTGTCTGCAATATGCTTTCTAACCCTGCGAGCGATCCTCGCGGGGTTTTTTTATGGCCTGATTTTCCATGGTCTTTTCGCTGTGGCTTTTTTTGAGGTAACCAACCATGACCACCCAAGCAAACCCATCCCCAGTAACCGCGGACATTGCTGCAAATCGTCCCCGAATTCGAATTTTTGACACCACCCTGCGCGATGGCGAGCAATCGCCGGGGGCTTCGCTGAATCTGCATGAAAAGTTGGAAATCGCCCGTTCGCTCGAGCAACTGGGGGTGGATGTTATAGAAGCCGGCTTTCCCATCACCAGTCCCGGCGATTTTGAGGCCGTAGCGGCCATCGCCTCGGAAATTACCAGGGCCACGGTTGCCGGCCTGGCCCGATGTACGGAAAAGGATGTTCGCCGCGCCGGGGAAGCGGTGCAGCGGGCCGCCCATGGCCGCATTCATGTGTTCTGTGCCACCAGTAAAATACATCGCGAGTTCAAACTTAAAAAGGCCAAGGATGAAATTATCCGGTTGACTGTAGAAAGCGTAAAGCTGGCCCGCAGCTACGTGCAAGATGTGGAATTTTCACCGGAAGATGCCAGCCGTACTGAACTGGATTTTCTGGCGGAAGTGGTTAGCGCCGCCATTGAAGCCGGAGCCACCACCATCAATTGCCCCGATACCGTGGGCTATGCCTTGCCGGCGGAATATCAGGCCATGTTTGAATACCTGATGCAGCACGTGCCTGGCGCCTCCAGGGTTATTTTCAGCGCCCATTGCCACAACGACCTAGGTTTGGCTGTGGCCAATTCCCTGGCGGCTGTCGCGGGTGGGGCGCGGCAGGTGGAATGTACCATCAACGGAATCGGTGAACGCGCCGGCAACGCCGCCCTGGAGGAAATCGTCATGGCCATACGCACGCGGCAGGCGGATTTCCCGTATGAAACGGGCATTAACACCCGAAAACTTGTGCCCTGTTCGCGCATGGTCAGCTCGTTGACCGGTCTTCAGGTGCAGCGCAACAAGGCCATTGTCGGAGAAAATGCCTTCGCCCACGAGGCCGGCATTCATCAGGATGGCATTCTCAAGGAGCGCAGCACCTACGAAATAATGTCTCCGTCGGATGTAGGGTTAATCCAGAATCGGCTGGTCTTGGGCAAACACTCCGGACGACACGCTTTTCGCCAGCGCCTGGAGGAATTGGATTTGAAGTTGGATGAGCCTGCTTTGGATGTGGCCTTCGAGCGGTTCAAGGTTCTTTGCGATAAGAAAAAGGAAATCTACGATGAAGACCTGGAGGCTCTGGTCGAAGAGCAGTTGGAAACATCCGCTCCGCTGTTTCGCCTTAAAAATCTCCAGGTGATGGCGAGCAACCAGGGTGTAGCCACCGCCACCGTTACTCTCATGGATTCCTCGGATGCAGCCATTACTGATGCCGCCACCGGCGACGGCCCGATTGACGCCATGTTTGCCGTCATTCAGCGCATCACACGCATCAGCGCAAGGCTGGAATCGTACCAGGTGCGCAGCATTACCGGCGGCCGTGAGGCCCAGGGCGAAGTCATGGTTGAACTTACTCACAATGGCCGCAAGGTGCGTGGACGTGGTTTTAGCACTGATATTCTGGAGGCCTCGGCCAAGGCGTACCTGGCTGCGATCAATCGCATTCGCACCATGGCCAAACGCACCATTACGCAGGGTTCATCGTTGGAGCAATGAGGATGTGACGAAAAAGCCCACCTCGGCGGCGATCATTGAACGTGATGCCGGGCCTTCCATTTGGCGTGACGCTTCTTACTGCCAATTTTACGGCGACGACGAGGTTTAGGCATTTCGATTGCTCCTGAAACAACAGCAAACCAACGGCGGTAAGTTACGGCCTGGTGGGCGTTTCGTCAAATAGGCGGGTTCCGGGGCCGTGTACCAATGCCGACTGTGGCCGTTATAGAGGCATCGGCTGCCGACATCAATGCCCCGCGGGCTGGTCGTCCGGATAGGCATCAAGCCAGGCCTTGTGGGGCTTTGTCGGATCGCCGTAAGTGTTACCCGCACGGTCTTTGCCGTGCGCCAGATAAATCTGGTGCAGGCCGTTGGCGATAAAACGCGAGGTGGTGAGTATGTAGCGCATGGTAAAGCCGCAACGGCGCATGGTGCCCGTATTGGCCGCTGAGCCGTGTATCAGTCGGCCGCCATGCAAAAAGCATTGGCCCGGCTCCAAAACGCAATCCATGGCCTTGGAGGATTCGAACTCATACGCTTTGATTTCCGCCGAGAACACGGCACTCTCCGGATCGGAAACGTTTTGATATTGGGAAAAGCCATTGTGGTGTGTGCGGGGAATTATCTGCATGCAGCCGTTGGCTGGTGTGGAAGGATCGATGGCCAGCCACACGGTGACAACTTCCATTGGCTCCAGCCGGCCTTTCCAGTAGGCGGAATTTTCATGCAGGGGTGCATCCTTGGCCCGTAGGTTTAACAGCCTCACATCTACCAATTTGCCATACAGATCATCATATAATCCACCCAGCCAGGCAGCGGTTTCAGAGGTTATGGCGACATTGGCCAACCCGGCCTTGATTAAATCCTCAATATGGCGCCGGACATTTTCAGCCATCCGACCATTCATCTTATTCCGCCGGATGGTACGACGGCAACCATTTGGGTTCATAAATTGACTAATACGACAGTGCTATAAAAGTGGAAGATTTTATTTTGGATGACCAATGTACAAGGACAGAGGCCAGGAGCGATGGTATGGCTGCCCAGCAATTACAATCATTGGTCCAGGTTTTGGAGGCGTATATCAAGGGATATTGACTTTATTTGAAGCGACACAACACCTTCCGACTGTTTCGCAGCTATCTGCCGGGTCTGATGGCGAATTTGGATCGCAAGAGCATCGATCCCATCGCGTTGGCTACCGGCACGGCACGTTCGATGTTCGGGTAACCTGCCCGGCAAGTCACGCTTGTATTGATACCTCCGAATCGGGCGATGCTATGACATTCGTTCGCCGGGCCTTGCGCCCCGCCAGATGCAACAACAAACTAATGGTGAGAATGGCGGTACCGATAGCCATAAAACATAATCGCCCCCCCAAGGTGTTGGGAATCAACATGGCCAGCAGCATGGCCGAGCCGTAGACCAGACATAACCTGCTGATGACGCGGCACTGCCGATAATCCTCTCCTGGGACACCTTCAGCCACCGGATCAATCGGTGTATTCATATCCTTAAAAAACATTTCCACATCCTTTTTGTACGGCACTGGCGAGCGGTCGGCAAATCTCATTGTAAACAAGTACCACCCGGATGCGATTATCAGAACGACCAATGTCATGCTGAAAAACATCACATCCTGAGAAGCTGTCGGTGAAAGCGGTCGATGCCATCCCATCAGGTATGGAAACCAGGTCACGGGTATGGCAAAGCGAAACATGGCGGCAACGAAAAAGCCTGCCAGAACCGTACTCCATGCGGCCCACGGCGGCGTGCGTTTGATTAACATGCCCCAGGCCAGCGGTACCGTCAGGGGAGCACCCAGCAACACCCCCAACACAATCACATAGTTGAACAAATTGGCCGTGCGGAACAATGCTATCAAAATGCCGATACCAATAATCAGAAGACCAAAAATAATTGAGCATACGCGGCTGGCCAGCATCAGTTCTCGCTCCGTAGCGTGCGGACGCAGGATGGGGCTGTAAAAATTTTTAATAAAAATCCCGGCGTTGCGATTCAGACCGGTATCCATGTTGGCCATGGTTACCGCAAAAAGCCCCGTTACCAGCAGTCCTAACATGCCATCGGGCAGCACACGCATGGCCACCACCAAATATGCAGCTTCCGAAGGGTGATGCAGATTGGGAACCACCTGATGCAGGTGAGGATACAGCACCCGTGCCGCCAGTGGCGGAATCATGATAAATATGCCTCCAACAGATCCGATGACCAGCATCATGATGGCAGCCTTGACCGCATTACGGCCATCCTTGACCGTCATAAATCGGGCGGCTCCGTTGGATAAGTCAAAAGAACCCACTATTCCACCAATAATCATGGACCCCAGCCATAAGTACAACACCTGCGGGCGAACCAACATGGTCCAGTGGAAGGCCGATGCCGGCAATTGGTGCAGCAAGCCCCCAAGACCTCCAATCTGGGGCAGATGCAATGTGAGAAAGGCGGTGGTGAGCACCACCGATTGCATCACCAGCATCTGCACAAAATCTCCGGCAATAACGCCCCACGCTCCTCCAGCAGACGCTACAAACAATACAATAACGCCTGTGGTAATGACAGTGGCCAACAAATTGGTCCCGAACGCCGCACATAGGAACACACTAAGCGTATTGAGCACCAGCCCGCCGTAAAACAGGTTAATGGGAACCTGACACCACACATAAAATTGTTCGTTGACCGGGCCGTACCGTCGGCGAATGGCATGAACGGATGTAATAACGCGCATCTGTCGAAAGCGATAAGAGGTATAAAAAATGCCGATCAATCCACCGATTATGTTACCAGGCAAAAATACCCCCAGATACAGCAAAAGCCCGGTCTTATAATATTCGCCGGCAGCACCCGTAAAAGACCACGCACTTAGCGCCCCCATCATGGCCGAAGCCCCGCTCATCCACCACAGCATTGACCCGCCGCCACGGAAATAATCGCTTATATTTTTGCTGTAGTGCCGAAATACCAGGCCAATGCTGACCATGAAGGTAAAATAAAAGGCAATGACGGCATAATCCCAATCGGTAAAGCCGCGAACCATGGCAAGGTTCATCAGAATTATCCTTCTGTTGCAGGTAACGGTTTTGTAAAGGCGGCATCAAGAATCTGACGCAGCCGCAATCCCAAATTCGTCCCCATACGCATGTGCCCATAATCACTGGGATGAATCAGATCGGCACTTAAGTCGCCGAAGTTATCAAGGAGTTCATGGCCTTCTATTAAATGTACATTGGCCGGTGTGCTGCAGCCTGCAAGCTCCCGCAGGATGTCGTTAAAGCGGCCTTCGCTCTGGGTGTTCGCCGCATGGGTGCCGGCGGTGTAGCCTGCCGTGGCGGCATTAGGAAAAATGGTCAGCAGAACAATAGGTGCTGCAGGATGCGTCTGCCGCAGCTTTTCCAGCATATAGCTCACGCGTCGGCAATACTCAGTTGGACTGGTAGATGGTCGCAGATTCACACCAATCTCCAGGGTGATGATGTCCCAGTCGGTGCGCGCTGCAAAATAATCCGCCACATGCGCTTCGCAGTGGCACGAACCGGAAAGCCCTTGATTGAACACATCCACGCCGGCCACACGGGCCGCATGGTAGATGTAAGCACCATGATGCAGCGTCGCCGCCCCGCCTTGCGTAATTGACGAGCCGTAGGCCAGCCAGCGGCGGGCCGGTACTTCTGCCGGCTGCGGTGGTCGCCGTGGTGCGCCATACGTATCCAATCCCAGATAAATCGCCGGGTACCGCCCGAAAAATATCCGCCACACTTTCCAGGAAAATCCGCAGGCCAGACGCTGCGATTCCGCTATTTCCTCGAACTTATCGAGATTTCCAATATTCACTACGTTGATGTGGTTGATTTTCCCCGGATCCAGACGGTGATACGAATGCAGGAATGCTCCCCGGAAAATAAATATATCCTGCTGGTGTTTTTCGAAAGGGGCGAGCACCGATGGGCGGCTGCCGACAGATAGACAAAAGTTTGGTGAATCGGTAACAAAACGCAACTCTACTCCAGAGGACTCCGCGGCAACCATGCGCCCCAATGGAATAAATTTGCTGCGTACCGTAGCGGGGAAACGGCGCAGGTACAGACCGCCACCTTCGGCCGGTTCGAGTTGCGTCACGTTGTGCAAGCCAACGTCTTGATGAATCAGCATAGAGCTTTTCCCATATTTTCTGTGGTTTGCCGGCCATGTTTGTTCCACAACTCTGGCCCGGCCTTAGTGTCCGTTATGCCGTGCGGCCAAAACGGCTTGACCGTTCACACCCGGTTCCACCAATGCAGGCTCTACCATGACCCGCACGGATGGCTCACGTGGGTTTTCGCTGCGCCACAGCAATTGATCCACCGCCCGTTTGCCAATGGACTGGGCCTGAAGATCAATCACTACGGGCCGTGGATACAGGGACAGCAGGTAAGGCTGTTCATTGTTGCAGGTTACAATGGTAATATCCTTTTGCGGGGCCACACCGTGCGATTGCAGCAGTCGATAGGTAACTGGTGCCAGCATATCGGCTTCCAGCATCAGTGCCGACGGACGGGGCTTCAGGCTGACAAGTCGCTGCAGCAGCTTGGCGATCAGTGGTTCATTGGGAGCGTTATGCTCCTTATCATTGATAACCATCGCCGGGTTAACCAACATGTCCACGCTACCACCCGCATTTTCCATGGCCCAGCGAAAAGCTGTCGCTCGATAGCCGATGTGAAACTGCGGCGTGCCTTCACTGGTCCCCAGATACGCACAGCGAAGGTGTTTGCGCTTGCAGAGATATTCCGCTGCCAAAACCCCGATTTTGGTATGGTCCGGCTGTACATGATCTCCGGAAAAATGTTCCGGGCTGCCCATAACCCAGACCGCCGGTTTTCTTTGCAGAACGCCGGGGGGAAGACCAAGAGGCTCATGGGAACCAAAAAGAATGGCGCCGCGGGCGGTACTGTCTTCAACCACCGCCGTGAGATCATTCCAGTTGGAGGTTTGCCGGACCAGCATATTCATGCCGTGCGCTGCTGCACCTTTCTCGATACCATCAATGACTGCGGAATAAATCGGAGCCATACTTAACATCCAGCGCAGACCTTGCTCGCCCACAATCAACAGCAGCAAATTAGCAGGGGCTTTTCGTGGATAAGCCTGCCCGATCCGCCTGCCCCGGCGTTTGTCTGGAGCCGGAGGAGTGTATCCCAACTCATCCATAGCCTTATGGACGGCCTGGGCGGTGGCGGACTTAACTGTGTCCGGATGATTGATCACGCGGGATACGGTTCCGATTCCCACACCTGCAGCCTGCGCTACTTCCAATATAGTGGCGCTACCCATGAGATCTCCTGTTAAAAGTCATTTTATTTTTATTCCATTGATGTTCCATAAAGCTATATTACAACTAAAGTGGCGTTGATGTCAAATTAAATTTCAGCTAAAATTATTTGATAATATGTGAAATAGGCTGCCGCAAAATGTGTGATTTAATAACTGTTAGTCAACCACCAGATGATTGAAGCGGGGGGGCAGTTCACATTTCTGGCATGGGATGAATATAATTCGGAATATACTATGAAAAAAAAACAAATGCCGCATAATTCGGTACCGCAGCCCGCGTTGGCCGGTCCGCCCAACATCTTGCTGATGATTGCCGATGATATGACTTACCGTACCCTGGGTGCATTGCACAACCGAAAGGTGCATACACCCAACTTGAATCGCCTGGTTGCAGACGGTTGTGCGTTCACCCATGCGTTCCATCAAGGTTCTTGGACCCCAGCGGTATGTATTGCCAGTCGTACAATGTTGCATACCGGTTTGACCGCATTTCATGCGGAATCTGCCGCCGAAACCGTACCCGTATGGCCGGAAGCGTTGACTCAAGCGGGCTACGATACGCACCTTATCGGCAAATGGCACCTGTCCCAGGCGCGTCTGGAACAGGCATTTCACACTTTTGGGCCTCTGGGACCGGCCGGAATGTTTGAATCCAGCCCTGTCAATGGCCCCGCCTACCATCGCCCAGGTCCGGGCAATCGTTGGAAGCCCTGGGATAAAAGTCAAAAAGGAAACTGGATTAACATACGCCGTTATCTGGGCCATGGACCGGATAAGATCGCCCACTCCGCCCTGGTATGGGCGATGGCCGCAGAGGAATATTTATCCACCAGAGCCGGTGCTCATCAGCCGTTCTGTATGTACGTGGGCTTTCATATGCCACACGATCCACGGCAGGCGGAAAGAAAATATGTCCAGCTCTATCCGCAAAGTCAACAGGTGCTGCCTCCAAATTACCGGCCCTGCCATCCATTCGATCAGGGAGATTTTCACATCCGGGATGAACTGCTGGCGCCATTTCCACGGACGCCGGAGGCCGTGCGGCTGCATCGATCAGAATATTATGCCGCCGTAACACAACTCGATGCGGCCGTGGGAAGAGTGCTTGCAGCACTGGATAAATCAGGCTACGCGGCTAATACCATTGTCATCTTTACATCCGATCATGGCCTGGCCGTCGGCGAGCATGGTCTGATGGGCAAGCAGAATCTTTATGATTGCAGTGTACGTGTACCGTTGATCTTTCGCGGCCCCCGTATACCAGTCGGGAAAATCGTGGATGTACCGGTTTATCAGCACAGCATCTTTTCCACGGTACATGAGTTGCTTGGTCTTACTGTACCGGGCACCGTGGAGTTTCCAAGTCTGGTTGAACTGTTTTACGGCCCGCAGCGAAATATGCATCAGGCCTTGTTCTGCCGCTACCGTGATTTTCAGCGCTCGGTGCGAACCCGGGAGCACAAATTAATCTATTATCCTCATGTGGATATGGTGCAGCTTTTTGATCTCCAACGCGATCCATGGGAGACCACCAATCTAAGCCCGTCGGCCCGCTACACCGGCGTACGCAGAAAACTTTGGCAAGTCCTGCGGCAATTACAAAGGAATCTGGATGATCCATTACGTATCTGATTCACCCCGCTCCAATTCGCAGTTCTGGCAATGGATCGCGTATTTTATAGTATGGATGGCGTTTGCGTTGACCTTCGGCGGTTCGGCCATCGGACGTGTCTTTTATATCTCAAAACACGGCAGTGATACGAATTCCGGCCTGAATTCCAGCCTGCCTTTGCGCACTTTTGCCGCGGCCGTCAGGCGAATGCGCCCAGGCGATACCTGCCGCATCTTTACCGGCGTATACCATCAAACATTGACGATTGTCCATTCGGGCCGTCCCGGACAGCCCATCACGTTTGAACCTTATCTCCATAACCACGTTGTGATCGATGCCGCGAATACCATCGTCGCCTGGCAGCAATACTGCAAACATATCTATTCTGCTCTCGTGCCGCACAAATATGGCTCTGGCTTAATGCAGGTGTTTCTCCATGGACGATTGATATTACCCGCCCGCTATCCGCCACAAGCCGCAGGCACTCCATTTCGCATGGGTGATGCACAAGTTACGGTACCTGCCAGAGGCAAACACCGGTTTGCTACCACCCGGCGGATATATGCCCCGCAATTTGCGGGTCGCCGCCGCAATTATTTTCGCGGTGCACTTTTTGTGGGTTGGGTTGGACCGGCCTGGTCTGTACAAACGGCTCTGGTAATAGCGTCGAGTCGTACTGGTATCTTGAGACTTGCCAATCGTACTCATTGGTGGTTTGCCGGACGTGGTCATGGCTACCTCATAGGCCTTCGTCGCTTTCTGGGCCTGCCCAACGAGTGGGCGTATCATGCTGGGCGATTGTACCTGGGACTGGCACCGGGCAAATCACCAGCCCGATACCGCATCAGCGTTCAAAAGCGGACATGGTGTGTGGACATCCGGCGACAATCCTGGGTTATAATTCGCGGGTTTTCTCTGCGCGCAGGTGCTATACGTATAGATGGCAGTCATTGTATTATAACCCATTGCCGGTGCCGATATCCAGGGCAATATAATCCACCTCGCCAAGCCTATTTATACAACACAACTTCACAGGCATGTGGTATCTTAGTCACCGGAAACCATAACACGATTCGAAAATGTCGGCTCGCATGGTCTGCCGGAAATGGCATCGTTATTTACGGAAATGACAACCTCGTCAGTCGCAATGTTATCCGGGATATCGATTATTCCGGTACCTATGCCTGCCCGCTGCAGCTTCTCACCGGTTGCGACAACCGTGTTCTGTTTAACACGGCTTTTAATGCCGGCCGCGATATCCTTCAATTATCTCACCCCCACCATGATGTGATTGAATTTAATAACTTTTACCATGCCGGTCTGCTGTGTCATGATCTGGGCATTATTTACGCCTGGGGTACCAACGGCGATGAAACCAGAATCGCCTTCAACTGGATTCATGGCAATCGCAATTCCGGTCCAGACCCCGGAGTATATCTGGACAACGGCTGCCGTAATTTCATAGTGGATCACAATGTAATTTGGAATTGTCCTGGAGATGCCGGCGTACGTATTAATGGCCCATGTGCCAACGAAATGATCGTCAACAACACGCTTTTTAATTGTTTGCCGGTTGGCTCGCGGATGTGGGTTTCCCGAACGCCGCCGAATCAGATACATTGGCCGGTGGGAGTCCATTATCAGAGCATGAACAATCTTTATCTGGGCAAAAATCCCGGTCGGCAACTGATCGATCCGCGACGAAACAATTTTCGGCTCAGGCCAGGCGCTCCGGCGCTTCATGCCGGCCACATGGTTGCCGGTATTGCGCCTTTAGTGCACGGCCAACCTCCCGATTTAGGCGCTTACCAACAAGGCCAGCCCTATTGGACACCGGGCGTTACGGGAAGCAGATAGGTTCTACATCTTTGCCACGCAGGTGGATATGATCCGACTCAAACTCTTCAAGATCGGTTCGGTGATAAAAGTCAGTGTACGCCCCTTGGTGCTGCACCTTTGGTGTGCTTATATACCGCAGGAGTTGTTCAAACTGGCCTGCCAACGGCTGGGTAGACTAACTACAGTATCGGTAGTTGAACCATTGAGTGGTTAAACCGTAACAGGCCACCAGGAAGGAAAGGATTGCGTAACCGTTTACAAAAGAGGCGACCGGACAGGCTGGAAGCCTGTATCACAACGGGTGTACATAATTATGGCCGTGGGCCAAAATAGAGCTGGTGAAAATAGAACAGAGGATCAGAAGAGCAATCGCGGTTGGGATAAAAGCATGGCTGGCACAAGCCGGGGCGATCTATCCTGCGGTCACCTGGCCGAATTGTCGCACGTTCAATGCGATATTGGCTACGCCGTAACTATCATAATGCTGGTCTGTCGGCATGGCCGTGAACGGTTACAGGATTGACGCATGAAACAAAAATATAGGCAAAGATGTTGGGGGCCAGAGCCTAACGCGCCGAACACGCTTAGTTGAAAAAACTCATCCGGAATAACCTTTGACCATTGCCGTCAAGTTACTTCTGGCTGAAACCTGTTCAATATCCGGGTTAAACGCATCCTGCCTGTCCTTGCGCTGTCCACGTTATCAATGACAATCAAAACGCAACAAGTACGGCCGGGGCGTTTGTCGGGGATCCGCCTGATGACAAAGTCCCCAACGAATGCCTGGTCCAACGCCATCCCGATAATGATCCTCACGGTACGGCCCTGGCGCTGCCGGAGGCATAAGCCCATAGAGTTGCTGAAAATGCAAACCGTCGGCGGCATACTGAAGGGTGGCTCCGGCCGGGCCAACCGGCGACACCAGCGCCGCCACGCCGCTTTCCCTGGGAAACACGCACACCTCATGGCCGCCATCAATCAACGGATTTAGCGCGGATTTAATGTATGGTCCCGTCGGATGGTTGGCAATCGCCACGCCCATTTTTGTTTCCAGCGGTGAACTCCCGGCGGCCCGGCCCTTGTAATACAACCAGTAACCACCGCTTCGTACAATCAGGCACGCGTCATCCACACGATGCGAATCAAATGTCTTTTCTCTACCGGGCTGCAACACCGGATCGGCACCACATCGCTGCCATGGCCCCTGCGGATTTTCGGCCCAGGCTGCGCCGATAGCGTTGGGGGTAGCCTGCGAGCCGCCGTTGTCGTTGTCAAATGGCTCCGGTACGCCGGTGTAATAAAGATAAAAGCGATTTTCGGCTGCCAGAATAGTCGGAGTGAACACGGCATGCTCGTCCCAGGCTCCCTTGGCCCCCCGGCCCAGAGCTTCACCACACTCCCGCCAGATTAGACCATCTGTAGACGTCGCAAAGAATATGGTAGCGTTATATCCGCTCGAATCGGTCAGAGATTTACTGTACCACACAAAATATATATCGCCCACACGTATCACCGGACTCGGGTCGCGCCGCGTAACGCCCGGCTCATACGCCATGGCTATCTGATAAGAAAAATATGCAGGGTTTGGAGCAAGCATTATTTTCATCTTGCTGTTATCAATCAACCATCAGGATCAAATTCACAGACTGCTTTTGCATGCGCCAATGTACCGCCAGAAACCATCAGCCGCCAGACGCCGGCCCCAGTTATCAACCCAAATGCCGGCTGCGGAGGATCGATTACCAGGTTGCGCTGGTGGTGTTACGTACCGGAACCATGACCGTGTCAAAAGGCTGCTGCTGCGGCAATAGCGGCGTTTTGGAAAAATATGGGGGGGCACCTTCCCCGATGCCAATCTGGTCATACCAAAGGGTTTGATCATCGGTCGTAGGCGGCTCAATGACATCCATGGTGAAAATATTGTCATGGTGCTGGCCGCAGTATGGATTATCCTCCCATACCACATGGTCATCGCCAAACGCCACATTTTCGCCGGTACCATTATGATTGCCCGAACTGAAAATGACTGATCCTGCAGTATTGTCCGCCAAGGTAGTCTTGGTATTCACGCCATTTTGACCGTTGGCTGGAGCCATATCACACATCAGCGGTAGATTGGATACATTGTTATTCATCCACCAATTACCGATAGGTTCGGCACCGGTAGTGGCCGTGGTTTGCCACGGGTAGGCAATGGAATAACTTTCGCCAACTCCAGAATAGTTCATATCCTTGGTTGCAGCCACGGCAGCAGTAACGCAAAAATCAGCGTAAGCACCGCCGGCACCAGGATTCTTAGGAATATATAACAGCGATGGTGCCAAAGCGATGGGGTCTGACGGGCAGATAAATGTTTGCGGCGTGGTTTGGCCATCCAGCACCAACAGCCACATACATGCCAGCGGATTGCCGCAATCATTAACTGTCAGCGCGCCATAACTGCCCGGATAGCCGCCGCCGTACCAATCCTTAATCACCGTATTGGCGGTCTGGCCAGCGTACCAATAGGTAGGATCGCTGGGAAAGTTGTCAAAAAGATCACCCGGCAACGGTCCCGGCGTCGCCGGAAACATCTGATTATTGGCCTGGGCATAGGTGATCATAGCCTGAACATTGCTGCGCAAGTTGGCTGCACATACCACCTTGTCTGCATCCTGCCTTGCCGCGGCCAAGGCAGGCAGCAGTATTGCAATCAAAATCGCAATGATGGAAATTACCACCAGTAATTCAATGAGCGTGAAGGCGGTGATACTACGTGATTTCATGGCATATCTCCTTTACAAACGCCAAGCTGGGTGGCTCAAGCATCAACCGCCACCCATTGACCTGCCCGGTCCGACATCCTTTCTAACTGCCCACGAGCCGGCCGAAATTACCACGGCCTGAAATGTCCCTTCACCCACGCTACCCCAAACGATGCGACCGTATACCAAACGTATACTGATATTCGGCTGCACCAAAACTTACCACTATCCGCCTGTGCTCTCTGATCCATATATTCGAAACGACGTTGCTTTCTATCTCCAAGGCTTCTTGCCAAGGAAATCCGTTAAGCCTGAACTCGTTTGCGCGGCTTCAAAATCAGCAAACCCACGCCGCCCAGTACCAGCAGGGAGATCGCCGTGGGTTCCGGTGTCGCAACGAGCACATTGTCAATCTGAAATTCAGCACCACTAGCCTGACTGCCAACATTGAACGAATAGCTAAGGGAACTGTATGGCTCCAGAGTGTTGGTGAAACTGATGTCCGAAGCAGAATACAGTGACTGGCCGGCGGTATTCGTCACATTGAGGCTCCATGAGGGTGTGACGGCATTTTCGGCTGAAAGGCCAAGCGTAACGTGGTACCAGGTATTCAAGCTCGGCGTGAACGTCGTTGTTACACCATTCGCCCCGTTCTTGTAAACCATTGCCGACGGCTGGGTTGGTGCAGATGCACTTGCAAATGAACCAAAATTGAGAATTATGTTCCGACTGTTATTTAACACAAAATTATCGTTGTTACTCACGTTGGCGGCTGTAATATCGAAATCAAAACTGATTTGAGTCGGATCGCCAATCGGAACACTAAAGGCTGACGAATCAAGCACAGTAGAAGTGCCGCTATTGCTGGTACCCGAGTCTAACAACGCACTGTTGCCGTTGGTGGTGTTGGTGAATGCGGACTCAGTACCGGTATCTGTGACGCCGCCGTTCGGTGCAGTCCAGCTACCCAAGCCGCTGCCGTTGTTATTAAAGTTGTTGCTCAAGTAAACCGTCGCCCGCGCCTGCCCGGCCGCCATGACGCTCATACTGACGCAACTCACCGCTCCTGCCAGCCATGCCATTCCCTGGCCCAATCTCAATCCCTTGGTTTGATTCGTGCTTTTCATAACAGTACCCTTTCTCTAACGGCCCAACGCACCCTGTGCAGCACGTACCGACATCGGTTGATCAGGCCAGACAACGCAAAGAATAGCGGCAAACCACAACGGTTTACCTATTACACTTTCAATTTAACAACTCGCAACCGGCATGTCAAATAAAATAATACAAAATTTTTCAACCATTTTTTGGAATAATCTTATTCCAAAATAATTGGATTGACATCTCCACCAGTAAGCGTTAACCTGCCCCATAGCATCGGCTGGATCGCACCAAGATCGGCTGTTGCCGGCGGCTGGCGTTTCACCATTTTTTTCTGTAGCGGAGATTATCCCCATGAATGATCATCACCACAATACAGCCTTATTCTCTTCTGCTTGCACGCCCTGTCAGCCGGCATCGATCCCTATCTCCAGACGCCTTGTTGTACAGGGTATGCTGGCGGCTGGTGCCGCCATTTCCGGGTACCCCTTGGCCCTGCGCGCAGCGGAATCGCCGCATCAGAAACCTGCCTCGGCCAAGACAATTTTCGGCGGATTTGACGTGCAATCCTTGCATGAAGCGCGGGCCATTAACGCCCACGCCGTGCGTTTGATCAGTTCGATCGTCGTCTTGCAAAAAATCATTGCGCAGGCTCGTCAAGCTCAGGCTGGTCACGGCCCTTGGCCTTGGTATTTTGCACTTATACGGGCTTTCCATAAGGCCGGCATTAAGACGGTGATCACCTTTTTGTGGGCCGATTGGGGGCACCCCATCATGCCCATACCCGCAGTGAATTCACCACGGGGGCGGCAATGGCTGCAGGTGGTCCGAGATTTTGTGGATATTATGGGGGATCAACTCTACTACGTAACTTTGGATAATGAGCCTTTGACCTTCTTCCTGAATACGGGGAGTTGGCACAAAACATCCACCGGCGCAATTCCTGTATTAGACTGGTATTCCGCCGTTGCAAGGGAAATCCACAAAATCCGCCCCACCCTGCCAATTTCTGCCCCGGCTATTAACATTCTCCCGCAGGTGATGAGCTGCAACGCCGCCTCTGCCAACTGGATTAAGACCTGCACCGGCTATACCCATGAGCTGTGCGCATGGACCAATCGCAACAGCCATATTTCCGCCTTGGACCTGCATCTTTATGTTAAAGATGTTGACTCCATGCACCGGCAGCTATCTTTCGCTCGTACACTCACCAATAAGCCATTCCTAAGTACCGAATGGAGCCAAAGCCCGGTACTCAATGGCTGGATCAAAAAGCCCCTGGATGGCCATTTTGCCGCCCATTGGAAACAGCCGGCCACACTTACCAACGTCGACTACACTTTGGCCTGTATGAATAAACCCGTTGCGCTGACTCAATGGAATGATTTCATGGCCACCGCCCCGCTAAGCCCCACCTTTATGCAGCAAGCTTGGAGGCTGATGCGCCGCAATCGCGTGCTGCTTTCCGCCTATTCCGGCGGACGCCAGTATAAAATAACCGACAACCCCGTGCGCGCCGCCAAATATGCTCAGTATGCACTGACCATGCTCTATGCCAACGCCACGGTGGTACCATCACATGGCCAATGGCAACCCAATTACAAACTGGTGCAATGGTTTAAGGCGGTGGCTGCGGAAAATACATGATCAGCCCGGACGATAGAAGCTGGAAAAATCAAATGCCGGCTCCTTCGCATTGCGCCCCAGGTGCCGACAAAGGCCGTCGGCGAAACGTATGCTTGCGGCGATGGTCTCATGGCAACGGATGCGGCGCACCCGATATTTTCAAAGCGATAACCGTGGCCACAGGCTCCGGCATTTTGCCGGGCAGATACAACAAACGGCCGCGTGGTTCATTTTCCACTTTTACTTTCACTTGCGGGAACCCAAGTACATACGCTCTTTGTATTTTATTGCGTATCGGCACCAGCAGTGGCTGGTGATGAGGCCAGCGGGTAACTTCTAAAAATAGCATTCCCGGCTTTTGCGTGGCATAACCAAATGGTAAAGCCTTGGCAAAAGGCGTGCGATGCGAACCATAAATGGCTTGGCCGTTTACTTTAAGCCACTTACCTATCGCCAGCATTCGCCGCACCTCCGATTGCGGAATGATACCTTTACCGGTGGGGCCTACATTGAGAAGAAAATTTCCCCCACCGCTGGCGCATTTGATCAGGTTGGTAATCAAGACCGTCGGCGTTTTCCAATGATGATCATCACGTTTGTAGCCCCAGGTCCAGTTGATGGTCATGCAGGTTTCCCATGCCCCGGGCAGACCATCCGGAGGTATATGCTCCTCCGGCGTCTTATAATCACCAAAGCCGTATCCAAGCCGATTATTAATGATTATGGTTGGATCCAGCTTACGTACGAAGTGAAAGACATCGGCGGCATCGACATAGCTCCAACCGGCTACATGCACGCCCTGCTGAGTGATCCAGGATCGCGTGATATTATTATCAAACCACAGCAAACTCGGATGATACTGACGAATTAATTCGCCCACCTGCCGCTGCACATAATGCACGTACTTTTCACCGCCGCCATTAGCGGTAAACCGCATGGGCTGCCACGTTGGATGCCCTTGATTCGGATTGCCGATAGCCGGCAGCGTGTAGCGGCTATGCCAGTCCTGAATCGAATAGTAGGTGCAAAAGCGGATGCCGTATTTATTGCAGGCTTTCGCCAGCATGGCCAGCGGGTCCTTGTGCCATGGGGTGTCGTCGACCACATTGAAGTGCGTGGCATTGGTGCGAAACATGCAAAATCCATCATGATGCTTCGCGGTGATGACAATATATCTGGCACCGGCCCGCTTGGCCATGCGGACCCACCTGTCGGCATTGAAATCGATGGGGTCGAACTTTGCCGCCAGTGTGCTATAGGCTTGCCGGGTAAGATGGGCCTTGTCCATAATCCATGCGCCGTCGCTGTGCGGCACCGGCTTGCCGTGCCAAAAACCGGCCGCTTCGCTATAGATACCCCAGTGGATAAACATGCCAAAGCGAGCTTGTTTCCACCAGCGCATGGCAGCAGTGTGGTCCCGGTGCCCGGAACTGGCCCCATAGGCCACTCCCAGATAGAGCAGCGGTAATAATGTCCAGAATACAATCAGTGAGTTACGCCAACGCATCAAGAGACTCCTATGTTAACGCCAATCGAATTACTTTCCGGCCTTAGACGGACGATATTCCAGCCAGGCCGTGGGTATCGGCTGTTTTTTTACACCGGGGCCGGAAATTTCCAGCTTCGGCCGCACACCGTCCCAGATATAGTCGCGAATACCGGGGTAATTCAGTCGCTGCGGGGAATTGGTGCGGTAATCGATATAAACGATTTTGAACGGCTGAGGCCCCTTGGCCAAAGCAACACTCCAGTTGCCAAAAGCGTGAACTCGCTCGGATGGATTCCATTCCGCCAAGTGCTGTCCGACATATACCCGCAACTGATAACCGGGATCCGTGCTGGCGATGTAATAGACTTTGGGGGCATGAAAGGTATATACGCCGGTCGCCGGAATCGTCAAATAACCCCGGTAAACAAGGGCATAATACTTTTTGCGCGGAGCTGCGGCCTTGCCTGCCGGCGGATTGGTGGCGGGAATAAATTTCATATCCCACAAGTGACTCACCACGCCGGTTTTCTGGGGTTTGAGATTTTGCAGGTTCAACCACATCTGTTGCCAGCCGGCCTGATAATACGCACATTCTACGCCAGGCTTACAAACTCTGGCCATCCAGAAAGGCAATGCCGGCTGCACCTGAATTTTGTGAAATACCGCTTCAGTAGCGGGTGTGGCGTTTATACCGCTTAAGGTCATCGGATTGGATGTTACTCCCGGTCGGTAAGCTCGGGCCTGCACTTTGGCGGTGTGATCGATCGTAAACGGCCCGGTATACAACTTCGATAGCGGTGTTGGATTGGCCCCGTTGGTGGTGTAGCGAATCACCACGCCTGCGGTTGGCGTGCTAAGCATCACTTTCAGATGCCCGACAAACGCGGTGGTATTGGGCATAATTTTCACCGGTACAATGGGCCGATGAATTGGATGCACATTCGTCAAATTGCCGCTCACCAGGCGGAAAGCAAAGTTGCGGTAGCTTACCTGCACGGCTTTCCCTCCCACGCTGATGCTGCTGCAACCCAGGGCCATGCCAACTCTACCGGCTACAAGCAGTGCCCGCCCATGTATCGTCATCTGCGGCAAAGTCAAGATATCATCCGCCATCGGCGAAGCCAGATACGCCACGTGCAGGCCATTAGGCGTAACGGCCTGAAAGCCTACCCCCTGCTTGCCGCTGCGCAACTGATGAATGTCTTTGAGTCCTTGGGTGGATCCCGGCGGCTCCACTAAAATTGCCGTGATAATTTGCTGATTGCCGCGGCCATGCCATTTCACGGCAATGCGATCCAGATTCGGATGCACATAAAATTTGCGGGTCTTCCAGACCATCGGCGGTTGTATGATCACCTTGGAAGAATATGCCAGGCGGGCTTGCGTAAACTGCAATAGTTGCACATTGGCCTTGAGAACCGGCTGCAACCACCGGGCATTGCGATAGGGCTTAAAGCGACCATTAGGCTCATCAGTGGTGATGGACCGGGCCGCCGCGTTGATATGAATATCCGCCAGCTTAAACGCCGTCGGGAATGAAAAAGGTGCGGGCGGAACTGGAAAACGCCAGATTTGCGTGTAGTGGTTATTTTTTTTGGTAAGCAGCCGATCGGTGAGTATCCACAATTTGGCCCGGCGTACCTGCATCACCTGCCTTTGGAAAGTCACCCCGCCAAAAGTCTGCGCTTTGGTCAGTGTGCCCTGCATGCTCTGGTCCGGACCGTACGGGCCGGCCACGGTACGCGGACGCTGCAGATCCCCCCAGCGCCCGGCATAAATGCCTTCGGCCAGGTTCAGCGTCGGCGAAGCATACCACAACCAAGGAGCCGGAGTGTGCCAGGCATGAACTTCATAAGCTTTATGCCCTTCCGGAGAAGGAACTTTATAGATTCCGGCCTCAAAGAACTGGTTAAAACCATTCACCTTCATCGGGGAAGTGGGGTACATATAATGGCCGGTGGTGTTGTTTATCAGTAAATCCTGTCCATAGGCCGCCAGACCGAAGCTGTTGTTATCGCTGCGGCCGCGAAAGGCCCCGTAACCCGGCGGATGCGGCGAGCAAAACAAGGCCCCGTAGCAACTGGTAGGTTTCCAGCCATCGCGGATAATCGCCACTCCTATGTAAGGAAACCAGTCACACGTGTACGGCGGAACAATGCCTGAAGCCGGGTCATGGATTGCCGCCATGATCGCGGCATTCACCGGATTATTCCACGCCTGGGGTGAATACGGGTAGGGCATCGGACCTCCGGGACGTGTATCTCCGCGAAAGGTTATGGGCCACTGCCCCTGCGGGGTCTGCAGATGTATTAAAAAGTTATTTTTGCGGCGCAGCAGCCGTTGCACATCCTGATGGAAATAAGGATTGTTGGCCACCGCCGATTCCCAGGAAATCATTTGCCAGGGTGGAACCATCAGCCGGCGTGAATCCAACAGTCGCATCATCCACCAGATATTGACATAATCCTGTTTATTATACCAAGGGTCTTCCTGCGTCTCCGAGCCATCGCGAAACGCTTCCGTAGTTTCCACATTTTCAATGCTGCGCCGGACAATATTACGAAACAACGTGGCCGAACCGCTAAACTCGTCAAAAACAATGGGATTCATTAGACCCGCGCTGGAGGCCGGTGTCCAGTTGTGGGTGTTGGAACGAATATACGCTACGCCGGGCAGCAGAGATTCCAGATACATCTTACGCAAAGCCTCGGCGAAAAGTGCGGGCGGTACATCCCGCTGAATATCCGGATTCACGCTTTTAATGCCTTCCAACAATCGCATAAAGCTGATGGGCATCGCCCCGATTTGGGCGTTAATGCCATCCGGCACAAACAATGGGTTCAGTTGCCCCAGGTAATGGCAATGGGCGCACCAATCTCGCACGTATGCCACCCAGGTCGTCAAGTACACCTTTTTATGGGTCAGCATGTACGCTTGCACCAGCGGATTAAATCCACCCAGCGTTATCAACGCTGGATACGGATTCACCTGCCAATGATGCAGTTGTGGATTCTTTAACATGGCCGGTACACGCTTGCCGGCGGGAAATGGATAATTCCAATTCACCGTGCCCGGAGACCCAATGGCCAGATCTTTGCCGCCCAGGTTCATGCGGCCCTGCACCAATTCATTGGCCGCCGCCACAACGGCTTTGATCGGTGTATGTGTGCTAAACAGCGGCGGTACACACCAAAATGGCCGGCAACTCCACGCCAGATACGGACTGGCCAATGCGCTGGGCAGGCCATAATGCTGCGGAGCCGCAAACTTATTTAGATAATACCGGTAAAAAACAGCCAGGGCCTGGCGGTAGTGCTTCTCCGCATAAAGTTTGGACACCCGCACCAGTTGCGGACGAAAACGCAGCCGATCCGCATTCATCCGGCCAGGATTTAACACCACCATTTGCAGCAGCCGCTTGGCCGCCAGCGTATCTGTTTTGGCGGCTTGGTCCGCCTGGGACGCCCGGCACACGCTGCCTCCCGCCATGGCCAACATCAATACCATCGCGACCACGTTCAAATTCCTGAATTTTGGCACCAGATAACTCCTGAAAAAGCAGTATCACTGTTGTGTTTTGGTAATACATTGATATCCGTAACGTGTGCAACACCGCGCCAAGCTAATCGCCCGCCGCCACGCTCCACATTCCTTCCGGTACGGCCAGTGAGCCCCGGCCAATGGTCTGGGCATAGCGCAAATTTTCCACGTGGCCATCCAAAAATAAATAATTGAAGGTGCCACCGCTGTGCGGCGGTACAATAGGTTCATTGGTATAGGCATTGGTATACTGAGTGTTAATAAAATTAGGCGGCGACAAAGCTCCTTGGAACGGTCCATTGGTGGGATAGCTGGAATAATTGCCCAGGTAGCCATCCGTTAGATAGATCGTCCCGGCAGGATCCGGAATTTGGTACAGCCGCACCCCGCCTTCTTTATAGTATGGTTCTACCTGATAGGCCAGCAGGCCAAAAATGCCGGGATGTGTATTAGGACCGCGAATAATGGCGTAAGATTGCGGCACCGCGCCAAACAAATCAGGCCGCGGAGGATCGTCCGGGCAAATAAAGACCGGCAACGCCAGAGATGGGATCAAGTGACTGCCAGTCAACTCGGCATTCGTCAGGTTACGGTCGCACAAAAACGGGTAAAGCTGTTTATCCCACATGATATTGTCCATGTAATAGGGTTGATCTGCGATAAAGTCTTGCGTTGTTTGCACATACATTTGTTCCGCCATACCGATTTGGTTTAAGTTCGATTCGCAGTCCACCATATAGGCCAACTGTCTGGCTGCCGCCAACGCTGGCAAGAGCAGTGCAATCAAAATACTGATGATCAGGATCACCACCAGCAGTTCCACCAGAGTGAACGCTTTGGAGTTTGCTCTTCGCATGGTCGCCACCTGTATTCCAATCCGCCGCCAATCCCAATGGCTCTCCACAACTGCCGCCGCCCACCCTGCTTCCTTTTTCGTCCACCCTTGTCCAAATACTACCATGAATCCGAAACGTTTGCAAGGAAACATATTGGGAATTACAAAATTTTATTTGGAATCAATTTATTCCATATTTTCGCAAAACATGACCATTTCATACCATTGCACGATCCCTTATAATCGACCAGCGGCGCGGCCCCGGCAAGGAGACACCCATCATGAAAGCTCTGTTTTTAGTGTTGGATACGGTTCGACAGGATTATTTGGGCTGCTACGGCAGCCCCTGGGTAAAAACACCCAATATCGACCGCCTGGCAAACTCCGGCATACAATTTGATAACCATTGGGTCGGTTCGCTGCCATGTATGCCGGCCAGACGCGAATTTACCACCGGCCGGTATAATTTTATCTATCGCGGTTGGGGCCCTGTTGAACCCTACGATGATGTCCTGCCACGACTCCTGCAGGATCGGGGTATCTTCACCCATTTATTAACCGATCATTACCATTATTTTGAACTCGGCGGCGAGAACTATCACACCGCATTTAACACCTGGGAACTGTTCCGCGGCCAGGAGTATGACCCCTGGGTTTCTCTGGTCGATCGCCCCGCCATGCCGGAAAGACTTGATCCTCGTGTAACCCCACGCGATGACCAGAACTATAAAAACCGTCTGCGCCAACTGCGAGAAGAAGATTTTTCCGGCCCCCGCACGGCCGCCAGCGCTGTGCAATGGCTGGAAGATAATCGTCATGCGGATAATTGGTTCATGCAGGTGGAGATATTTGACCCGCACGAACCTTTTTACTGCACCCAAAAATATCGACAAATGTATAACGACACCTGGGACGGTCCTCTTTTTGACTGGCCTAGGTATGACGTGGTCAAAGAATCACCCGCCGCCGTCGAGCACATCCGCAAATGTTACGCCGGTCTGCTTACCATGACGGATTTTTGGCTGGGCAAAATTCTCGCCAAGCTCGATGAGCTTGGTATTTTTGATGAAACACTCATCATCTTCACCACCGACCATGGCACCATGCTCGCCGAGCACGGCTTCTGGATGAAGGTGTTTATGCCTGTCTACCGCGAAATTGGCCGAATTCCCTTGATTATAAAACCACCCGATGGCAACCCGTCGTCAGGCCGTATCAGAACCATGACCCAGACTATTGACATCATGCCCACCTTTCTGGACTATTTCGGTGTGCCCTCACCGCCGTTTGTCCATGGCCGCTCACTTCGGCCCGTCATCGCCGGCCAGCCCGTACGCAAAGACGGCATTTTGGGCTATTTCGGCATGGCCACCAACATCACCGATGGCCGCTATTTTTACATGCGTAATCCTATCAATCCCGATGGCGGCCCGCTCCATGCCTATACCGCCATGCCCGTGGCCGGCATGAATAGATGGTTTCCACGGTCCGTGCATGAGCAAATTGAAATGGGTCGGTATTTCGGCCATACCTATAACTTGCCACTGTATAAAATTCCCACATCGGGCCGCGTACCCCAAGCCCCCACGAAAGAGGACGGATATGACCGGCCACATCAGTTATGGGATTTACTCCACGACCCTAGCCAGCAACATCCGCTGACCGATGAGGGGATCGAAAACCATTTTATTCAGCGGCTCAAAGCCCATCTGAAAAATTATGAAGCACCGCTGGAACAATACACCCGGCTGGGCCTTACCCCATAACCAAGACGCACCAAAAGCCGGATCAATAACCCGGTGGGACAAACGGTTCCGTTGGGCCAATTGTTAGATGCGGCTATTTCATAAACAGTTCAATCACCGGTACCGTAACCTGGGGCCGTTGCACCGGCAATTCCAGGGTCAGCGTTTCCGGTGTGGCCACACCCTTGAAATTCAGCCCATGGTGGCCGTCCTGATGAAAGCATATTTCCGAACCATCGTTGAGCAACTGGGCGTATTCCACCCGATTCTTGAATCCATCCAGGTGTAGATGCCGGAACGGCCACGCCAGTACATGCACATACATGCGCTTCCGGACCGGATTCCAGGTCAATCGACAATCCTGCGGTACTGGAAATTCCGCCGGCGCAGCTCCGCAGCCGTAAATAGATCGGCTGTGCAGATCCATCCATTGGCCGATACCGTTAAGCCGCTCCATCGTCCGTTCATCAAAAGTGCCCCGGGATGTGGGGCCTACATTCAGCAGCAAATTACCGTCTTTGCTTACCGTGTCGATGAGCATTTCCACCAACTGCCCCACACTTTTCCATGATTGCTCATCCCGGTGATAACCCCACGAACCCGAAAAGGTGTGGCACGCCTCCCACACCACGGGCTGGCCGTCCACCACCACCCCTTGCCGCGGCACCACCTGCTCCGGCGTTTTAATGTCCCAGCTATCCGGCAGGTCAATGCGGTCGTTGAGCAGCACCTTCGGCTGCAACTTACGCACCAGTTTGTAGAGCTTCTCACTTTGCCAGTCCTGACGCCCCTTGCCCAAACCATCCGGCTTGGGGTAGCTGAAATCAAACCACAGCACGTCAATTTTGCCGTAGTGGCTCAGCAATTCCCGCACCTGCCCATGTAGATACGCAGCATACTTGGCCTGATTGCGACCCTGGTTGAACTTGGCCCGATCCGGATGGTCCCGCAGCGGCCCAAAGTGCGGATCAATCACATACTGGTCATGGTGCCAGTCAATCAGAGAATGGTACAAGCCTACCCGCAAATCCCGTTGGCGAAACGCTTCCACCATGGGACGCAGCAGATCGCGCCCGGCCGGCGTACGCGTGGCCTTGTAAGTGGTAAGCTTGGAATCCCACAGGCAAAATCCTTCGTGATGCTTGGTGGTAATCACAAAATACTTCATGCCGGCGCGGCTGGCTGCATCCGCCCAGGCCTGCGGGTTATACAGGTCTGGATCAAAACGTGAAAAGTATTTTTTTTCATAGTCCTGGGGCGGAATTTTTTCGTGATGCATCACCCATTCGTGCCGGGCCGCCATCGAATACAGCCCCCAGTGAATAAACATCCCGAATCGATCCCGCACAAACCAGGAACTTTCGCCAATCGTCTTTCGCAGATCCGCCATGAATCACATCCTTTAGCCAAGCTCATTTCACACTTTTCCGCCCCGCCCCGCCCCGGCCCGCTCCAGTGAAGGCAGAACCGGGCGTGTTAGCCAAGGAAGTGTAGCCGAAGAAGAGTTTTTCTGCTATTTTACCTGATGCGTTTGTGGCCGGATGCCCGAGCGGACTAAGGGAGCGGATTGCAAATCCGCGATTCGTGGGTTCGAATCCCACTCCGGCCTGTGCATACAATCCCCTTGATCCATGCCGTTTTCGCAATGTTCATGCGGGTTTTCTTCGCTACGTGCCGGAAAAGCCAAACCGTCAACATCCGCCACCACCCACCCCGAACCGCCCGCGATTTGCCTCGCATTGGCCAGGTGCATTCTGGTGGCTGCAAGGTGAAATTTGATCGGGCCTGGGCCACGCTGGACCAGCGGACCTGGATGACTTGCCGGTAAACTTTATCTGCCGGAAACGGCTGCTTCAATATAAGATCGCCACCGGCCGCCCAAAATACATTGCCGATGCCCAGGAACTTGCACCGCAGGAATAAGATTGCGCTTATTCCATGCAGCCGATGGAGGCCATAAGGGGCCGCGCCTTACCTTCGCCGCAGGCTCATTCCTGCCAACAGGCTGGAAACCGCCACCGTGTAACGCAGACCCAACGTCGGCAAGATGAAAATGCGGGCCTGATGTCGGCGTTACACAGCACTTTTGCGACGAAGCCGCAGCAACGCTGCACCCGCACCCGCCAGCAACACCAAACCCGTTGGCTCCGGCACCGGATTGACGTACAAATTGATGAACGTCTGGTTGACCGCCTGAACCTGGCTGGTGCTTAGCACACCGCTGTAAATCTGTAGCTCGGCAATGTTGCCGGTGAAAAGGCCAGCCGCCGGCGCAGTTCCAATCAGGTTGATGGGGGCAGTGAAGGCATCACTGCCGGTGGTGGTTCCATCGGTGTTGCCGTTAAAATAGAAAGTTGCGTTACCCGTGTTGTCAGTCGCCACACCGATCATGCTAAATGCACTCGTCGGTACACCGGTAATGGATGTGCCAAAGGTGGTTAGATTATTGCCCAGCACCTGATAGTTGACGCCGTTCGTCGGTTGAGTGCGATAGGTCATAGCTCCGGTCGGACCACCTATTACATTTTCAAAATAGGTTGCCTCGGTAGGCTCGGCAAAAGCCAAAACGGTATACCCACTGCCCGCCGCTAAACCTGTTGTTATACCCAGGTATTCGCTCTGCGCGCCAATGGCAAAATTAACCGCGGAAGACCCGTTGGGGGTGGCGTTAGCTAACAGCGTCGGCGAGCTTGCCCCATTGGGCGTTGTAGCGTTATTGGCATTACCCGATGAATCAGCCCATACGCCAGTGTTAGGATTGTAGTTGACGGCTTTGTAATCAACGAGCAGCGACGCCGAAAGACTGGCCGATGGCAATGCGCCAACCGCCAACAGCCCCAGCGTCAATACCCAATACTTGGGCCTTATGCCGCGCTTCGTCCCGAACTTAGGCATATGCGGCGGTTTTCGTCGCCATTGTGAAATCCGAAGGCTGTTTTCCAGGCCGCAACCACGCGAAGAAATCCAATGGGTAAACATGTTATCCTCCATATAACCACCGTAACCGCTGACGATCTTTCGACCGATCAGACTCACAACAAGTCTGACCAGACAGCATTATATCTATGTGCGTTACAAATGCAAATAAATTTTTATTAAATATTAAGCATATAATGTTAGGAGGCCAAACGCCCCACAGGATTCAGGAAGCTGGTGCAAATGATGATTACGGCGGCCTATGCCGCCTGAATATACACACCAGATCAGCCTGCCAACAACGCCGCTTTGCAGCCGCAGCCGCTCCTCAACGCCAAACAGCCGCGGACCTGCGCCATGCGTAGAGAGGCTCCGCTGGCCTCACCGTAGCAGCGATTCAACTGGCCTTGTCATTTCTGTTCGGAAAAATGGCCGCGTCTTGCACCCGGCGGCGACCCTGCCAGGCTTGGACCAGCCATTGATTTGCGATACTCTTGGTGCATGAAATTATCGTACCACCGAACTAATGCCCCGATTCCATTTACAGTGCCCGCCGTCTTTACCACGCCAAGACTCATTGCATCGCGCCTTACGCTTCTTGACACCGCCGACATTCACACCGCCCTGGCCGAATCCACCGCGGAACTCAGCGCCACATGCGATTGGGCCATCAAATCCGACAGCGAAAAATTCTCGCGGAGGTTTGTGGCCTCTTTGCTGACGCAAAACAAATACGGTCAGCGCGTAGACTACGTGCTGCGCGAAATCATTGGCCATTCCGCAGTGGGAATGATGGCCCTGTACCGCAACCGCGACCGCCCCACGAATTGGGAACTCGGCTTCTGGCGGCGCAGCAGTTGCCGTGGAAAAAACTTTATGGCCGAAGCCGCTAACGCCCTTATTCCCGTGGTGCAGCCACAACTCAGGCCAGCCCAGTTGCTCCTTACCTGCGACGAAAAAAGCGCCCACGTCATCCGAATCGCCCAGGCTCTGGGGTTTTCGCAAATCGGCATCATTCACAATGATATGGATGCCCGCGGCCAACTGCGACAGGTGCTGGTGTTCGCATTGAAACAAAGTCCCAATGTTTCGCCTTAATGAAAAACGTTCGTCTGCTCCGCATACCGCAGCCGCCACATCCGTCGGCACGCCCAGATCGGCCACGACGCCGGCAAAATTGCGACATGGCCCCGCCCTTTTGAACCGATTTTACCCATCTCAAGGCAACGCAAATGCCGAATACACGTTATACTAAAAACTCCTGCGCAGCGGTGCTGCGCAAGATCGGTTCGCCACAGGTAACTCTGGAGCCGCTTATGAGCGCAATTGATCCATCCATGCCCTTCGACGGCGAATTTAGAGGAATTGTGGATCGGCTTGATTCAGCCGGCAACCAATACCGCATGGCCTTGATTATAGGAGCCGTGGGCAGGTTTCTGGCCATGGTAATTCCCGTGGTAACGGGAATTATTCTGCTGGCCGGGGCACTGCCTTTGCCGCACTGGCTTCGCTGGACCGGCCTGTCCTTGATACCCCTGGTCGTGGCGGTGGCCTATTGGAAATTTCTGCATGAGTTACTCTGGCAAAGACCTGCCTACGCCCAAATCGCCCGTTGGCTCGAACAGCGCGCGGTGGAATGCAAACTGCCATTGGACAACTCCCTGATTAATGCCGTACTGCTGGCCCGAGAACTGGACGAGTTAGGCGATCAGCAGTCTCTGGGTGCCCTGGCCGACCCGCGGGCGCACTGGATTCCCCAGGTCCTGCGCGAAATCCATGCCGGTCTGCAATCCAAGAATCTTTCCTCCGTGGTGCCCTGGAAACAGCAGACCCGGCCGTGGCTGCTGGCGGCAGTATTCGTGCTGGCCGCACTGGCCTTGACGATTTTATTCCCCAACACCATGGCCCATGGCCTGGGCGTGCTTTCCGCGCCGGGCCGCTTTGTACCGCGGCAGGGTACCGCCCAGATTCTTTCCATCCTGCCCGGCAACGAAACCGTTTTGGCCGGGCAAAGCGTCAGTTTCATGGTCAACGTGCATGTGCCGCACAATCGACTGGCCCGGGCGAAAATCCATCTTCGCTTCAAAAGCGGTAAAACCGAAACCGCCGGTATGATCGTTTTTGGTCAAAACAACAGCTCCTACCGCTACGTGCTGCCCAGCGTTGCGGAAAATATGACCTATATGATTTCCGTCAATGGCACGGAATCCAATTATTACCATCTTTCCGTGCTGCCGCGAATTGACCTGAGTTCCATGGCCATCAGCATCACCCCGCCCGCCTACACCCAACTCCAGCCGCATACGGTGGTTTTAACCGGTGCCGCCGTACAGGCCGGTGCAGACCAGGCGGCGGCTCCGCTTGGCAGTGGCATTAAAATCTCGATGACAATAAGCCATGCCATGGTGGGAGCAACCGCCATTCTAGAGCAAGGCCATGGGCATACCATATCCATGACATCCACGGATGGCAGACACTTTTCCGCGGCCTTTACCCTGTCGGCCACCACGCCCTTTGCAATTATTCTCGATGATGCCAACGGCGGAGCACTGCAGCAATTTCCGGCCAATGGCGTCGCCGGGACATCGGCCGGAGATCACTCTCGTTTTGTCATCACGGCCATCCCGGATAATCCGCCGGTCGTGCATGATCTTATTCCACATCGTAATTTAAGCATACCGCCCGGCAATACCGTGGCGCTGCTGGGCGAAGGCCTGGATGATTATGGCCTAACCTCCATTCATCTGCAGGTGGCCGCAGGCAAAAATGCACCGTTGACCACCATTCGGCGCTGGCCGATCGGCAATGCCGAAAACGGCCGTCCCGCCACCCAGGCCAAAGTGAAATTTGCCCTGGCCCTTCCCGCCGCCACTTATCCGGCTGGAACTCTGGTCCGCTACCGGTTTACGGCCACCGATAACCGCAACTTGGATCTTGGCAGCCAACAACTCGGCCCGCAGACCACTCGGGGCCAGGTGTACAGCATACGTATCACCCGTGGTACCCTTGCTGCTGGGCATCACAGTGGCCTGTGGGTGCGGCTGGAGGGCCGGTTGCAACGCATGCTGGCCCTGCAGCGGGGCTGGCGGGATCGGGCGAATGTGCTCTTCAAGCCTGTTGAACTGCCAACCGCGCACATCCTGGCCCAGCACGTCTATATCGGACAAAAATCGCTGCTCACCTACATGCATTCCACCACGCGTCATTTTCCATTTACGCCACAAATGGAAATGATCCGGCAGGCTCTGGATGTACTTTCCCATGGGGATGCGCGTACCGCCATGACTCGGGCACAAAATATCACTACGGTATCCAGTGTGGGCGGAATGCCGCTTCTGGTCCGTAGCCTGCATCATCATCAGGCCAATGTCATCACCGCCCTGAAGGCCCTGCTGGCTCTGGCCTCCAATCACTCCACTCAGGTTGCTTCCCTGGTATCGCACCAGGGCAGTTCGTTCCCCAACACCGGCCGACAGGCGTGGAAAAATCTGGCCCTGGAGCTTAAAAAACTTGAAAAGCAGCAGCGCGATGTGCTCAACATGTCTGAACGCCTGGCCGCCAAGCCCGTTACGCAATATGATGCCGCCGACAAACATAACCTGAAAAATGTGGCCGCCCTAGAAGATAAATGGAGCAAATTCCTGAATCAGTCGCTGGTCAATATCAGCAATCTCACCGAGCAGGATTCCGCGAATGCCTCCCTGCTTGATGATCTGGCGGGACTTAAAATTGCCCTGGCCATGAGCAAAAACGCCCTGAAAATCAAAGCCATTAAAATTGCCACGCCGCTGGAACAGGAAGGTCTGGAGGATGCCAAAAAATTATCCTCCAACATTGAAAAATGGCTGCTCCAGCAACCCGATACCTACAAATGGGAAATGGAAGAACCCGTGGCCCAAAACGATGTGCCCAACCCTCCGCTGCCCGCAAAATTGCAGGATATGATCGGCAAACTCCTCGAGCATGAAGAGGATCTCACCCATTCCATGGAAAGCCTGGGCAGCAAATGGAACGATTCGATGAACAAAGGCCTCGGCTGGGGTGCTATGGATGGCCCCATCAGCGATATGAGCGCTCAGGGTGTTACCGGCAACCAGATGCCCAAGAATGATGAAATTCAGGGACGCAGCGGTTCCGGACGCGAAGGCCGCAGCAGTGGCGAAATGGTCGGAGCCACCGCCACCAATAAAGGTGGTCGCCGCACCCCGACCCGGCTTACCCATGATCCGTTTCAGAGTGGCCGTATCAAAGACTCCTCCCATCAGCCCCCGGGCGGAGCCACCGGTGGTGGTAAAAAATCCGGATGGGGTGGCACGGGTCTGGAAGGACCAGCCCCGCTGGCCGAACAAAAGGATATCAAACGCATGGCCGGCCTGCAGGCAGCGATGCTCAACCAGACGGATCGGCTGAAATTGGAAATGCGTGCCGCCGGTTTCAACAATTTCAAACTTATTGAGGCCGCCGTGCTCATGCAAAATGCCAATCAGGCCCTGCACGCATTTCATTACCACACGGCCATGATTTATGCCCGCATGGCCACCCGTAATCTGGCTGCGGCCAAAGTGCTCACCGGTGCCCAGGCCCGGCTGGTGGTTGAACATTCACCGGAAATTGCCAAAAAACAACGCAAACTCGCCGACACCATGATCGGCCGCGTGCCCAAAGGTTATGCCGATCCGGTGCGGGCCTATTTCACCAAACTTTCCACTGCCGGCCAATAGCCAAAGTCTCATCTTGCGAATGCCCCTGATGGCGAAAACAAATCAAAGGAATTTTGATGGCTGAGTTAATTGTAAGTGTTTCCGGAGTGCGCGGCATTATTGGTGATAGCCTCACCGCCCAAAATGCCCTGGATTTTGGCCGGGCTTTGGGTGAATTCCTGCTCCAGCAGGCCGATACTGGTTCCGGTACGGCACCTTTACGGGTGGCGATCGGCCGCGATTCACGAACCAGCGGACCCATGATCGCCCAGGCTCTGGCCTCAGGCCTGCTGGCGGTGGGTGTGTCCGTCATTGATCTGGGAGTTACTGCCACGCCCACCGTGGCGTTGATGGGGCGGTTCCTTAAAACCGATGCCAGTGTGGTTATCACGGCATCCCACAATCCACCGGAATACAACGGCCTGAAATTTCTCCGCTCCGATGGTATAGGCTTTCCGGGTCAGTCCGTCGGAAAAATTCACCAGATTTATCTGGGCAGACTTTTTCGGACGGCTGGGATTGATTCCATCGGTCATTTTTCCACCGACAGCCGGGCCCACGCCCATCACGTGCAGACGGTATTGCAATTTTTTGACACCCGGGCTATTGCCCAGCACCGCTACCGTGTAGTGGTAGACAGTATCAACGGCGCCGGTTGCATAGCCACCCCCATGCTCCTGGGTAAACTCGCAGTGGAATTGATCCATCAAAATGGAGCGGCCACCGGCCTCTTTGCCCACACGCCCGAACCGGTAAAGGAAAACTTGGGGGCGCTATGCGATGAAGTGCGGCGGCACAAAGCCGCGGTGGGGTTTGCCCAGGACCCAGACGCCGATCGCCTGGCCATTGTGGACGAACAGGGCAACTACATTGGTGAAGAGTACACTCTGGCCCTGGCGGTCTATGCTCGCTTACTGGCCAAACCAGGTATCGTGGTAACCAATCTATCCACCAGCCGTATGGTGGACGATATTGCCGCCAAATTTTCCAGCCAGGTGATTCGAACCCCGGTGGGCGAAGCCAACGTGGCCGCTAAAATGCTCGAACTTGGTGCCGTTATCGGCGGTGAAGGCAACGGCGGCGTGATTGACTTGCGGGTAGGGCCGGTACGGGATTCCTTTATCGCCATGGCCACCGTGCTGGATCTGCTGGCCAGAACCGGCCAAACCATCAGTGAACTGGTGCAGGACTTGCCCCGCTACACGATGATAAAAACCAAATTCCCATCGACCGCCGCCCAGGCCCGACTTCTGGTCGACCGGGTACGCGATGCCTTCAAATCTGAAAAATTAGATACCCAGGATGGCGTACGTATTGATTGGCCGCAAGGCTGGGTGCACGTGCGACCCAGCAATACCGAGCCGATAGCCCGTGTGATTGCTGAAGCTAATGACGAATCAACCGCCCGGGACTTAATAGGCCGTGTGGAAAAGTTGCGGGCCTGAAAAACGAGGGTCAGCCGTTTTTTTACGGCCGCGACAAAGCCGGAACCGGAAACACGCCCCACCTTCACCCCAAAGCCACGCAATACGGCCAATGGCGCACCCTGAAAGGCGACGGCGTTATCGCCGGGAGGCCTTAACACCGTCCGCGACGATAGGAGGGCGGTGTCAGCGATTGCATACGGCAACCTTTTGGGCGACCGACGATTGGCAGGTTAACTGGCCCCAACCGGTGAAACACCAGATTCACGCCATGGTGGTTATAATCTCCGCAAGTAAGAGTCTGGCCGATCGAGAGTTGCGAATGTTGTTATTCATTGATGAAAGCGGTCACGACCACCACGAGATGCCCTGCGAAGTGCTTGCGGGCGTGGCAGTGTCCGAAGCCAACCTGTGGAACCTGGTGAAGGCAGTACGGGCGGCTGAAAAAGATTTTTTTGGCGATTACTTGCGTAACCTCAGGGTAACCGAGTTAAAGGCAAAAAAACTCTTGAAACGAAAACGGTTCAGGAGCGCCCAGCGGAAGGTAGAGATAGCCAAGGGCGAACTGTCGGAACTTGCTCATTCCGCCCTGATGAAGGGAATAAGTGCATCCAAGGACGGTGCGCAGGCCAGTGCCGTAACGGAACGTGAACTTGTTGCTTATAGCCGCCAGGTGCTGGGGTTTGTCGATGAAGTTATCAACATCGCTGCCCGTTACGAGGCTCGAGTCATCGCGTCGATTGTTGATATCAAAGCCCCGCGACCCGACATGGGAATGTTGCGCAAAGATTATATTTACCTTTTCGAGCGTTATTTTTACCTGCTGGAAAGCCGGCCACTACACGAGCGCGGCTTGGTGGTTTTTGATGAATTGGAGAAAACTAAAGCTAAAATACTAATTCAACAAATGGCCGCGTACTTTCTCGGGACCCAAAATGGACGCTACCGCAGCGCCAGGATAGTGCCAGAGCCGTTCTTCGTTCACTCCGAACTCACGACAGGTGTATTTCTTGCAGACCTCGCGGCGTATACCCTTGGCTGGGGATGGCGACGCGGCCCGATGCCCTAGGCGTCGCGTGAGGAACTTGTACGCTATGCCAACAAACTTCAAGAGATGCAATTCCTTGGCGAAAAGCCAAAAAACGATAGTTCGGGAATCTGGAATCTTTACGGTATCACGTATCTGGACGACTTACGAAGCCAGTCGGACCGAGCCAATCAGGAGGATTAAAAAAAGTAAAGGCAATGGCCGGAGCGAGCCCCATGCCAAAGCCTCCATCATTATTATTATCTCCGAGAGTCTTGAAATCAAGTCGGTAAGGGACCGCGCAAAAATAAATTCGTATTTTACGGCGCAGAAATTTTGGCCGCCAGCGAGGCGTGAGTGAGGCGCATATCCCGGCAGTGGGTCTGAAACGAGCGAACAACGAAGCTGGAGGCCAAAAGGGCCAGCCGGAAAGTGCGAAGTTATTTTTGCCCGGTTCCTTACGTTGCGGACACGATCCTTTAATGCCCTGCCGAAACCCTGTTTCCCGGGTGATGCCGACCGGTAAGGGGCACTGGGAGTTAAAGATCATTCTCATCAGCCGGTCCGTGAGGTAACAAGCGTCAGCCGACTTTTTCGGACGATGCCTCCGGTGCCGGTGAAGATTGCGGCCCCTCGCCAGCCGCATGCCCATCGGCCGCATCGCCGCCGTCCGTTGTGCCGCCCAGGCCAAAGAGAGTTTCCATGGCCGCGGCCAGATGCACCTGATCGTGGGACGGCGTTTTACCGGTCAAAAAACTCACCGGCTGGTGCAGAATTTTACCCACCACGCGGTGCAGTGTTCGGCCCAACGCCTGGCGCTGCTCCGGCGTAAATTCCGGATGGGTCGCCATAAGATCCGCCAACTCCGCATCGCTGATGCGCCGGCAGTTGGCATAAAGCTGCTTAACCAGTGGACCGGTGTTCCTGGCGGAAAACCAATGCAGAAATTCCTGGGCATGCTGGTGGATAACCTGCATGGAAGCTGCAATCTGATCGCCCCGGCGTCGCCGATTTTCTTCCGCCAGCTTCTCCAGGTCATCAATGTTATAAAGATAAATGTTGGTCAATGAACCCACCCCGGCCTCCACATCGCGTGGCACCGCCAGGTCCACAATAAACATCGGCCGGTATTGGCGGGCTTTCAGCAGCTTGCGCACCATGTCCACGGAAATAACCGCCTCGGTGGCCCCGGTGCCTGTAAGCACCACATCCGCCTTCACCAAAAGTTGCTCCAGATGGGCCAGATCCGCAAGTTCCATTTCCCCAGCCCCCTGCAAGTCCAACATCCGTTCGAGTGTGCGGTTGGCCAGCAGTATTTTTCGCGGGCGTAGAGCGCCAAGTTGCCGCAGCACCAGCCGCGATATTTTTCCCGCCCCGATCACCAGCACCGTTTTATCTCCAAGCTGGTCGAAAACCCGTTGCACCAGGGCCACGGCAATGGTAGCCAGCGACGTGCGGCCAGAGCCTAATTCCGTCCGGTCATGCACATCCTTGGCCGCGGCCAGCGCCCGCTGAAACAAAGCATGAAACAAAGTCCCGACGGCTTTGGCCTCCGCCGCCCGCTGGTAGGCCTGTTTTACCTGGGCCAAAATCTGCGTTTCGCCCAGCACCATCGAGTCCAGCGAGCTGGCTACCTGAAAAAGATGCTCCACCATCGCCCGGTTTTCGTGCTCATACGTATGCGACCGTAGCTCCTGAGCGGATACGTGCTGAAACTCCGCCAGAAACGCCGTCATCTGCTCCGGGGTAGGGCCATGCGGTCCGGCCGCCACGTATAACTCCACCCGGTTGCAGGTGGAAAGAATAACCGCTTCACTTTGCGGATAAAGCTCTGTCACGCGGCGCAGGGCCACGGCGCAATCTTGCTCGGAAAATGCCAGGTTCTCGCGCACCAGCAGCGGTGCCGTCCGATGATTCAGGCCGACCATCCGAAATACCGGACCGGATTTAATCATGTGTTCCATGTCTTAGCCGAATCCAGCCAGGGCATACACCGCCAGTAAAAGCGCAAAACCTAAAATACTCAGCCACGCCGCCCGCGCACCACGAAACGACGGCGTAAGCTTCACGTGCAGCAGCGGGGCATACACCGCCCACGCCACCACCGTAAGAATCACTTTCGGCGACCAGTACCAGTCCGGCCCCATGCTCTGCGGATTTTTCAGGGCCTCGAATATTCCAGTGATGGCCGCAATGGTCAGCAGCGGAAAACCCAGCAAAATCGCGTGGCGATTAAAAGCCTCCAGTCGGGTCAGCGAAGGCAGCGGCCAATTCTCCTTTTTTTTCCGCAGTTGTCGGTCCGCCAGCAGATAACCCAATCCGCTCACGCACCCGGCGGCAAAACAGACCGTGCCTATCAGAATGCTGCCGATATGCAGCGCGATCCATGGATTGGCGGTATTAAAATTCCGATAGCCCGCCACCCCCAGTATGCCTCCCACCAAAATTAACACCCCGGTCAACGGCAGCAGGAAAATGGCCAACGTTTTGAGCTGCCGCGTCCAGCAGAACCACATCCACAAACCCGTGAGTAAAATCGCCAGCAGAAGGCCGGCGTCAAAATAATCCGACAACGGCAAAGACCACAGGCCGAACCGCCAGCCACGCCAGATCAATATTGCCGCACTCAGCATTGCTCCACCTGCCACCCACGCGGTGGATGCCTTGGAAATACCCGGGCAAAAAGCGGCCTCGGAAGCCTGCGGCGTGCGACGCAATTCCGCCACTTGTGCAGTAAATGCCAGCACAAAGCACAGCCCCGCTACCAGCAAACTGATAAATTCCACATGGGTAATGTTGGGGGTATCATGAAGCATGAATAATCCGCCGGACCTCTAGCCGTCGCCGCGCCTGGCCATCCTATTTTAATCCGCAGCGGTCGTTTTTTCCCCTGCGCCAGGCGGGCCGAATTTGGCCGCCGCCAGGTAACGCTGAAAAAGTTCTCCCGCCGCCACTGCACCGCCACTCTGCAGCTCGCGTAGCATTTCATCCCCGCCGAGTTGCCTTAGCACCGTGGCGCGGGCCTGCTCATCGGCAATCTCCGCCATAACCACCGCCCGCCAGCAATCCATCAACCCCGCCAGTTCCACCAGCGAAGGATCAAGCGTTTGCACCAGCGTTTGGGCAATTTTCGCCGCCAAAAGCGGTGCAGCCCCGCTGGTACTCACCGCCACCACCACCGGCTCCTTCCGCCAGACGCTGGCATTGGAAAAATCGCCTTCCTCCGAAGCATCGCACCGACAACATAAAATGTTGCGATTTCTGGCATCCGCAGCCACCTGCCTGTTAACCGCAGGATCATCCGTGGCCGCAAACACCAGCCGCCATTGCGGAATGTCCAGCCGACTTATAGTGGATGAATGATATTTTTCCCGCCGAAGCACCACGTTCGGCATTTGGGCCAATTCCGCCGCCAAAACCGGACTCACGACCGTAATGGCTGCCTGGGCCTCCATCAACCCCCGAGCTTTCCGCAAAGCCACCTTCCCACCCCCAACAATAAGCACAGGCTGCCTGGCTAAATGTAGAAAAACAGGATACACCGGTGTTGCCATGCCCCCTGTTATACCGCCGCGCCGGCCCGGCGCAAAACCTCCCGCAGACAACATTTATGGTAAAAATAACGCATAACAGCCACTCGCCTCGCTGACTTTAACATGAATCAGCCGGGCCGGCGAAACAATATGCGGCCCCAGCAGCTCCGCAATGCGTTGCGCCACGCGCTCCGCCGATGGATTATAATCTGCATCAAACGGTGGAATATCGTTAAGATGCCGATGGTTAAAACCTGCAAGAATGCCAGCCAGCGCTTTTTCCAGTACATGAAAATCCATCACCGTTTCCAGATCGTCAAGCCGCGGTGAACCAACCTGCACCTGTACCCTCCAGTTATGGCCATGCAACGGTTCCAATCCTCCCCCCGGCAGACGCAATTGGTGCGATGCGCAAAATTCCCCGCAAACTTCAATGGCAAACATGAATCACACCCCTTGTTATCGTCTTCATAGCCTACGCCCGGCTCAGGCAAAACCCATCGGCATCGTCAAATTGCAAGCCGGGCATTCTCGGTTACGACTGAATCCTACGTGTTGACTAAGTCAGGGTCAACGGCCTGCGTGAACTGCCATGCAGAATAATTTGCCGATTTGCGGATTTTAGACCTTGGCAGTGGGAAAGCATGAGTTTGGCGAGTATACTAAACAATGTTGGCAAACCGCCTGGCGCAGCGGTTCACTGCCGCAACCAAGACGCCGATTCCGGGAAAAGCCATGCCTGTTAATTTACAACCAGCCGTTCCTTTGCCGGTTGTGCCCAATGGGCCACCCGATCATACGCAGCCTGGCCGCAAGCCCACATGGCTGAAAGTGAAACTTCCCGCCGGCCCCGGCTACACCCGCCTGCGAACCCTTGTAGATGAACATCATTTGCACACCGTCTGCGAATCGGCCCGCTGCCCCAACCTGGGCGAATGTTGGAGCCGGGGCACCGCCACCGTAATGATTCTCGGCGATGTCTGCACGCGAAGCTGCGGGTTTTGCCATATCGCCACCGGCCGTCCACCCGTATTGGATCTGGATGAACCGCGACGTGTTGCCCAAGCCGCCGCCAAGCTGCACCTCAAGCACATGGTAATCACCTCCGTCAATCGCGATGAATTGGCCGATGGCGGTTCTGCAATATGGGCCGATACCATTCGCGCCATCCGCCAGGCCTCGCCGACCACCCGCATTGAAGTGCTAATTCCAGATTTTTGCGGCCACTGGGTGGATCTCGACCGCGTACTGGCGGCCAAGCCCGATATTCTTAACCACAACATGGAAACCGTAGCCAGCCAGTATACGCGCGTACGCCCGCAGGCCAAATATGCCCGTTCCCTGGAACTGCTCCGGCGCGCCAAGGACCAGGGCTTTACCACCAAAACCGGGCTGATGCTGGGCATTGGCGAACAACCGGACGAACTGCTGCAAGCCCTTAAAGATATTCGTGCCGCCGACGTGGATATTCTCACGCTGGGCCAATACCTGCAGCCCACGCGAGACCATTTACCCATTGACCGCTGGGTTACACCCGAAGAATTTGCCCGCTGGAAAACTCTGGGCCTGGGCCTGGGCTTCACTGTGGTGGAATCCGGCCCGCTGGTCCGCTCCAGTTATCATGCCGACGAACAGGCCGCCTCCGCCCATTTCTGAAATCCACCGTGCTGAATAAAACGTCTTGGGCCCAAGATAATCCCAATAGTCCCATTCCTGCCGCGTAACCGTTCACGGCCATGCCAACAGATCAGCGTTACGGCAGTGGTGGCGTCCTCAACAGCGGGGACACCACTTGTGGTGCGGGCTTCCAGCCTGCCCGGTCGCCCTTTCGTGAACGGTTACCCTGCCGCTACCATTGCCTGGCGGTTTACGGTAAAATCGCCCCCATGATGGACTCCCAAAAATTAACCTCTTTCCGGAAAATAGGCCTGCCTGTTTTTATGGTCCTGCTGTTGGCACTCAGCCTTGGATCAGCTTACGTTCTCACCAAAGTACGCCAGGCGGATAACGCCAAACAGGCGGCGGCCGCGATGAATAAGACCATTCAGGCCGTCGGATTTGCACCGGTATCGCCGGCCTCGCTGCATTTAAGCCCTGTAACGCCGATACTGGCCTGGCAGCAAGGCCCCGCTGCCAACCGCCGGACTATCTGCAGGTTTGCGCTCTCATTACCGGATGCGGGTACGACCGCATCCGTCAAAACGACATGCCAAAACCTGTATAAGGAAGTAGCCCGCCAACTACCGCCCCTGCAATGGACCAATCACAATGTGGAGAAGGCCCCCCACCGGCCTACCCTTTACTGGTATTCCGGCGTCACCCCAAATCAACCGGGGTTTGTACTGCTCGGTGCTTTCCGGCGCGGAAATAAGCTGGTGGCTTTATCCTACACCGGAACAGGTCAGCGAACCGCGCGGGATAATATTTATTTCTTATACTTCCTGGGACGCCTGGAAAAGCTTTCCAATTAACGGCCCAGACCCTCTGATGGTTTTGTGCCCCTATGCAACAGGTATGCTCATGCAACGTATTTCCAAGATCATCCGACAAGTCCGCACCAGTCTCGCCCTCGCCAGCTTAATGGTGGGTGTATTCTGGGGGCTGGCCAGCCCCGGCCGAGTGCGAGCTGCGGTACCTTATTACGTAGAACACGCCCATTTTATACCCGAACAGATGGGCCCCACCTGTCGCGATGATGCCGATGGTTTTGAACTGCGCCTGCCTGACCACTTCAGCGGCACCGGCCGCCATGGCATGACCTTGGCTACCTACACCTACGCCTTGCGGCACTGGGGCATGACCGTTCACCTGAGCCTGATGGCCCACCCAATAACGCTGGAAAAACTGGCCCGGGAAACCATTGCCCTGGCGAAAAAGAATTTCCAGAAGTTGCGGCTCATCAAAAACACCAGGCTCAAAGTCGCGGGCCGATCAGCCGCGGAAATCGTGGTTCAGTTTTCCGCCATCTCCAATCACGCCCCGATCAGCCTGCTTAGACAGCAACTCATTGTCGAGCAAACCCCGCAGCGTTTTTATGTGCTCACTTTTTTTTCCCCCGCCGCCGATCAAACCACCACCATGCCCCTGTTCCAGCAGGTGATACCCACCTTTCGCCTGCTCAACAAGCAAAAAATAGCGCTGCGACGAATCCAGGCCATTGCCGCCGGACGCCGCTGGCTCCAGCACCAAAGCGTTCATCATCTGCTGCAGCGCCTGAATAAATTGCCGCATTTGTACCGCGTGCAAATCAGGCATTCCGATGTGGGCTACGTGCGGCTCCATGCCTACGCCGGACACCAGGATGGCTTTGATGGCGTCTTTGTTACCACCAATTCCCGAACCTTTCTGCCCGGCCGCGTGGTGGAACTGGGTAAATCCGTTAATTTCTGGGCCTTTCATCATCAGCCGGCTTCCAAAGGGCCGCGGCTGGATTACAGCACCTTTTACGATGAAGCGGAAACAGTCATGCCCTTCCGCAATAAAGAACTCGCCATGCTCCATGACACGCGGGTGGTCATTAATCCTAAAACCAAAAAGGCCACCCTCGTGCGAATTCCCAATCCCTTCCCGGGTAAGGAAGTGCACTGGCAAACAGAACTGGGCGTGGAACAATCCGGCTTTTTCCCGATCCTCAGCCACAGGGCCCATCCCACCGGTCAATTGGTCTATCGCTGCCTCATTCACATCTCGCGCCAAAGTGACGCGGTAACCGTGGGGCAGGATAACAAACCGCTCATTTTTTCCATCGGCCCGGGAATGCCCGCGGTGTTGCCGCCGGTGCTCGGATATCTTTGGCCCAGACTCGTCAACCTTAAAAAACCCTCCCGAATGGCCTTTGTGGTTTTTGACACCAGTACTTCCCACCTGGGCCTTAACGTCCTGGCCGTACTGGGTAAAAAGCGGGTGAATATCAATGGATCCCGGCAAACAGCTTTTGAAGTCATGAGTCGGCTCAATCCCTTTACTACCCGGATTTGGGTCGATTCCGATGGACGAATCATCAAGATGGCCAATGCCGATGGGTCTGTATGGCTCCCCACCACCGCCGCAAAAATGAAGGCGATGTGGGGCCATCAGCTTGGCGAACTGCGCTAAGGCGCAGCCCTGTTGACCAATGCCAACTCATGGCTTGAAAGCGGTTCAGTCCTCCGCAATTGCATCTTTTGACCCTGTGGTGCGTTTGTCCAGGTTGGTGGCAGGTGGTATGGCGTATGAAAAAGTTTTTTGCAAAAGTGCTCCGACTGGTTATTCTGGCAATTTTTATTGCCCTGGCGTTGAGTCTCACGCATTACCTGATCTCGCGCCAATCGCAACTGGCTCGGCTCCTGCGCCAACGGGCCGAACTGCGAAACATCATCAATCGCCTTACCGGTCGCACCCGCCGGGCTGAATTGCTCGTGGATGGGCAGGTTATTTCCGGTACCGGAAAAGTGCTGCAAACCACACTGCTCTGGCGGGAATTTACCATTGGTGCCAACGGCAAACCGGTGCCGCTTCCGATGAAAAAAATTGTAATCCCCGGCCATACCCCATTCGTGGATGGGTTTGTGCTTAAATTTCAGGATAAATATGTGGAAAGCGGAGATTTGCTCCGGGGTAAATCTCTGGCCTTCTTCCGCTGCATCTACGCCAACCAACAATCGCCCGACCAGGGCACTTCTTTGTATGGCCCCAGCGGCGTACCGCTGGTTCTGTCCAATAAAATTGGACATCCGAATAGACTGGAACGCCAGCTATGGGCCCATATAAGTATGCTGATGCAACATCCGCGTGAGTGCCCTAAATTCGGCTTGCAACTCGTGCAGCAACAGGCCGTGTCACTGCCCGTGCGCCCCGGCAAACTCTACGAAATTTATCTCCAAAACGATGGCGGACTGGAATTCATTCAAAAGCTCGGGGGTTCTTCGCTGGTGCAGCAATTGCTCAAGCAAGCCAGTCATGATCAGAGCCACGTTCAGACCCCGCCTTAACTATCACGCCCCGGCCCCGTTATATTCCTTGAGCTCTACTGTTAAGGCATGGATGCCGAAATCTCCCGGCGCGGCCGGGACAGGCCTCCGCGACAGGAGTCGCCAATCGGGACTGACCGCCGATCACTTTTAACCGTTGTACTCCCAACTCCCGTCCCGCGGGCCGCAGCGTACCTTGCCGATTACCGGAGCGGCGGATTTGCCGAAAGTCATGGCGGCAGCCGTGAACAACTCACCGAGTTTCCGTTTCGGGTGTTGGTGATATTTCCGACGGCGGAGAGGAGAAATAACACGGCAGAGTGGCTGCTGTTGATTGATCCGCCCATCAAGATGATGGTCTGGCTGACGACGATACCGAACTCCTGGAGGCCTTGGAAGACCTGGCCGAGCCGATCAGCCGCGACCCCAGGACCAGAAAGAAAACAAAACATTGCTATAAATAAAATCAGGTACCAATATCCATCTTGCCCGGATTCGGACCACAAAGGGAAAAGTACGTAAGGGACCGCGCAAAAATAAATTCGTGTTTTACGGCGCAGAAATTTTGGCCGCCAGCGAGGCGTGAGTGAGGCGCATACCCCGGCAGTGGGTCTGA